>UQZM01000026.1 GCA_900545615.1 uncultured Collinsella sp.
CGGCACGGGCACCTTCGACGCAAGCCATAAGCTCGGTGGCCTGTGCCTGAGTGCAGTGGGCGATGCCGGCGCGGTCGGTAATGTCCTCGCGCGGCAGGTTAAAAATAATCGAGCCATTATCGATGCAGATGACGCGGTCGGCAGCGCGATCGAGGTCGGACGTAATGTGGCTCGAGAGCAGCACGCTGTGCTGGCCGTCGGCGACAAAGGTAAGCAGCTCATCGAGCAGCTCCTCGCGTGCCATGGGGTCGAGGCCCGCGGTGGCTTCATCCAAAACGAGCAGCCTGGCCTTGTGGCTGAGTGCGCAGGCAAGCTGAAGTTTCATGCCCATGCCGCGGGAGAGGTCCTTGACCTTTGTCTTGGGATCGAGGCCAAATCGGTCTATGAGGCTAGTGAAGGTGCCATGGATCCAGGCGGGGTACGCCGGGCTTACGAGTGCCTCAACTTCGGTCACCTTGAGTGTGGAAGGGAAAGGACACGTGTCCAGCACGAGACCGACACGGGTGCGCAAGCAGCGCTGCGCTTCACCGGGTGCGTCGGCGCCACAGCGCTGCCCAAACAGGTGCACCTCGCCGGCATCGAGTTTGATAAGCCCAAGCGCGGCTCGAATCGTCGTTGTTTTGCCGGCACCGTTGGCACCCACAAAGCCGACAATCTGGCCGGGCTCCACAGCGAGCGTGACATCACGCAGCGAAAAACGGTCGCTCACACGGCGTGAGATGCCTTTGAGTTCTAGCAAGTTTTGCATGGTATAGCCTTTCTTGCAGATGGCTACTGCATGGTTTCGGGGGCTACCAGGTCGAGCATTTCGTGCAGCTTGTCGCGCGTGACGCCCAAGACTTCGGCTTGGCTTGCCGCTTTCGCAAGCAGCTCTTCGATATGGCAGAGCTGGTTTTCGCGCAAGAGTTCTTGGTTGCCCTCGGCGACAAAGCAGCCCTTGCCCTGCACGGTGCAGATAAACCCAAGCTGCTCCAGGTCGGCATAGGCGCGCTTGGTGGTGATGACGCTCACGCCTAGGTCGCTCGCGAGCGCACGGATGCTGGGGAGTTTTGCTCCCGCAGCGAGCGTGCCCGAAAGGATTTGAGCTTTGACTTGCGAGGATATCTGCTCGTAGATGGGCTTGTCGCTCAAATTGGATAGGATGATGTCCACAGCGGCTCCTTAGCTGATGGGCTACACGTGTATATAACCGGTAAGCACAGTATATATACACTATATACAGTTATGCAAGAGGTAAATAGGGATTGTCCGCTCGTTCATTCATCTCAATCTGTAACAACTGGAGAAGATTTTGGCTGCTAGATGTTATAGATCGAGACATTGGCCGCCCGTCTATCCTTATATCTCAATCTGTAACAGATGGACCCGTTTTGAGTGGCCAGATGTTACAGACCGAGATCTTTCTGGGACGTCCACCTGTTTGTCTAAATCTATAACAGGTAGAGGTTCAAAAACCGTCTAGGTGTTACGGATCGAGACAAACTGCTGCGGAGTGTCGCCATCGACTGCTACCCTAGGCCCCAACTGATGAATTTGTCCTGATAGGTGCCCTATGCCGATATTTCGCGGCTACAATAGTACGGTTACATCGACGTAATGCACTTAATGCAAGAAAGGATCCGCATGGCAAGCCTGTCGGATGAAATCTCGTCGCGCCGCACATTCGCGATCATCAGCCACCCGGACGCCGGTAAGACCACGCTTACCGAGAAGCTGCTGCTCTATACCGGCAGCATCCAGACCGCCGGCTCGGTCAAGGGCAAGAGCTCGGCCAAGCATGCCGTCTCGGACTGGATGGACATCGAGAAGGAGCGCGGTATTTCCGTTACCTCCTCGGTGCTGCAGTTTACCTACAACGGCGCCTGCGTCAACATCCTCGATACCCCCGGCCACCAGGACTTCTCGGAGGATACCTACCGTACCCTTATGGCCGCCGACGCCGCTGTCATGGTCATCGACGGCGCCAAGGGCGTCGAGGCCCAGACCAAAAAGCTCTTTAAGGTCTGCACGCTGCGTCATATTCCCATCTTCACCTTTGTGAACAAGCTCGACCACGAGGCTCGCGACCCGTTTGAGCTCATGGAAGAGATCGAGAATGTCCTGGGTATCAATACGTATCCCATGAACTGGCCGATCGGCAGCGGTCGTAACTTCCGCGGCGTGTTCGATCGTCAGACCCGTCGCGTTATCGCCTTTGAGGGCGATGGTCACGCCAACGCCACCAAGAAGGTCGCCGAGGTCGAGGCCGAGCTGGGCGACCCCGCCATGGATGAGCTCATCGGCGAGGAGAACCATAAGAACCTAATGGACGATATCGAGCTGCTCGATGGCGCCGGCGACGAGCTCGACTTGGATGCCGTGGCCTGCGGCAAGCTGAGCCCGGCGTTCTTTGGCTCGGCGCTCACCAACTTTGGTGTGGAGCCCTTCCTCAAGGAGTTCCTGCGTCTGGCCCCGACGCCGCGCGCCTATACCGATACGCTCACCAGCGAGCCGGTCGATCCTTGTCGCGACGACTTTAGCGGCTTTGTGTTTAAGATCCAGGCCAACATGGACAAGAACCACCGCGACCGCATCGCCTTTGTGCGCATTTGCTCGGGCAAGTTCGAGCGCGGCATGGATGCCTTCCACGTGCAGGGCAACCGCAAGCTTAAGCTTGCCACGGGTACCTCGATGATGGCCGATGACCGCGCCATCGTGGACGAGGCGTACGCGGGCGATATCGTGGGCCTGTTCGACCCGGGTATCTTTAGCATCGGCGACACTGTGTGCTCCGGCAAGCGCCACGTGCAGTACCCGCAGATCCCGACGTTTGCCCCCGAGATGTTCGCTCGCATTACGCAGGTCGATACGCTCAAGCGCAAACAGTTCGTCAAGGGTATGGAGGAGCTTGCCCAGGAGGGTGCCATCCAGATCTTCCGCGAGCTTGGTGCCGGCATGGAGAGCGTCATCGTGGGCGTGGTCGGCGTGCTGCAGTTTGAGGTGCTCGAGCGCCGCCTCAAGGCCGAGTACCGTGTTGAGGTTCGTCGCCAACCGCTGCCCTATACGGACATTCGCTGGATCCAGAACGACCCCGATACCATCGATATCCCGGGCCTTTCGCTCACGCGCGACACGCTGCGTGTCGAGGACATGCGCGGCGGTAAGCTGCTGCTGTTCACGAGTCCGTGGAACGTGGATTGGGCAACCGACCACAATCCCGACCTTATCCTGTCGGAGTTTGGCAACGTAGCCTTTTAACGCACCAGTGCGGTGGCCCTGCGGGGCCGCCGCGCCGATTGCTTGCCTGATGCCGCGTGAGCGGCTATCATACCCACCGTCGTCTCAAGACCGGGGCGTCCGAGCAGTTCGGGTCCGATATCCTGCTCGTTAAACCTAAAACCAAAGGAGTACATAATGATCAAGAAGGTCATGGAGGACTATAAAGTCCTGTTGCGGAGCATTCCCGCGGCAACGGTTTCGCTGTTTTTCGTGAGCGTCATCATGATGAACCTGCTGGCCAACAAAGAGCTTATCAGCCTGCCGTATCTGGCACTCGATTGCGGCTTTGTGGTGAGCTGGGTTTCGTTTTTGTGCCAGGACATGATCTGCAAGCGCTTTGGCGCCAAGGCATCCATCAAAATCTCTATCCTCGCGCTGCTGGTCAACCTGGCCGTGAGCCTGTGCTTTTGGGCATGCTCGCTCACGCCCGGTATGTGGGGCGCCTACTACGACACCGGCATGATCGAGGTCAACACCGCCCTTAACGCCACCATCGGCGGCACCTGGTACGTGGTGCTGGGCTCTTCGCTGGCAATGCTCGTTTCTGCCGTGGTTAATTCCACGCTCAACCAGTCGCTCGGCCGTATGCTCAAAAAGAATAACTTTGCGAGCTTCGCCTTCCGCTCCTATGTGTCCACGGGTGTTGGCCAGTTTATCGACAACCTGGTCTTTGCCATTGTGGTGAGCCACACGTTCTTTGGTTGGACCTGGGTGCAGGTCCTTATGTGCTCGCTGACCGGCGCTGTTGCCGAGCTGCTGTGCGAGGTCTTCCTGAGCCCCGTGGGCTACAAGGTCGTGCGCGGCTGGGAGCGCGAGAATGTGGGCTCCGAGTACCTCGAGCGCCACGCAACCGCCTAAGGAGCAAGTATGCGGGTTTTGATCACGGGCGCTTCGGGCGGTATCGGAGCCGCGTGCGTGCAGCGCTTTTTGGACGAGGGCCACGAGGTCGTGGGCTTTGATCTGCTGCCGGCGGCGATCGAACACGAGCGCTACCGCCATCTGATTGTTGATGCCCGCGAGCCTAACTCGTTTCCAGGCGACCTTGAGCCTCAGGTGATCGTGAACGTTGCCGGTACGCAGGATTCGGCCGACGACATCGCCGCCAACCTGTATGGCACCATCAACGTGACCGAGCGCTACGCCTTTGCGGGGGAGGGGCTTGCCGCCAAGCCGGCGCCGGCTATCAAATCCGTGGTCAATGTGGGGTCGGCGAGCGGGCATACGGGATCGGAGTTTCCCGCCTATGCCGCCAGCAAGGGCGGCGTTATCGCCTATACCAAGAACCTTGCAAACCGCTTGGCACCGCAGGCCATCGCCAACAGTGTGGACCCGGGCGGCGTTATCACACCGCTCAACCGTTGCGTGATGGAAGACGAGCACCTGTGGAACCAGATTATGGAGCTCACGCCGCTTAAACGCTGGGCCACCGCCCAAGAGATTGCCGAGTGGATCTACTTTGTGGGCGTGACCAATCGGTTTATGACCGGGCAGAGCCTGCTGATTGATGGCGGCGAGGCCGGCCGCACACAATTTATTTGGCCCGAATAGGAAACGCGCCCGATGGAAAGCCGTCGGGCGCGTTTTTGATGTATCGATTTTTAGCCGAGGCAAGTCCAGTTGACGGGGGTCGAGCCGTGCTGTTCGAGTAGCCGATTGGCAGCGGAGAAGGGGCGCGACCCCATAAAGGCGGGGAGTTCTGCCGTGGCACGGTTGGCCGAAAGCGGCGAGGGGTGCGTGGAGGCCAGACAGAACTTGTCGGTTGCCTTGCCCGTGCCAGTTGCGACGAGCTTACCTTCGACCATCTGCTGGGCAAAGCGGCCCCATGCCAAAAAGACTACCGGCTGGGGCAGCTGGCAGCAGCGTTCGATAATGTAGTCGGTGAGCGTGCTCCAGCCCAGCTTGGCGTGCGAGTTCGCGGCATGCTCGCGCACGGTGAGCGTAGTGTTGAGAAGCAGGACGCCCTGTTGTGCCCATGGCGTTAGGTCTCCTGTGGCGGGAATGGGGTAGCCCAGATCGGCATTGAGTTCCTTGTAAATATTGCGCAGGCTCGGCGGCAACTTGGTTTGCGTCGCGGGGACCGAGAACGACAGCCCCATGGCCTGGTTGGGTCCGTGATAGGGGTCTTGACCCAAGATGACAACCTTGACCTGGTCGGCCGGCGTGTAGGCGAGGGCATTGAGGATGTCGTCTTGTGCCGGGTAGATAGTCTGCTCGGCACGCAAAAGGGCGATGCGCTCGAGCAGCCGGTTCGTAGTGTCACGTACCGGCTGCGGCGCATCGCCCAGCCAAGTTGTTATGTTGCGGTCGCGAGTTGCGGTGTCCATGGGGCTCCTTTATGGCAGATGCTCTGTTGGTATCTATTGTAAAGGCGCACCGGAGACCTTTATGTCGGGGCTGCATAAGGAGCGGGGTCTACGAGACGCGCTCGGGCGCTCCTGCCATGCGAGCCTGTCCATGCGCGCGAAGGCGCGGGAGCTGCACGGTTGCCGCCATGACGCCGGTGAGGATGAGAGCGGCACCAAAGAAGGCGATGGGGCTCAGGACCTCGCCGACCAGGAAGAACGAGAAGACGGCGGAGCAGACTGGCTCGAGCGAGAAGGCGAAGCCGGTGGTCTCGGCAGGCACGTGGGGCTGCACGAGCGTCTGGGTGATAAAGCCGTAGGCAGAGCAGATGAGTGCGAGCGCAACGACGACCACGATCTCGCTGGGCGTACTGGGAAGCGTGAAGCCGCCAAAGGTGAATGCGGCGATGCCCGAGAACAAGCCGCCAAAGCCCAGCTGCCAAACGCCCAGAGCAAGCGGATTGACTTCTTCGACAAACCGCTTGGCGACAATGATGTGCCCGGCGTAGACAAAGGCGGAGAACAACATGATGAGCGCGCCCGGGTTCAGGCTGGTGAAGTCGGCGCCCGAGAGCAGCAACATACCGCAGGTGACGATGGCAGTGCCGACGAGCACTTTGCGTTCGGGTGCGCGGCGCAGCAGGGCGGCGTTGGCAAACGGCACGATCACGACCGTCAGGCTCTGCAAAAAGCCGGCAGTGGAGGCGGAGGTGAGGCTGGAGCCCAGGCACATGCAGGTGAGCTCGGTTGCCATAATGGCGCCGATGATGGCGGCGCGGACCATAAGGTCACGGTTGATGCGCAACGCGTGCTTGTGGAAGAGCAGCAGGCAAGCCGCAAAGGCGATGATACAGCGCAGCGCGACGATGCTCGTGGCGTTCATGCTGTCCATGCCGATCTTCATGAGGGGATACGAAAAGCCCCATGCGACGGGAACGGAAAATGAGAGCGCGATTGCTTTTTTGCGATCCATGGGACTCCTTTTGTTACAGAACGGTTTCGCACAAAGGATTCTGCTCCCAGATTTGGATGTAGTAAAGCGAATGTATCTTCAGTATGATTAAGAAATACTAATGTGACAGATTAAACCCTGGCAAAACGTTTTACGGCTGCATTGATGTGGAGGCACGATGGCATCGCGGTATCAGATTGTTTGTATGGTGGTCGATCGCGGCAGTCTTAAGGCCGCGGCGGACGAGTTGGGCTATACGCAAAGTGCGGTGAGCCAGGCCGTCAAGGCGCTCGAGCGCGAGCTGGGCACCACACTTATCGAGCGCGGTAAGCAGGGCGTTTCGCTTACGCGCGACGGTAAACAATATCTGCCGTACCTGCGCCAGATTGTGACCGCCGAGGTCGAGCTCGAGGGCAAGCGCCAGGAGCTGCTGGGGCTTTCGTCGACCGATATTCGCATCGCGACGTTTACTAACGTGAGTCGTACCGTGCTGCCGCGTGTGATCCGCGACTTTGGTGCGCTGCACCCGGGCGTACGCTTCACCCTCAAACAGGGCGATTACACGCGCAACGCTCAATGGGTGCACGATGGCGTGGTTGATTTTTGTTTTACGGCACGCGGATTTACCGCTGGGCTCGAGAAGCGCGTCGTCTATCACGACGAGTTGGTAGCATTGTTGCCGGCCGAGCATCCGCTGACGGCAAAGGAAAAGGTGACACTTGCCGACCTGGCGTCCGAGCCGTTTGTGCTGCTGGATGAGGGCGAACAGAGTCTGGTGCTCGATGCATTCGCAACGCATGGGCTGTCGCCGCACGTGACGAGTGAGGTGACCGATGACTACACCATCATGGCGATGGTGGAGGAGGGCCTAGGCGTGAGCATGCTCTATCGTCGTACTGTGGAGGGCATGCGAGCCGATATTCGTGTGCGGCCCATCGTGCATGCCCCCTCGCGCGACGTGGTGGCCGCCTGGCGCAGCTGGGATACCATGCCCATCGCCACGAGGCGCTTTATCGACTATATGAGCTCGCATATTGTCAATTAATGACTGGCGTGGCGTTGAGTGCGGTGTTTAGCGGGCTGTCGCTTTGGCTTTGGTGGCGCGATAGGTGCGTGCCGGGTGGCAGAGCAATACCGCCACGACCATAAAGAATGCCGTGGTGCCCAGGCTGATGGGGTAGACCATCATGATGTTCGCAAAGGTGCGGAAGTGCGGGAACACACAGAACACCCAATAGAAGCGGATGCCGCAGACGCAGATCATGGTGATGAGGGCGGGCGTGAGCGAGATGCCAAAGCCGCGCAGGTAGCCTGACATGTTTTCGTAGAACATGCTAAAGGCGTACGCCGGGAAGATCGAGCACACGCGGATATAGCCGATCGAGACGATGTTGGGGTCGCTGTTGAACAGCGATAGGATCTCGCGCCCCAGACCGACAATAACGATAATTGTGATGAGTGCAACGATACCGCCTTCGACCAGGCAGACTTTGAGCGTTTTGGTGCAGCGGTCGATCTGGCGGGCACCGTGGTTTTGTCCCACAAAGGTGGTGCAAGCCTGGCTAAAGCTGTTGAGCAGGTTGTAGCACACGTACTCCAGGCTCATGGCGGCGCTCGATGCCGCCATGACCTCGGTGCCCAGGCTGTTGATGGCAGACTGGATGATGATGTTGGCGACGGCAAAGACGGCGCTTTGGATGCCGGCGGGCAGGCCGATCTTGACGATGCGCTTGAGGGCGACGGGGTCGATAGCCAGGTCGCGTAGGGTGACGCGGACGACGGAGTCGGTCTTGAGCAGGCGGATAAAGAGTGTAGCGGCACTGACGGTGTAGGCGATGGCGGTGGCGATGGCGACGCCCGCGACGCCCCAGTGGAGTACGGGGACAAAGATGAGATCCAGGCCAATGTTGAGGACGGTGGACACGGCAAGCGCCTGCAGCGGCATGCGAGTGATGCCGACGGAGCGGAAGATCGCGGCCTCAAAGTTGTAGAGCAAGATCGAGGGCATGCTAAGCAAAAAGACGCGCAGGTAGAGCGAAGCGAGCGGCATGGTTTCGGCGGGAACGTTGAGGGCGGCGAGCATGGGCTCGGCAAAGATCTCGCCCAGCGCGATGACGACAAAGCCCACGAGCGCCATTAAAATCGAGGTATGGACGGCGCGTTTGACCATGTTCTGATCGTTGCGGCCGATAGCGTTGGCGATGACCACGTTGGAGCCAAGCGATATGCCAATAAACAGGTTGAGCATAAGACTGGTAAGCGGAACATTGGAGCCGACCGCCGCCATGGCGAGGGTTCCCTGGTCGCCCGAGAAATTACCGATGATGACCGTGGCGATGAGGTTCGATAGCTGCTCCAAGATGCTCGTGGCGGCCACGGGGAAGGCGAACAGGGGAATATTTCGCCACAGCGAGCCGGTGATCATGTCAATGTGCTTAGATGCGGTATCAGCCATACGCTCTCAATCTCTAATATGCTCTTTCGTGCTTATTTGCGCAGATGATGATACTCCTAATCGACTAGTCATTGGGGACGTTCTTAAACGGCTAATCATTTAAGAACGTCCCCAATGACTAGGTGGGGAAGGCGTGCGACAATGGTGGGCGTTGTGTTGTTCGCGCTAAGGAGTTGCCATGTTGTTGTGTCCCGTTTGCCATGAGCCGTTGGTGGACGATGAGCGCGGTGCGGCATGCGCGAGCGGACACCGGTTTGACCGTGCGCGCGAGGGCTATCTGTATCTGCTGCGCTCGTCCAAGAGCGGTGACTCCATGGGTGACCCCAAGTCGCAGGCGCGCAGCCGTCGTGACTTTCTGAACCGTGGATACTACGCGCCGTTGCGCGATGCGATGATCGAGCTGGTGCGCAAGCAGGTGTCTGGGTGTGCTGCGTCTACGAATGGCCCCATGACGCTGCTCGACATTTGCTGCGGCGAAGGTTACTACACCAGCGCCATGGGCGCGGTGCCGGGCGTGGATGCTTACGGTTTCGACCTGGGCAAAGAGATGGTGCGCCTGGCCGCCAAGCGCGGCGATGCGACCTACTTCGTGGCCAACATGAAGGACATCCCCGTGGCCGATGGCGCCTTCGATATGGTGACCGAGCTCTTTGCCCCCTTTAACGAGCGTGAGTTTGCCCGCGTGCTGGCGCCGGAGGGCTCGCTCTACACCGTGGTGCCGGGTGCTCGTCACCTCTTTGGGCTCAAAGAGGTACTCTACGACACGCCGTACCTTAACGATGAGAAGCTGCCGAAGACCACCGAGCTCGAGTTAGTCGGAACGCAGCGGGTGTCTGCGAATATTACGCTTCAGACCCAAGCCGACATCGAAGCGGTGTTCCAGATGACGCCGTACTACTACCGCACACGACCCGCCGATAAAGAGCGCCTGGCAAACTTGGATACCCTTCAAACCGACATCGACTTCATCATCGCCGAGTACCGTCGCAGCTAACAACCTGCCAAAAAGGGACAGGTTTATTTTGGTAGGTTTTATCTGGGCAAACGCAAAGGGCCGACCGCGGAGATGCGCGATCGGCCCTTTTTAGTTGCTTGGCTGTAGAGGTTATGAGAAGCGAGCGCCTACAGGCGATCCTTGTTCTCGGCCTTGACGTCGTGTGCCTGCTGAACAAAGAACAGGTCGTACACCACGATGACAAAGGCACCATAGTTGATGGCGTCGCCGCCGAACGCGGGGAGCGTGAGCACGGCCTGCGCAATCGTGGCGACCGCGGCGATGATGCCGAGCTTAAACGCGCCATCCACCTGCGAAGGCTTGTTGGCGCCCTTGATGCCCGCAACGCCCGCGGCGAGGTCGATGAGACCCTTGGCGATAAGCACGACCGCGGCGAGCATGGCGTTCGGTCCGTAGGTGGACTCGAGCTTGCCGGTCGCGATGCCGGCGATTCCGATAACCAGGCTGGCGATGCCCAAAACAAAATAGATGAGGGCAAGGATTTTGAGTGTCTTGCGAGTGAAGCTCATGGCTGGTCCTTTCGATACGAGTACGCCAACTTGGCGCACCCAATGTGCTGCACATATGGTGAAGCACATTGTAGTTCAACGCGGCGATGCGTGCGCCTGAAAGCGCTTTGAGCCCGCGCAGCCAAACCCAACCTTTCAAAAAGGAAAGCTGGGCGTAAGTCAAATCGATGGCAGCGTATGCGCGGCGCTGCGATGATGGGGCCATGGTAAGAGTTGGACCGAAGGAGGAGCCATGATGTACGGAGCAGGGCAAGTGCATGAGCCGCGGTCGTTGGGAAGGCGCATGGGTGATTCTGTGATCGCTGCCGTGTGCACGGGATTGATGGCGGTGCTTTGCATTGGGATGCTGTGGACCATGTCGCATGTGGGACAATAGCGGACGGTTGGGTGCCGACATAAACGGCGCTCGCGTATTCGTTTTGCTTGTTAAGGAGTACCCATGGGCGTCGTTGATCCCTTTTCTGTTGCTCGGTCCGCGGGGCTTGAGCTAATCGGGAAGTCCGAGGGCCTCACGCTCACCGACGGCACGATGGAGCTGCGTGCCGATTTTGGCCGCATGCTTCCACGGCTCAAGCAGGGCCGTCTGCAGCAAGAACTGCTGGTAAAGGCTGCGCGCGCAAAAGGCATCGAGAGCCCATGGGCGATTGACGCCACGGCAGGCTTTGGCGAGGATTCGCTGCTGCTGGCGGCCGCGGGCTTTACCGTCGATCTGTATGAGCAGGATTGCGTGATCGCGGCGCTCCTCAAGGATGCCTTGGATCGCGCGGCAGATGATCCGGCGCTTGCGACAGCCGTGGCGCGCATGCGCTTACATGCGGGCGAGGACAGCATTGCCGGCCTTCGCCATACAGCTGAGCTGATCGGGCAGGGCGAGCTCACCGTTCCTGACGTGGTGTATCTGGACCCCATGTTTCCCGAGCGCACCAAGAGCGCGGCGGTTAAAAAGAAGTTCCAACTTTTGCATCATCTGGAACAGCCGTGCGCCGATGAGGAGACGTTGGTCGAAGCTGCGCTTGCGGTGCACCCGCGCAAGGTCGTTATCAAGCGACCGGTGAAGGGGCCACTGCTTGCCGGCGTTAAGCCGAGCTATCAACTTGCGGGCAAGGCCGTTCGCTACGATGTTTTGGTGCCGCCGCGCCCGTAGCTTGTGTGCGATGGCTGGCGCTCCGTCAGTGCCGTGCCAATGTAGGGTCTATTTCCAAGGGTGCGACGTCAAATGCCAGCCGCCGCAGTATTCGCATTTGTAGCAGGCCAAGCCACGCCGCCCGCGGTTTTCACATTCGGCCATAACAGCCTCGGCCTCGGCGCGCGTGTCGTAACGGTTTTTGCGCTCGCACGACTTGTAGCGCCAGGCCTCATCGCGCTCGGCGTCCAGGGCGTCGCGGCGCTCGTCTTCGCGCGCAAACAGGTCACTCATATCGCCGCCGGTGGCAGTGCTCAAAAACTCGCTTTTTGCTTTTGACCAGGCGGCTCGCTTTTTGCTCCCCATCTGCTTCGCGCCCCTCTCCAAACGTTGGTATCATTGCTCAATCAAAGTGATACCAATAAACGTGAGGTCGCCGCGTGATGATCAGAAAAACCCTCGATACCGACATTCCCGCCGTCATGGCTGTCTATGACGCGGCCCGCGCCTTTATGCGCGCGCATGGCAACGCCACGCAGTGGCCCGAGGGCACGCCTTCTGCCGAGCAGCTGGCTGCCGATATCGCTGCCGGTGGCAGCTATGTGTGTGAAGTCGACGGTCGCGTGGTGGCGACGTTTGCATTTTTACAGGGCCCGGACGAGTGCTATGACGTAATTGAGGACGGTCAATGGCGTAGCGACACTCCGTACGCCGTGCTGCACCGTGTGGCATCCGACGGCACCGTGCACGGTATCGCGGCTGCGATGTTTGCCTTTGCCAAGGAGCGTGCCGATCACCTGCGCATCGACACGCATCAGGACAACCTGCCCATGCAGGGCGCGAGCCTCAAGGCGGGGTTTGAGCGCGCCGGCATCGTGTATGTGTCCGACGGTACACCGCGTGTTGCGTTTGACTGGCTGCGCGAGGCATAAGAGCGGGGACGCGTATCAACAATTTGCACGAACGAAAATGGCCCCGGGTGGGGCCATTTTCGTTCGCTGGCTGTTTTGCAAGCCGGCTTTCGCAAGGCGCGAACCTACGAAAATCGCCGCGCGGCAACGCGGGGCGATGAGCTCGGTCGGGGGATAGGGCCCGCTTCGCCCGCCGGCCCGTACATTGTATCATCCAGTGTGGAACGAGGATGCCCGTTGCCGCGTGCGATGGGCTTGCAATAAGAGGAGAGCCATGTCGAAGCAAGCGGTCGTTGGAATCTTGGCGCATGTCGATGCTGGCAAGACCACGTTGGCCGAGGCCATGCTGTTCAACGCGGGTCGCATTCGCAAACGCGGCCGCGTGGACGATGGCGATTCGCATCTGGATACGAACGAGATTGAGCGCGAGCGTGGCATTACGATCTTCTCGTCGCAGGCCGTACTCGACCACGGCGATACCCACGTCATGCTCGTGGATGCGCCGGGGCATGTCGATTTTTCTGCCGAGGCGGAGCGCACGCTGCGCGCACTCGACTATGCGATTTTGGTTGTGGGCGCCAACGATGGCGTGCAAGGGCACACCGAAACCCTGTGGCGCCTGCTTGCGCGCTATGACATTCCGACGTTCATCTATATCAACAAAATCGATTTGGAGAATCCCGGCCGCGATGTTTTGCTGGCACAGCTTGGGCAGCGTCTTTCCGAAGGCTGCCTGGATGCCAACGAACTGCTGGCGGGCGGTGCCGTTCAGGAGGACGCTGCTGCGTTGGACGAGGCGGCGCTCGAGGAGTTTCTTGAAGCGGGTGAGCTTTCCGTCGCAACGCTGTCGCGCATGGTTGCCGAGCGCAAGCTCTTTCCCTGTTTTGCCGGCTCGGCGCTCAAGGACCAGGGCGTGGACGAGCTGCTGGATGGTATATGCGCACTGATGCGTGAACGGGCATGGCACCCGGAGTTTGCCGCGCGCGTCTACCGTGTGAGCCGCGGGGATCGCGGCGAGCGCTTGGCATGGGTTAAAGTGACCGGCGGCACGCTGCATGCCAAACAGCTGATTAACGGACGTTCCGGCGCCGAGGCGTGGGAGCAAAAGATCGACCAGGTGCGCATCTATAACGGCGAGAAATACGAGCTTGCCCAGGAAGTTGCCGCTGGCGGTATTTGCGCCGTGACGGGTCTTGCGCACGTTCGCCCAGGGGACGCCCTGGGCGCGGAGCCCGCGGGCGATGCACCCGTCATTGCTCCGGTCCTCACCTATACGGTGCTTCCGGGCGAACACGATGTCCATGCGGTGTTCAAAGCGTTGACTGAGCTGGCGGATGAAGATCCCATGCTCGGCGTAAGCTGGAATACGCATCTTGAACAAATACATCTGCAGCTCATGGGAGCGGTGCAACTCGAGGTCGTGCAGCGGGTATTGGCCGATCGCTTTGGCCTTTCGGTTGCGTTTGAGTCTGGCGGCATTCTCTATAAGGAGACTATTTCGCAGCCGGTCGTGGGCGTGGGCCACTTTGAGCCGCTGCGCCACTATGCCGAGGTGCATCTGCGCCTGGAGCCGTTGCCAGCGGGTTCGGGCGTGCAGTTTGGCACCGTGACCTCGACCGACGAGCTCGATCTTAACTGGCAGCGTCTGGCGCTCACCAACGCCATGGAGCGCGATCACCTGGGCGCGCTGACCGGCTCGCCCATCACCGATGTGCGCATTACGCTCACGGGCGGCCGTGCGCATGCCAAACACACCGAGGGCGGCGATTTTCGCCAGGCCACGTACCGCGCGATTCGCCAGGGTTTGATGCAGGCGCGTGAGGCCGGCGCGGCGGTGCTGTTGGAGCCGTGGTACTGCTTTGAGCTCGAGGTGCCGGGGGAGTGCGTGGGCCGGGCGCTCTCGGATGCCACGCGCATGGGTGCCGAGTACGAGCCGCCGACGATGGCGGGCGACCGGGCGAAGCTTGTGGGTCGCGTACCGGCATCCGAGGTGCAGGATTACGCGCTGGAGGTGGCTGCCTACACGAGCGGTCGCGGACATCTGTACCTAGAGTTCGCCGGCTATGCGGCTTGCCATGATGCCGAGCGCGTAATCGAGACGGCTGCCTATGAGCCCGAGGCCGATCTGCCCAACACGCCCGATTCGGTCTTTTGCTCTCACGGCGCCGGTTACACGGTCAAATGGTGCGACGTGCCTGCCGTGGCGCACGTAAAGATCGATCCCGCCACCTTCCGTCCCTGGCGAGCAGCAGACGTCGAGTTTTTCGGCCACATATGACAAAGGGACAGCTCCTTTGTCATATGCTATTGGTATAACTCGGTATAAGTTAGTATAACTATTGCCAGGGTTTGCCAATCCGAGGAGGCCGACATGAATCCAAATCCCTTTAAGCCCACGGCTGGCAAGCGGCCTCCGATGCTCATTGGTCGCGAGTCAGTCATCGAAGATTTCGAGGAAGGGCTCGATAACGGCGCCGGAGCGCCGGGCAGGCTCATGCTCATTACGGGAAACCGCGGCTGCGGCAAGACGGTTCTCCTGCGGGAGCTGCAACGTCTGGCCAATGAGCGCGGATGGGCGGTTGTCTCCGATTCCGCTTCGCTTGGCTTATGCGACCGCTTGGCCGACGCGCTTCGCTCGAATAAGCCCATTGTGACGTCAATGGAATTCGGTCCGTCGTTTGGCCGGATGTCGGTCGAGGCGGCGCGAGCAAAGGGCGAAACGTTGCGAGGGCTGGTCAACGAGCGCCTCAAGAAGCTCGGTCCAGGCAAGGGCATACTGTTTGCGATTGACGAGGCGCAATCTGCGTCTATCGAGGAACTAGCGGCTCTTGCCGTTCTCTATCAGCAGGTGCTCGGAGACCAGGATGCCACGGGATTACCCGATAGCGACCAGCGCGGTCTTGCGCTGGTTTTTGCCGGCTTGCCCAGTATGGTTGACGATCTGCTCGAAGAGCCGAGCGTGACGTTTTTGCGCCGCGCCCAGCAGCGTACGCTGGGGGCGATATCTTTGCCCAAGGTGCGCGATTCATATATCCAGACGGTCAAAGACGCTGGTCTTTACGTTGACGCGGAGACGGCGGACCTTGCGGCACGCAAGAGCATGGGGCATCCCTATATGGTTCAGCTGGTGGGATATTACATGTGGCGGTCTGCTGTCCGGCGTGGCTCGCAGGTCATCGAAAGGCGCGATGTCGAGGATGGCCATGCGGATGCCGTCTCCGAGTTCTACGAAGCGGTTGACGCGCCCCTGTATTACGGGCTGCGCAGTCCACAGCGCCTCTTTATCGAGGCCATGGCGGTTGACGAGGACAAACCGACGCGCATGGCGGATATCATTGAGCGCTGTGATCGTACCCAGAGCTGGGCGAGTAAATATCGCGCAAGCCTGATTCGCGAGCGCGTCATCGAGGCTGCCGGATACGGTCTCGTCCGGTTTACTGTGCCCATGCTGGGCGAGTACATCCGCGACCGCATTTTATGGCACGAGTAATGTGAAAAGGGACGGCCCCTTTGTGACATCGATAGATGTGAGGTCAAAACATGGCGATTCAAACTGAGCGATTGACGCTTCGTCCGTGGCGCGAGACAGATGCGGCGAGCTTGTATGCATACGCGAGCGACCCGGACGTGGGGCCGGCTGCGGGCTGGCCGCCCCATCGAAGCATTGAAGAAAGCAGAGAGATCATTCGGACGGTCTTTACGGCGCCCCATACCTTTGCCATTTGCCTGCCTGAGACAGACGAGCCCGTGGGCAGCATCGGGCTCATGCCGCCTCGCTGTGAGTCGAACAGCCAAAGAGGCGGACTCGAGTTCGAGGTGGGCTATTGGATCGCCAAGCCGTTCTGGCGCCGAGGCTTTGCTCCCGAGGCGGTGCAAGCCATGCAGCGCTATGCGTTCGAAACACTTGGCTGCAAGGCATTTTGGTGCGGATACTACGAGGGCAATAACAAGTCGCTACGCGTTCAGCAAAAATGCGGCTTCATGCCTCATCACGTTGAACGCGACGTGCCCTGCGAGCTTATGGGCGATGTGCGTACCGAGTACTTTACGTATTTGACCCGCGAAGACTGGCGCAGGCAGGCACAGTGCAAGTAATGTGACAAAGGGACAGTTCCTTTGCCACGTTCGGCTAACAGGAAGGGGAGCGATGGCGGTGTCGCAACAACCAAGTGCTATCGAGGTGCGTGGCGCGCGCGTTCATAACCTTAAAGACATCGATATCGATATTCCGCTGGGAAAGCTTGTGGGCATTGCCGGCGTGTCGGGTTCGGGCAAGAGTTCGCTGGCGCTGGGGGTTCTTTATGCCGAGGGCTCGCGCCGTTACCTGGAGGCGCTCAGCACCTATACCCGCCGTCGCCTGACGCAGGCCGAGCACGCTCAGGTGGATGAGGTATTGCACGTGCCGGCGGCTCTCGCATTGCATCAGCGCCCCAGCGTGCCGGGCGTGCGTTCCACCTTTGGCACCATGACCGAGCTCAACAATAGCCTGCGTCTACTCTTTAGCCGCTGCGCCCATCACGTGTGCCCGCATTGCGGGGCGCGTGTGGAGCCGAGCCTTAACGTGGCTGCGGGCCTGTCGCTCACGTGCCCCGCATGCGGCCGCGAGTTCTACGCGCCGGGTGCCGAGGATTTGGCTTTCAATAGCGGTGGTGCATGTCCCACCTGCGGCGGCACCGGCGTTATGCATGAGGTGGACGAGGCGAGCTTGGTGCCCGACGAGTCAAAGACTATCAACGAGGGCGCGGTGCTTCCTTGGGGCACGCTCATGTGGGATCTGATGAAGCAGGTGGCCGGCGAGATGGGCGTGCGCACCGACGTGCCGTTTAACCAGCTCACGCCTCAAGAGCGCGACATCGTGTTTCATGGTCCGGCGGTTAAGAAGCACATCCTCTACGTGCCCAAAAACGGCGAGGGCGCTACGCCACTCGACTTTACCTATTACAACGCCGTCTATACCGTCGAGAATGCGCTCGCCAAGGTCAAGGACGATAAGGGCTTAAAACGCGTTGCGCGCTTTTTGCGCGAGGGCCCATGCCGCGATTGCGGCGGCACGCGTCTCTCCGAGGCTGCGCGGCAGCCCCAGGTGCGCGGTATCAATCTGGCACAGGCGGCGGCCATGACTTTGGGCGAGGCGATTGAGTGGGTGCGTGGGGTGCCCGCATCCTTGCCGCCCGAGATGCAGCCCATGGCAGCGGATATCTGCGATTCATTTTTGAGCACGGCCCGTCGTCTGGTCGACCTGGGTCTCGATTACCTTTCACTCGATCGCGCCGGTGCCACGCTCTCCACGGGTGAGCGCCAGCGCGTGCAGCTTGCTCGCGTGGTGCGCAACCGATCGACAGGCGTGCTCTATGTGCTGGACGAGCCTTCGATCGGCTTGCATCCTGCCAATGTCGACGGCTTGGTGGGTGTGATGCGCGATCTGGTGGATGACGGCAACACCGTGGTTGTTGTCGACCACGATACGCGCGTACTGGCGGAAGCCGACTATCTCGTCGAGATGGGCCCCGTTGCCGGAGCAGGCGGCGGTAATGTGATAGCCGCGGGCACGGTAGACGAGGTCGAACAATCGCAGGGCAGCCGCATCGCGCCGTTTTTGAGATCGGACTCCAAGCGTTTGCGTCCGCAGGTGACTGACGACGAAATGTTCGACCAGGGCCACATCCGCATGGCGACCGATACCATCCATACCGTCAAGCCGCTCGAAGTCGATATCCCGCGCGGCCGTCTCGTCGCGGTGACGGGCGTTTCGGGTTCGGGCAAGACGACGTTGGTGCTCGAGACGCTCATTCCGGCACTCAAGGCGCAGGCAGCCGGCGAGCGCCTGCCGGGGCACGTGCGTTGGGTCGATGCCGAGGGCATTGCTCGCGCAAACCTGATTGACGCTACGCCCATCGGCGCCAACGTGCGCTCGACGGTGGCGACTTATGCCGACATCCATGACGAGCTGCGTCGCGCCTTCGCCCGTACGCCCGAGGCCAAGGCAGCCGGCTACAAGGCGGGCGCATTTAGCTACAACACTGGCGCTTTGCGTTGCCCTACGTGCGATGGCACGGGCTCGATATCGCTCGACGTGCAGTTTTTGCCCGATGTCGAGATCGTCTGCCCGGCATGTCGCGGCTCACGTTATGCAGATGCGGCTTCGCATATCCATCGCGAGGGCAAGGACGGGAGCTTGCTGACGTTGCCGCAGCTTATGGACATGAGTGTGGACGAGGCCCTCGACGCCACGGTGGGACTCAAGAAGGTTCAGGCGCGCTTGCAGACCTTGCACGACCTGGGCTTGGGTTATCTCACACTTGGCGAGCCCACACCGGCGCTTTCGGGCGGCGAGGCGCAGCGTCTTAAGCTCGCGAGCGAGATGGGCCGCGTGCAGGATGATGCCGTGTTTGTGTTCGACGAGCCCACAATCGGACTACATCCGCTCGATGTTCAGGTGTTGCTGAGTGTGTTTGACGGCCTTGTTGCCAAGGGCGCCACGGTTGTCGTGATCGAACACGACCTCGACCTTATCCGCAACGCCGATTATGTGATCGACATGGGCCCGGGCGGTGGCGATGCCGGCGGGCAAATCGTCTGCGTCGGCACACCGGGCGACATCGCGGCCTGCTCCAAGAGCATCACCGGTCGCTACCTCTAACCGAATGTGACAAAGGGACAGTTCCTTGGTCACATTCCCGGAAAGCCTGTTTGGCGCAGGGCCTCGTAGAGGACGATGGCGGCGCTGTTGGAGAGGTTGAGTGCGCTGATGCGGTAGTCGTCCGGATTGACGAAGTTGCCGCAGATATCCTGTCGAAGGATGGCTTCGTGGCTGTCCTCGGTATGCCCGAGCGACTCCTCGTGGGCCTCCCAGGCGTCGGCGTTTTCGAGCGAGTCGCAATCGCGCAACATGGGGATGCGCTCGCAGCGCTCGGGCGCCGCGGCAAGCAGTGGCTCGGGAATCCCCGAGCTCTCGCTGCCAAAGACCAAAAAGTCACCGTCGCGGTAGGTACTTTGCGCATAGGTGCGGCGCGCCTTTTTGGTCAGCAGATGCAGGCGTTCGTCGGCGGGGGAGAGGCCGTTGCGCGCAAGGAAATCCTCCCAGTCGGCATAGGTCGTCACGTCCAAATTTTGCCAGTAGCCCAGGCCGGCGCGACGCACCGTCTTGTCGTCGAGCGAAAACCCCAGCGGCTCCACCAGATGCAGGCGGGCGCCGGTAACCACGCAGGTGCGGCCGATATTGCCCGTATTGGCCGGAATCTCGGGCGCATACAGCACAATGTTGAACATGAATCTCCTTGGCTCAGAACGAAAAACCACCACGAAGGGCACCTTCGTGGTGGTTTGGCGGTTACGTAGGCGGAAAAATGCCCGCTTGGATAAATCTAGGCGCGGTGCCAGTCGGTCAGGCAGGCATCGAGGGAGGCGATGAGCGCATCCTTGTCCATGTGACGGCCGATGATGCACAGGCTCGTCATGCGGTCGCCCGTCTCGTCGTCCCAAATCTGCATGATCTCGGGGTTCTCGTCGATGATCTTCTGCTTCTCGCCCTCGGGCGCCGAATCGACAAACAGGCCGTTCTCCATCAGGCGCATCTGGTGGCCGGCCTGCTCGAACATGTAGCACATGTCCGGATCGCCGGTCTGCCACAGCGGACCCTTGACGCGGATGACCTCGTCGGGCCACTCCTGCTCAACAAAATCGGTGAACTTCTGCAGGTCAAACGGCTTGCGGCGCGAGTACACAAAGGTCTCGATGTCGTACTCGAGCACCTCGGGGTCGTCGTGCTCCTCGGGATGCTCCATGGCCTCGATCCAGGCGGCGGAGTTGTAGGCGCGCATAAAGTCGAAGCGGTCGGTGTCGAGCAGCTCCTCCATGGGGACCTCGCCGTTTTGGGCCTCGACAATCACGGCGTCCTTCTGCAGGCTGCGCACGATAGCCTTGAGCTCGGCGATCTGCTCAGGGCTCACGGTATCGGTCTTGTTGAGGATCAGCGTGGAGCAGAACTCGATCTGCTGGATGAGCAGGCTCTCGATGTCGTCCTCGTCGATATCCTCGGCCAGCAGGTCGCGACCGCCGTTGAACTCGTCGTACATGCGGGCGCAGTCGACCACAGCCACGATGTTGTCGAGTGCAAGCTTGGGCTCGCCGCCCACCTTGGCCTCGTCGCAGAAGCTCGAGATGGTGTAGGCGATGGGGATAGGCTCGCAGATACCCGAGGCCTCGATGATGATGTAGTCGAACTTGCCCGAATCGGCGATGCCCTGCAGCTGGTTGGCAAGGTCGTCCGAAAGCGTGCAGCAGATGCAGCCGTTGGTGAGCGGGATGAGGTCGTCGGTCTCGGAAAGGCCGCCGTCGGCGATGAGGCTGGCGTCGACGTTGATCTCGCCGATATCGTTGACGATCACGGCGGCGCGGATGCCGCCGTCGTTAGCGAGGATGTGGTTGAGCAGTGTGGTCTTGCCGGCACCGAGGTATCCGGTAAGCATGATGATCTTCACGGGTTTGTTGGGCATGTGCCCTCCTTTGTTAGACATGGCTTACAGTTGAATCTTATGCCAAACGCCTGCTCTTATACCCACGCGCCGGCAAATAACACAGGCTACTCCCAGGCTCCCCATACATCGGGGCAATAACCGACGGTGGCCTTTTTGCCGTTGCGCACGATGGGCTCGGCTAGAACCTGCTGGTTCTCGAGCAACTTGTCGAAGCGCTGGCTAGGGGTGAGGTGCTGGATGAGCGCGAGCGTCTCCTCGTCCTTGGCCTTGGGGTTGAGCAGCTTGTCGATGCCGCCGACCGCCTGCATCACGCTCGTGAGCTCGCCTTTGCTCATCTCCTTTTCCTTAAGGTCGATAAACTGCACCTTGATGCGGCGCTCCTTAAAATAGCGCTGGGCCTTCTTGGTATCGAAGGACTTCTTGGTGCCAAAAATCTGGATATTCATGTTCCGCCGTTCTAACGAATGAAGTTGGTGCGCTCGCGATCGGCTTCGGGGGCTTCGATGCCGGCAGCCTGCCCTGCCTCGATACAATGCAGGAGCCAAGCCATGTTCTTGCCGATGTTGCGCATGGTGGCCAGACCCTCGGCGTCCTGGGCGGCCTCGCCCGGCATGGCACCAAAGACGTTGTTCCAGTATGTGGAGGCCACCACGGGCATCTGGTTGATAGTGAAGTATTTGTTGAGTACATCGAAGGTGGTCGACGTGCCGCCGCGACGGGCGACGGCGACCGCGGCACCCGGCTTGTGCACAAAGGCCTTGCTGCCAGCATAGAATGCGCGGTCGAGAGCCGAGAGGATGCGTCCGCTGGGATGCGCATAGTAGACGGGGGAGCCAAAGACAAAGCCATCTGCCTGCTCGGCGGCAGCGATGAGCTCGTTCACCACGTCGTCGTCAAAGGTGCAGCGACCGCCAAGCTTGCCGCACTGACCGCAGCCGATGCAGTCGCGGATGGGCTTGGCGCCCAGTTGGAATACCTCGCTGTCGATGCCCTCGGCTTTAAGTTGCTCGGCGACTTCGGCGAGCGCGCGAGCGGTGTTGCCGTTTGCCTTGGGGCTGCCATTGACCAAAAGAACCTTCATCACAAACTCCCTCTGCTGTTGGTGACTTCTGCGGAGGATTATCGCACGAGAGGGCGGATGGCGTGGGGCGCGATGCGAAACGGCTTGTGTTTCACATCGCGCCCCACGACGCTAGTCTAGCTTGGTGCCCGGTACCTGTACTGCCTCTTTAAGCAGCGCTTTGAGCTCGTTCAAAATGGAAACGGGCTGTCGGTCGACGGTGTCCAGATGAAGCGTGGCCACGCGAAGGGGCGGCTGATATTCAAACGAGCCAAAGAGCACGGGAGAGCCCAGGAACCGCTCGATTTCCTTTGCGATCGCGTCGGTCTCTTCGGGATCGAATTCGTCGAAAAGCGCCACGAACATCGGTCCGGTCGAGCGGAACAGACGACCCTTACCGCGCGAACAATCCATGAGGCAGGCGGCGCTCTCCGCCAAAACGCGGTCGCCTGCATCAAAGCCAAAGCGGGCATTGACCTGAGCGATATCGTCGATTTTAATGGCGACCAAGCCTGCCTTGCGCGCGACGCGACGCATTTCGCCAATGGCGTTGACCAGGGCGTGGATGTCGCCCAGGCCGGTCACGGAATCGGTCGTATCTGCCAAGCTGCGGTTGATAATCATGCCCACGTACATGTTGGGCTCGGTATCGGTGCCGTCCAAGCGGTAGCCCGTGCAGTCGCAAAGCACGTATGCTTCGGTGGCATCCATCACGCGATACTGCATGTAGTGGAAGTGCCACGTACCGTTTATCACCATGTCGAGCTCGGCGCGTACGTTGTCGCGGTCCTCGGGGTGAACGCGGGCAAGCCACAAGTCGAGTGAGTTGTAGGGATGCTGGGAGGGCAGGTCAAAATCGCGTACGGCATTAACCGACCATTGTGATTCGCCCGTATCGAGATTGAGGATAAACGGATAGCGCGTCTCGGAGCTCATAGAGATCGCTTGGAATACGCGGTCGTTGCACGGAAGCTGCTCGGCAATTGGGTGTGGCGGCGCGTCATTGTCTTTCGGTTGCTGCACACGATGCATAAGCTTATAGCGATACATCTTGCGATCGGCATCCATCGTCATCTGGCGACGCGTGTCGCCGGCAAGTGGATTGACGCGCGAGCAGCCAAAGCTAAAGCTAGCGATCATGGGCGCCTTGCCACCTGAGCTCGCCTCGATCAGCCCGGCACGTACCTGCTCCAAGCGCTGCTCGAGTTCAGTCTCGTTTACAGAGAGCGAGATAAGCACAAACTCGTCTCCACCGATACGGAACAGCATCTCATCGTGCTCCATGGTTTCGGAGAGCGTGCGACAGATGCTCAGAATATAGCGATTGCCTTCGGCGTGGCCAAACCTATCGTTGCAATGCTTGAGATGGTCGATGTCAATATAGGCGCAGGTGAAGGGGTCGCCTTTGCGCCAGAGCTGCTCGACGTGACGGTCGAGTCCGCCGCGGTTGCCCAAGTTGGTGAGCGGATCGATATAGGCGTTGCACTCAAGCAGCTGGCGCTCTTGTTGCAGGATGGCATGCGTCTTTTGCAGTTGCTCACCAACGGCGCGCAGCTCAGCAGGCAGCGCGGAAACATCGAGTTCGGCGGTCGAGACACCATTCGCAAGTCGCTGAAGATAGGCAATAATCGATTGCTCGCCCAAGCGGTATGACTCGTTCATGATGAATAACCTCCTTGGGCAGAACAACGGTTTGTATCATATCCCCAATTCGGTTTGAATTGGGGATATAAGTTAGCTAATGGAGACAAATGCCCCCTTCGGCGGTGGCGTTTTTCGCGCGAGCGTATCAGTTGTTATTGCCACCATCGAGCAATGCCTCAAAATCATTCGCCGGGATGGGGCGGTAGTAGAGGAAGCCCTGAGCGTAGCGGGCGCCCATCTGTCGTAGCATGTTCGCCTGCTCATTTGTCTCGACGCCTTCGACCACGACGGGCAGATGGAGCGACTGCGCCATCTCGAGCATCGATGACACGATCTGCGCGCTGCGGCCTTGATCGCGGTCGGTGGGCACAAAGGTGCGGTCGAGCTTGATGACGTCGACGTTGACGTTCTTGAGCATCGCGAGCGTGGACTGGCCGGTGCCAAAATCGTCCATATAGGTCGAGAAGCCGCGGGTGTGCAGGTCGGCTGTCAGTTTGTCCACAGCCTCGGACTCTCCCGTATAAGCCGTCTCGGTAATCTCGACGCGCATGAGTTCAGGCGGCAAATTGTACTGGGTGGCAAGCGATCCCATATACTCGGCCACATCGCAGGCAAGAATATCCACACGCGACACATTAAGCGAGACTGGAACCACACGAAGTCCTCGATCGATGCGCTCGCTCAGCCACGAGGCGACGCCCTGCCAAATGTACTTGTCGAGCGTCACCACAAAGCCGCTTTCCTCGAGTGTGGGGATAAACGTTACGGGTGGAATGAGAGAGCCGTCCTTGTCAATCCAGCGGGTGAGTGCTTCGGCGCCAATGATCTCGCCGGTTTCCATATCAACCTGGGGCTGCAGGTAGTAGGTGATGCGGTCGTTTGAGAGCGCATACTGGAACTCGGTGAGGGTGCGGTGAAACGCCACCTCGCGCTTGTATTCCTCGGGGCGAAAGACGGCGATGCGATCCTTAAAATCGTTTTTGGCGCGCCGATTGGTAAACATGGCCTTGGCCTGCGCGTCGATGGTGATTTCCTCGTTGGGGCCGATGGGGCAAACGCCCATGGACGGCCAGAAACCCACGCCGTCATCATGCTTGGCCACGGCGGCGCGAACGCGGTTATAGATTTGATGGACGGTGTTGTGCTCAAAGGGGATGAGTACGCAAAAGTCATCTTGGCCCCAGTATCCTGCGACTCCCATATCGGCATTCTCGATGTCCTTGAGGACCGTGCCCACATCGGCGAGCACGCGGTCGCCCTCGGCCTGGCCGTGCCATTCATTAAACAGGCGCATGTGACCCATGTCGACCGTGGCGATGCACCAGGCACCGTCGCGCCTTGTCTTGAGAAATGCGTTGGCGCGCCGCATAAACTCGCTGGGTCGATAGAGGCCCGTGAGCAAGTCGATGCGTTCGGCGATGGCGCTTTTGCGCTCCGCCTCGGGTATGGGGAGGCTGTCGTTGGGAACAAGCTCGCCGGCCGTGCGAAGGCGACGCTCGAGTTCGCCTAAAACGGCAGTCGTTTGATGAGTTAAGTGCTCGTAAAAGGCCGGAACGACAAGACAGACGGGAGTAATGGTGTCGCCCGCGATTCGAACAGGAGCGAAAACGGCCTCTTTAAGGTGGCAAGTCAGTTGCTCGAATGCCTCATGGTCCAAATCGTTGCTGAGCACGACGAATTGGACGCTTCGTGAACGGTAGACCCTACTCCTGCCGTGGGTGATCGACAGCATACGACCTGCGTATTCGGCAAGCATGTTGTCGACAGCCTCGGCTCCGTAGAGCTCGTTGAGCTTCGCCGTGCCACGAACGCGCACCGCTATAAGCCCCGTTTCGCAACGGTCGCGACGGCAGGCATCGATAGCGTTGACCAGCATGCGCTGCGTACCGAGGCCCGTCGCGGCATCGACGGTTTCGGCAAGTGAGTGGTTGACGAGTTCGCCGACATAGAGCGAGGGGACATTTCCGTCGCCGTCGATACGAAAGCCACGGGCGCGACAGAGTACGTAGTCGTCATTGGCATTGCGCACGCGATACTGCATGACGCGACGGTGCTTGGTGCCGTTATAGACTTGGTCGATGTCGTTGATGCAGGCCTCAAGGTCATCGGGATGGACGCGCGTTTTCCAGTAATCGCGGCAGTTGTCTATGTGCTCCGAGGGAAGGCCAAGATCACGCAAGGCACCTTGTGACCAAAGGGTGCGATGTTTGTCCAAGTTCTCGATAAAGAAATAACGGCCCTCGTTGAGCATCGAAAAGGCGTCAAAAATTCGATCGCTTATTTCGAAGTCGTCGGCGTGAACTTGCGTGATATTGCGTCGATCGAGGTGCATGGCATGACGTAGCTTGTAGTCGTACATGCGATGGTCGGCATCGAGCGTCATGCGATTGCGGGCTTCGCCCAGGGCGGGGTCGGCATGTGACACTCCGTAGCTAAACGAGTGAGGCATCTCGGAATCGTTGTTTTTGAGTAGGACCGTTCGGCAGTGTTCCAGGCGCTCGGCGAGGTCGTCCTCGGTCGCAATCGTAGACAGGATGGCAAACTCGTCGCCGCCTATGCGAAACGCCGCCTCGTCCACTTTCATATACAGCTTGAGATAGAGACTTACCTGCAAGATATAGCGGTTGCCCTCGTCATGCCCAAAGACGTCGTTGCAGTGCTTAAGGTTATCGATGTCGATAAACGCCATGGTCACGGGCAGTTCCTGCTCCCAGATTTCCTCTAGGGAACGGGCAAAGCCGCCGCGGTTGCCAAGTCCGGTGAGCTGGTCGGTAAAGGCCGTCCTAATCAGATCATCCTGACGCTCGAGAAGGTCACGGACGGTCTTTTCGAGCGTTTCGGTGTAATTGCTGGCGGTGTCCATGTTGTAAGCGGCTTTCTGAGGTCGGGGCGGATGGCGTCGGGCGAGCTCGTAGTGTACACGCGTCGTTGCTCGGCGCCTTGCGTGTATCCAGGCCCCCGCCTTGCTGCGTTGTTGAGTTACTTTGCCGGCTAATGTTCGCTCATATGACCCAATCCGCTGTCAAGAGCCACAATGGCCCCGCCGACCGCTTGCA
>UQZM01000027.1 GCA_900545615.1 uncultured Collinsella sp.
CGGGGCAATTCGATCTGCGGATTGTTTTCAGGGGAAGCCCCAAGGGGGCCTGCGCAGCCTCGAAAGGATAATCGCATTCGCTGATTTAATCTTGTGCTCCAACGGAGCCACGGACGAGAGGCCTTCACGCTGCGGAATAATTTTGAGGGGAACACCCCGACCATCCCTGCGTTTACCTTGCTGAGGATGTCTACAGGAACCCACGCTTTGAAGGGGCGCCGGGCAGATAGGGGCTTTTTAAGTTACATAATAAACTGTTTATCTATGCTACTATTTAACTAGGCATCGCAGTATGGAGGCGGTCAAAGTGTTACGCACACTCAAAGCTTCGTTTTTCCTCTCGATACTTTTGATATTACCGATATGTTTCTCGTTTAGCCCTTCGACTGCTTATGCTGCAGAAAGCGATGCTGTCGCAATTTCTGGCGCAACCCAAGATTTTGATTTAACGAAAGGTCCCGAGCAGTCTCATCAAATCAAGCTTAAGGATGGGACCGTTGCAGTAATAGGAATTAAAAAAACTAATGAGCCCAGCCTGATATGGGACAGTTACTACAACAATGCATCTGGAACTTGGACTATCTATTACAACAGTCCTTTTATTTATCGCGAATTCAAGATCAAGATAGCGAACTCGCTCATTACCAGCGCTTGGGGACAAAACTATTCGACTTTCGGTTGCACGGTAACAAACGAGTCCTTTAAATGGAACTCTAAGCAGGCGACATATCGACTCAATTATGAATCGATGGGGGTTGCGTCCAGCGTCGCCGTGTTGCAAGCGACCATGGAAGGCAGCACGCTCCACACCTATGCAAACTAGACTCACATCAATTGAGGAAGTTCAATGATCCCAATTCCTGCACGCTCAGACATTATGATCGCTCTCGTTTGGATTCTCATCGGAGTGCTTATTTGGCGTATCTGCAAATGGGTTAATAACAAGAAATAGTTGATAAAACGTATATGCCATTTATGCGATGCTTGGGGCCGTTAAATCGGCCCCTATTTCTATAGCTTTTTAAGCAGCAGTCACCCATTTGGAAGTCGCAATGCCATTCATGCGATTTCGGCCCTTTAAGCCGCTTTCTATTGGTAGGGACTCTTGCTGGTAAGGAGCGCTTACTAGATATAAACCTTGGCAATATATTGGGTTACGCTGCGCTGGTTTCTTTGTATTCGAAAACTGGTTCTAGGAGGTCTTCGATATTGCAGTGGAGGGCTTTTGCTATGGCTCTTACGCTTGTTACCGAAGCTTCATTGATGTTTCTCTGGCGCTGCTCGTACATTTGGATTGAGCGGAGTGACACACCCGATTCGTATGCTAGATCTTGTTGGGTTTTCTTAAGCTTCTTTCTTGCTAGCGCCAGTTTGGTTTGACGAGGTGTTTTCTTCGCTATATCGCAAACAAGACGCGCCACACGCTCCTCTGAGGCTTCGTGCCAGGGGTAATACATATTGCACAGCGCATCGAACGGAACGACATGCAGCAGGTCTTCGAAAGACTCGCCCAGACGCCATTGCAGATATGCCAATATCCAGCCTGTCCAATACTCCGGCGTCTTCTCAAAACGATAGGTGCGGTCCGGTATAGACCCGCTTTGATATCCCGACCTTTCGGCGATAAGTGCGAACAGCTCTACACCTGATTTTCCCGATACGACCCATGCGTTGCCGCGTTCGAACTCGCGAGCTACACCGCTCAGGCAAAAGAGCTCAGCGACCTCGGACCCTTCCGCTCCATAGTCGTTCACGGCATAGTCAAAGCAGTCGCCAAGGTTGTTCATTGCATCCTCAAGGTAGTAGACGGGATATGTCCTACTCGGCCCACAATCCGTTAACTCTTGGATCATTTAAATCAACCCTCCCTGCCATTAAATCCCTAATGTCGATACCTTCGGAATCGAACCCGTTAACCGTATCCAAGTATTTGCGTCGAGCATTCTGCTCTCGCTCAAAACGCTTGGGATAAAACTCAGACCCCAAAGCCTGCTTCCAATCGCAGAATCTAATCGCCGAAAATGCGCACTCGCTCATAAGAGCATATTGGATACCCAAATCACCCAAGCGCATGATACGTTGCAGCTGCCTGAGCGAGATCATGCCGCTGACAAACTGTCTTGCAAACGAAAAATAGGAGTCGTCGGCGCGATAACCTCGAATTACGTCATAGGGAGAAATATCAATCAGGCAGTTATCCAGCAGATAGCGAAGTCCTTCGCGCGCCAGCGGTGTCGAACCATTGAACTCCCTATTGTTAGCCAAAATCGCAAGCCAATTGAGAATTGAAAACTCCCCGGACTCCAAATCCAAGACTGCGAGACCATCCATATCGAGCTCATATCGATTTGCAATGCCATCAGACTCAGTCCGACATGCCCACTCCATTGCCATTTCCTCATGTGGCGTGCAATAAAACCCACACCCATAGTCATTGAATTGTCTGCATTTATCCAACGACGGATGCTCGACAACAACCTCCGACCCGTGCCAAAGCTCCATATCGACCTCCAAACAAAAATATCACCCCAGTGATAGTTTACCAATAACTATCACTGGGGTGATATAGATAGACAAAAGTTGTTTGACAGTGCGGCATGCCCTAGAGGCAAGCCTCGGCGATGCGCTTTTTGAGTTCGTCGATGCCGGTGCCGGTTTGGGAGCTTGTGATGATTACGTTCTCGGCCGGGACGTTGAGCTGCTTTTTGATGGCTGATGCCTGGCGGGCCTGCTGGGTGCGGCTGAGCTTGTCGGCCTTGGTGAGGCAGACGATAAAGTTGAACTCGTTGCCCTGCAGGTAGTCAATCATGTCATGGTCGAGCTTGCTCGGGTCGTGACGAATATCCACCAGCGACACGACCAGGTTAAAGCTGCGCTCCGAGTCGAAGAAGTCGCCGATAAGTTCTGCCCAGCGGTCACGCTCGGCCTTGGAACGACGGGCGAAGCCATAGCCCGGCAGGTCGACGAAGTGCACGTCGTCGGCCTCGAAGAAGTTGATGTTGCTCGTCTTGCCCGGTGTGCTCGAAACCTTCACCAGGTTCTTGCGGCCAAAGAGTTTGTTCATGATCGACGACTTGCCCACGTTGGAGCGGCCGACGAAGCTCACCTCGGGGCAGGTGGACTCGGGAATCTGCGAAACCTTGCCATAGCTGGCGACGAACTTGGCAAGCTGGTAGTTAATGGAATCGGCCATGGACACTCCTTGGTCGTAGGTTCTTACAAAAGAGCGCGCTAATAGATAGCAGCGATACGGCGAACGATATCGAGCGTAATGCCACTCGCGGTACGGGCATACTCGAACAGGTCGAACTCGCGGTCGCAAATCGCATCGTACGCCTCGTCACAATTATCGCTGATAGCGCGCAGCACCAGGCAATCGACACCATTTTTAGTTGCGACATGGGCAATTGCCGCGCCCTCCATGCCGACACAATCGGCATGCGTCGCCTCGATAGCGTCGTTGCGCATGGCGGTACCCGTCACAAAGCGGTTACCCGTGGCAATCGTACCGACCAGGAACTGCTTGGCGCCCTTGTTCGAAGCGGCTGCATTTGTCGAAGCATCAACAAACCCATGCTCAGCAAGCACATCGGCAGCAATATCGACCAGCGCAGGCGCCGAGCCAAACTCCTCGAGCCCCGGTGCAGACTCGGCGATAAGCGCGGTATCGGTATCCAGATAGCGCAGGCGTTTGCCGATGACCACGTCGTCGATATGGAGCTTGGGGTTCAAACCGCCCGCGATACCCGAAAGCACAACTGCCTGCGGAGCATACTTGCTAATGAGGTGCTGTGTTGCGGCAGCGGCATTCACCGTGCCCATGCCCGCCGTTGTGGCGACAAGCGTCAGGCCGTCGAACTCACCGCTCACAACGGTCAAGCCTGCCTCCTGTGCCTCGCAAACGTCGCTCAACTCTTCCTTAATCTGCATGATCTCTTTTTCGAGTGCACCGATAATCGCGATGGTAGCCATGCCATTCCCCAAACCTATACGAAATTCTCAACCACGGTATGGTACCAGCATTTTGTTTGACCTCGTCAAACGAACACGCTAGGCCAGCGCAGCTCGCGTATCAAACAGGGCCTTTGCAATCGCAGCCGTAACCTCGCTCGAGCGGTCGCTCCACGGCATCGATGTCATGATGCTCATGACATAGGTACGGCCATCGATGTCGATAAGGCCCGCATCGCATGTCGAATAGCAACCATCCTCGCTAATCCAGCCTGCCTTGTTGCGCACCAAGGCTTGGTCGTCCGCAATGCCGTCACGAATAAACGATCGGGCCGTAGAGGCCAGAAGGCCCGACAGCCATTGTGACGTCTCGGTATCATGGCTCAGATACTCGCTCATCTCGCACCACAACTTGGCCGAGGTGCGCGGGCAATAAGTGGGAAAATCACTCATCGGATCGAGTGCGGTATCGTAATCGATGCCAAGACCGACAATCCAATCCTCGTAACCGACACGGTCAAACGCCGCGCGTAACGCAATAAACGCATCGTTGTCCGAATTAACGACCGAGGCCTCGATGAGTTCGCGAACCGTCAGCCAGCCCATACTGTAGCCGCCATAGGTGCCCAGAGTATCATCGAGCGATACTTGCCCTGTCTCGACCAGGGATTCACAGACGTAGAGCACATAGAGCGCCTTATAACTACTCGCACCGTAAACCTCGACATCGGCGTTATACGTCACGCCCTTGCCACTTGACAGGTCGTAGAACACCACGCCCACATCGCCCAATTCCTTGGCCTGATCAAGGGCATCTTGGAGCGCGGCGAGGCTCTCATCCTCCAGGACGAGGATCTGGTCATCAACCAGTGAGAAGGTCTGCACGGTATCGCCTGAGGGAATATCGTTAAAGTCCGCCTTCGAAAGCCTCGTCTTGAGGCTCGCTGTCGACAGGGTTTGACTTGCGGTGGCTTTAGATTCAGAGACCTTTTTGTTTTGCGTCTGTACCGTTGACGCATCTGAGTGTGCCATTCGCTCCGACGCGTAGGTTTTGGCGGTAATTCCGAGGATAATAACCGCCAACGTTAGCATCCCAATGGCGGCAATCTTCGTCACGCGGATGCGAGCGTCAGCGAGGCCACGCGAAGGCGTGCCCTTCGTCCCATACCTGCTGCCATGCTGCGGCACATACTCGTCCCGCGATGCGTTGTTTCGCACGTGGTCTCCTGACTGCTACCGTTCATATACGAGCAGCATAATACCGAGCAGGCATTTCTTTCCAAAGATATTCAGCGGCGTTTAAGGCGTCTTTAAAGAAACCACAAGCGTATTTATCCAAATGGCACGATTCTGTTGCGCATCTCCGCCCAAAACGCAGTTGCGGTGGAATAGTTCCTATTTGGGCGGCATAAGCCGAAAAACAAGAACTATTCCACCGCAACTTGACGGGGCTCTTTAGCAATCAACTAGGTGCCCGGGGGCACTCATTTAAGTCTGTCCCAAATGAGTGCCCTTGGGGGCGAAAATGGCTCGCTAGCCGATGGCGTTTTTGAGTTCCGCGCGGCGCTTTTTCATGCCCGTCATGACGGCGTTGCGCAGCTCGGGCATGCGCGCGGTATCCATCTGGGGCACGCCCTCGAGCTTATAGGGAATCCCCAGCTGCTCGTACTTGACAACGCCCATCGTGTGATACGGCAGCATTTCCAGGCCCACCACGTTGTGCCACGGAGCGATCAGACGACCGAGCTTCTCGCACTCCTCAACCGTATCGGTAATGCCCGGCACCACCACGTGGCGGATAACGACCTTAATCTTGCGACGCGCAAGCTCGTCACCAAACGCCAGAATGCGTGCGGGATCGCAACCGGTCAGCTTTTTATGCTCGACGGGATCGGCGTGTTTAATGTCGAGCAGCACCATATCGGTCTCGTTGAGTACGGCATCGAACTTCTCGGGATGCGCGGGATCGAACGCATAGCCGCAGCTATCCAAGCAGGTATGCACGCGACCATCGGGGTTATTGTGCATGGCGCGGAACAGGTCGGCTAAAAACGCGGGCTGCAGGAGCGGCTCGCCGCCGGACACCGTAATACCGCCGCTGCGGTAAAACTCATGGTTGCTCTGGAACTCGTCCATCAGGTGCTCGACGGTCACCATGGTGCCGCCGTTAACCGACCAGGTGTCGGGGTTGTGGCAATACGCACAGCGCATGGGGCAGCCCTGAACAAACACCACAAAGCGGATGCCGGGTCCATCGACCGTTCCCATCGTCTCAATCGAATGCACGCGGCCCAGGGCAAACGCGGAGTCCTCAGGACGAGCGTCCACACCCTCGAGCGTCATCTCAGCCATTCCCGCTACCTTGCCTCTCATTGGTTTTAGCTACATAAATGCCAGAGTCATTCTAGCCTATATGCTTGATGGCGAAACGGTTTAGCGGTCAATTGGATTGTCCTATTTGGCCCCATGCAAAAGCGACGGGAAGGTTGTCGCAACCCGCCCGCCGTCAAGGCAATAGAAATCGATAGACGCCAGGCTTTACGCCTTGAGCGTGAGCACCGCGCCGAAGGCGGTCGGGCCGCAATGGCTCGAGATGACGCCGCCAACCTGAGTCCAGGTAATATCCTTAAAGCCCAGGTCATGCGCATAGACCTCCATGTCGTCGCGCAGCTCCTGGGAAAGGCCCACCGAATACGCCAGGCCAATGTGCGAGTAGTCGATCTCGCCCTTCGCAACCATGTGGTCAATAAAGGCGCGGGCGCACTTGAGCATAGAGCCGCGGAACTTCTTGGTCGCCACGAACTTGCCGCCCGTCACCTCAATGCAGGGCTTAATCTTGAGCAGGTGGGCGCCAAGGAATGCCACGTTGGACAGACGACCGCCCGCCTTAAGGAAGGCTAGGTCGGTAGGAACAAAGCCCAACAGCACGCGATCCATCACCGAATTGGTGAAGGCGAAAATTTCGTCAACGGTGGCATCGGGGTGAGCCTCGATGTATTTGGCGGTCTCGACGGCAACGAGCGACTGGCCCACCGAGACAAAACGCGTATCCATGGAGAATACGTAGTCGCGGCCCTTAGCCGCAATCTTGGAGGACTGATGCGAGCAAGTCGTGACTTCGGAGTACGCAAGATGCAGAATGGTCGCACCGGGCTGCTCAGCGTGAATGCGGTCGTACACGTGAGCAAAATCCGCAGGCGCACAGCCACTGGTCTTGGGCATCACGCCAAACTCGTTGCAGCGCGAGTAAATCTCGAGCGGATCGATGGAGCCGTCCTCGACGGTCTCGTCACCAATCGTGACATGCATGGGCACGCGCACGATGCCGTAGCGCTCGCAGAGCTCCGGCGTCACATCCGACCCAGATTCAACCACGATTACGTACTTGCCCATTCTTATCACGACCCATCTCGAAATTGGCTTTTTAATATGTGACGCACGTCCGCCGTCCTGCTGCAGAACGGCCTCCAAGCACCAAAGAGACGCCGCCCCTTGCACACAACAAAGGACAGCGTCTCCCTGGAAAACTCCGTGCTTAACTGAGATTTTACACGGTTTATAAATGAGTGTTACTTATCCCGCAAACGGTCGCTATACGCGATAAACGGTAGTTCGCTGCGGCAACTGCGACACATTCCGCCCGGCAAGTCCAATCGTGCTCCACGCACGGTTAATGCGCGAGGCGGTAGAAATCCATCGACGCCGCACCCTCGGCATGCAACCCCATCGCCGAAACCGCCGGCGAATAGGTACGGCTCGTAAGTGCCGCCTCGCCGCTGTTGGCAAAAATCTCGACCATCGTAGTGTCCGAAAGCACGCGTAGGTCGCGAAGCTCGCTGAGCTCGATCGACCTTTGGTCGCGCCCATAGCCTTCGTCACCCATGTCGAGGGTAAGCATCCCGTCCGCATAACGTACAAAGACACCCTTGCGGATTTCGAGCTCGACCATCTTGGCGCCCTCACAGGAAACCACAAGATCAAACAGGCGTCCCGGCTCCTCAACGGTTTCACCGCCTGTCGCGCGAACGCAGTCGCCGCGCATCCTCTCAATCTCGTGCGCCGGCTGCTGGCAGAGCTTACCATCGCGCATGCTCAGCTCTCGCGGCACCGTCAACGCGCACTGCCACCCGCGCGCCACCGTCGGGTTTTCTGCCGTCGCATCGGGGCAACCCGACCATCCGATCATCAAACGCCGGCCTGCAGCATCCTCAAAGGACTGCGGAGCATAGAAATCAAAACCGGCATCGACCATCGGGGGCATGCCCTGCCCGACGATTTTAAAGCTCGGCGCCTCCCAATCGGCCTCGATGGGGAACCACACGCACTGATGCGGATTGCGGTAACGCCAACCATCGGCAGGCACACCCTGCGGACAGCAAACGAGAATAAGCTCGCCATCGAGCTCAAACAGATCGGGGCACTCCCACATAAAGCCAAACTTCTCGCCCAACTCAATGCGCGTCGCATAGCTCCAGTCCTCAAGATTGCGCGAGGTATAGACAAGCACGCAGCCACGGTCGTCTTTCGTACGAGCGCCCAGAACCATGTAGTAGATACCATCGTGCTCAAGGATCTTGGGGTCGCGCACGTGCGTACCGATATCGTCGGGGTAATCGACCGGTCCAACAGCTATGCACTTCTCGCCCAATTCGTCGGGATTCTCGGCAACCATATGAATCTGGTTTTGCTCACGGCCCGTCAACACGTAGTCGTAATCATCGCGGTCAAAATGCTTGACGTTGCCGGTATAGAAGTAGTGAATCTTGCCATCGCGTACAAAGGCAGAACCAGAATACGCTCCGTTCGAATCCAAATCGGAATCGGGGAACAGCACAGGGCCGTGATTCTCGTACGTCACAAAATCCTTTGTCGTCAGATGGTTCCAAAGCACTGGACCGCCATGCGCAGCATCGAACGGATCGTATTGATGATAGATGTGATACGTATCACCAATCTGAACCAAACCGTTGGGGTCGTTGAGCCAGCCAAGCTCAGGCTCCACATGGAACAGGAGCCTATCGGGGTCGGACGCGATGCGACCAGCCGTCTCATCCTGTCCGGCACGCCACTGATCATAGTCCGCGCGTGTCACCTTATTGTTTTGATTAAACATCGCCATTGACTTTCTCGTCTATAGGGAAGGACGCTCGACTCGCACGAGCCGAGCGCCCTTCCTCAAATGGACTTATCCGCACATTACGCTGAACGGCTCAACTAGAAGCTGACATCGAAGCCAGCACCAGCGCCCTCTTCATCGGTGGTCGGAACGCCCTTTGCCTTGTTGTAGGCAAAGATCAAGACGATCGGCACGATAAAGGCGATAAGATTACCAGCCACATACCACACGAGAGTCTCGGGCGTAACGATGAGCAGGCCAAGCACACCGGTCAGACCCTGACCGATAGCGCGCACTTCAAAGAACTTCACGAAGGCACCGCCGCAGCCTGCACCGATGCATGCGCAGATGAACGGAATGATCGAATAGCGCATGTTTGCAGCGAAGATAGCGGGCTCGGAGATACCGACCAGCGTCGGAATAAAGGACGACATGCAGATGTTGCGCTCTTTGGAGTGCTTCTTGTGAATGAGGTACATGCCGATGGCGCCGCCGCCCTGGGCGATGATGGAAACCGACCAGATGGCCTGGATGTAGTTGAAGCCAGTCGTGGCAACGAGGTTGGCCTCGATACCCTGGATGAACTGATGCGTACCGGTAACGACGAGCGGCTGCAGGAACGCGGCGAAGACAAAGGCACCAAAGACGCCCATTCTGTTGTACAGGACATCGATTACGCCAGCGAGGACGTCGCCGATCAGGTTGCCGAGCGGGCCGAACACGGTGAACAGGGCAACGTTAGCAAGAATCAGGGTAACGGTCGGGACAAAGACAAACGAGACGACCTCGGGGATGTACTTCTGGGCAATCTTTTCGACCTTGGCCATAAACCAGGCAGTCAGGATTGCAGGGAACACACCGCCCTGGAAAGCAACCATGGGAATGGATAGCGGACCGAAGTTCCAGTACTCAGCACCCGTCGGGTCCATAACGAACGTGTTACGGTTCATAAGACTCGGGTGAACCATGACGATACCGACGAGGATGCCCAGGATCGGGTTACCGCCAAAACGCTTGACCGCGCTGTACATAACCAGGACAGGCAGGTAGTCGAACGTGGTGGCGATAATGGCAAAGAAGCTTGCGAGGTTCTTGAGGAACTCGCTGTGATCGGCGAGACTGCCCTCCATGCCAAAGAGGCCGTTGGCAACGATCAACGACTTAAGGCCGATGATGATAGCGGCACCGACGAAGGCAGGAATGATGGGGATAAAGATGTCCGAGAACACCTTGAGGACCGAGAAGAACTTGCCTTTCTTGTCCGCCTCGGCACCCTTGACCTCGGAAGCGCTAATCTCCTTGACGCCCGTCAGAGCCATAAACTCATCGTAAACCTTGTTGACGGTACCGGTACCGAAGATGATCATGAGCTGGCCGCTGTTGTACAGCACGCCCTTGACGCCATCGATGTTCTCGAGCTCGGCCTTGTTGTATTTGCTCGTATCCTTGAGCACCAGACGCAGACGGGTCACGCAATGCGTGGCGCCCTCGATGTTCTCCAGTCCGCCGACGTTGTCGACGACTTGCTGGGACACTGCCTTGTAGTCCATGTTCCTCTCCATTCCTTTTCTAAATCATAAAACGGTTCGTTGCCGCTACAGAGACGCGATCGTTGCGTTTGCGCACTTGAGCGCACCGTCGGTGACGGTAAGCGCCACACCCTGGCCCTGCTTGTTGCAGAAGCGAGCGTTGAGCGCAACATCATCGACAAAGATGGTCGCGATGTCGTCGTCGACGACCAGACGCACATGGTGAGTGCCCTCGCCCTTAAAGAACAACGGACGCTCGAGGCCCATGTTGTTGACCTGGAACCACGGGTACTGGGGAGCCGGCGTGAACTCGAGCTTGCCCTCGCGCAGGTTGGCGCGGAACTCATAGGCAAGACCAGTCTCGGCGTCCTCGGCGAACTTGACCGAGAAGCCGGCAGCGTTACCGCCGAGCTCAATGTCGGCATCGAGCAAGTAGGTGGAGCCGGCATCCGCGGCGAGCACCTGCTCGACCTTGCCCGACTCGCAGGAAAGCTCAAAGGTCTCGACTGCATTAGCCTCGCCAAAGGCGCCAAGCATGCTGTCGGGGAGCTTGGTGCCGAGCGTTCCGTCGGCACGCTGAACGATCTCGAGGGGCATAAAAGTGCCACCCCACAGGTAAGAGCTGGGGTCGCCGCCCTCGTCGCGCGTCGGGACCCAACCAAAGAGAACGCGGCGCTCGCCATCGAATGCGGTGCGAGCGGCGTAGTACGCGCGGCCGTCGAAGGAGTCGTCAGCGGGGGTAATCCAAGGACCGTTGATGGACTTGGACATGCGGTAACGGGTCTTGTTGCCGTCGCTGTACTCGGAAAAGACGAGGTACCACCAGTCGCCCATCTTAAAGAGATCAGGCATCTCAAACATGGTGTACAGGCCCGGGTTCCACCAGTCGCCCTGGAACTCCCAGTTGGTCAGATCCTTGGAGGTGAACTTGACCAGGCGGCCGGTCATCAGACGCTTGTCCTCGCCCACACGCGTGCCGAGGATGAGCATGTACTCTTCGTTCTCCTCATCCCAAAGCACAAAGGGATCGCGCCAGTTGCGGTCATCGTAACCCTCCTGGGGCGGAAGCAGCGTCTCGGCGATGTTCTTCTCCCACTTGACGGCGTCGTCGCTCGTCGCGTGAAGAAGAACCTGCTTCATCAAACGTGCGCGGACCTTATCGCGATTGCAACCAGTGTAGAGCGCATGGTACTTGTCGCCCACCTTAAACACCGTGCCGGCATAAATGTACTGGTCGACTTCCTCGTCGCCGCCGCGCTCAAGGCTCTCGCCAAAGTCCTTGTAGTTGACGAAATCCTTGGTCGTAGCGAGTGCCCAGCCAAACGGCTCTCCGAAAGGTTCGGGGTTACGCGTGTCACGCTGATGATAGAGATAGAACGTGCCGTCCTCGCCGTACGGCATGATGTCGCCTACCCAAATTCCCTCAGGCTGGTAATACACCTTGTGCATCCGAGACTTCCTTTCCACGACATACTAACTCGGTACAATGGCAAGATATGTCAATCGTTTTCATATGTCAAACGTTTTCACACCAATACGTCTTTTCGCAGTTCCAGTCGTCGGCAAACGGTTGACATATGCCGGTGAACGGTCATCAGAGGCGTTTGAGGAATTCTTTTGGCACGGGATGAACTACGCGGTTTTGCCCTCAATGAGTTCAACGGGGAGCTTGATATTCGATTCGGGATTATCGCCGTTAATAAGAGCGATGATGGATTGCGCCGCGAGCTCTCCGATGCGATCGATATCTTGACGTACGGTTGTTAAGTCAGGCATAAACGTCATAGTTCGGCGGGCACCATCCGCGCCCACGACCTTAATATCGTCTGGAGCGCTCAAGCCGCGCTGCTTCATCACGTTGAGACAGATGGCCGCCATCGTATCGTCTCCCGCAAAGATGCCGTCAATATCGGGGTTCTCATCGAGGATCTTCGCAACGACCGCGCCCTTTTCGTCGTCGGGCTTAACGAACTCAACCTCACGGACAAGCGCGGACAAACCGGCCTGCTCAACAACATCGAGGTAGGCATCGGTACGCTTATTGGCAGGCATGCGCATGCGGCTATTGCTGCGCAGGCACAGGATACGCCTGCAGCCGTCATCAATCAGACGGCGCGTGGCGAGCTCGCCGATGCCATAGCTGTCACTTGCAATCTGGACAGAGCCCTCGCCGAGATCGCAGTCGATGCCAACCAGGCTCAAGCCCATCTCGGCATATGCCTCGGCACCGATATTGAGGGAGTTGACGATGACACCGTCGACCATATTGCGGCGGAGCATGTCAATATAGGAACGCTCAAGATCGGGTCGATTGGCGCTGTTGCACAGCAACATCTTAAAGCCGTTTTCCGCTAACGTGCGCTCGACCGCCTGCACAACCTGAGCATGGAACGGGCTGCTCACAAAGGGAACGATCATACCGATAAGATTCAGGCGACCGTTGAGCATGGCACGGGCGATATCGTTGGGCGTATAGTTGATGCGCTCCATCGCGGCATGGACCTTATCGCGGGTCTCTTGGCTAATATAGCCGCGATTATTAAGCACACGAGATACCGTAGTAGGCGAAACCCCCGCCACCGCTGCAACTTCCTTGATGCCAGGCTTAGCAGAATCCTTAGAACGAGCGCCCTCGCGAGCCATAGCACCCTCCCCCATCAACATGTCAAACGTTTACATACGAACAAAGCATACCCCAACAACAGCGGGAAGACGGTAACAGCACAAGTAAGTAAATGACTCATCCAAATTATTAGGAGAGTTCCGCCTAAAGGGTGACTACACAGGACCCCCGCCGGGCCGCTTTGGGTTACTTTCCAAAACATTTCCGCAGGATGCAAAGGGCTCCGCCGCGCGAAGCGCGCAGCGGAGCCCTTTGCATGTCCGAGGACGTTTTGGAAAGTAACCCAAAGCGGCCCGGCGATCCTGCGGGAGTTAAACCCCTTTAGAACTTGTCGTGGAAGGTACGCGAAATGACCTCGTCCTGCTGCTCCTTGGTGAGCGTGTGGAAGTTCACGGCATAGCCGGAAACGCGGATGGTCAGCTGCGGGTACTTCTCGGGGTGAGCCTGAGCGTCAAGCAGCGTCTCACGGTTGAAGACGTTGATGTTCAGGTGGTGGCCACCCTTCTCGGCGTAAGCGTCGAGCATGTGGACCAGGTTATCGGCCTGAGTCTCGGAAACTTCAGAAACCTTCATAATGTGTCTCCTTCGATCGATAGGCGCCGGCCGAAACCGGCGCGCTAATCAGTAATCGTTATTGTTAGTATAGCACTAACAATAGTTACTCGCCCAGCTGATCAAGGTCGATATCGCCAAAGAACACCTGGTCCTCCTTGCCGAGCGCACCCGGGATGATGGAGAAGGTGTTGGAGATGCCGTCCTGAGCATCGCGGAACGGGAGCTTGGAAACCGAAGACAGCGAAGCGATGGCGCCGTGGCTATCGCGCTTGTGCATGGGGTTAGCACCCGGGGCGAACGGCTGGCCAGCCTTGCGGCCGTCGGGCGTGGAGCCGGTCTTCTTACCGTACACGACGTTGGAGGTAATGGTCAGAACCGAGGTCGTGGGCACGGAATTGCGGTAGGTGTCGTTCATGCGGATGTACTCCATGAACTGGTGCACAACGTCGTGAGCGATCTGGTCGACGCGGTCGTCGTCATTACCGTACTTGGGGAACTCGCCCTCGGTCTCGAAGTCGACGATGATGCCGTTCTCATCACGGACGGGGTGGACCTTAGCGTACTTGATGGCGGACAGGGAGTCAGCCACGACGGAAAGGCCAGCGATGCCCGTAGCGAACCAGCGGTGCACGTGCTTGTCGTGCAGAGCCATCTGGATGCGCTCGTAGCAATACTTGTCGTGCATGTAGTGAATGATGTTCAGCGAGTTGACGTACACGCCAGCGAGCCACTTCATCATGTCGTTGTACTTGGCCACAACGTCGTCGTAATCGAGCGTATCGCCCTCGACGGCGCGATACTTGGGGCCGACCTGCTTCTTGGAGACCTCGTCAACACCGCCGTTGAGCGCGTAGAGCAGGCACTTGGCCAGGTTGGCACGGGCGCCGAAGAACTGCATCTCCTTGCCGATGCGCATGGAGGACACGCAGCAGGCGATGCCGTAGTCGTCGCCGTGGTAAACGCGCATGAGGTCGTCGTTCTCGTACTGGATCGAGGAGCTGGCGACAGAAGTCTTGGCGCAGAACTTCTTGAAGTTCTCGGGCAGACGGGTCGACCACAGAACGGTCATGTTGGGCTCGGGGCTGGTGCCCATGTTCTCGAGCGTGTGCAGGTAGCGGTAGCTCATCTTGGTAACGAGCGTACGGCCGTCAACACCCATGCCGCCGATGGACTCGGTGACCCACTGCGGATCGCCGGTGAACAGGGCCTGGTACTCGGGGGTACGGGCAAACTTGACCATGCGGAGCTTCATGATGAAGTGATCCACGAACTCCTGGATCTGCTCCTCGGTGAAGGTACCGTTGGCAAGGTCGCGCTCAGCGTAGATGTCGATGAACGTAGAGGTACGGCCGATGGACATAGCGGCGCCGTTCTGCTCCTTGACGGCAGCAAGGTAGGCGAAGTACATCCACTGGATGGCCTCCTGCGTGTTGGTAGCAGGGTTGGAAATATCGAAACCATAGGTCTCGGCCATCATCTTGAGCTCGCCGAGGGCGCGGATCTGCTCCTGCAGCTCCTCGCGATCGCGGATGTTGTCGGCGGTCATGACCGTCGGAGTGGAAGCCTTCTGGGCCTCCTTGTCCTTGATCAGGTAGTCGACGCCGTACAGGGCAACACGACGGTAGTCGCCGATGATGCGGCCGCGGCCATAGCCATCGGGCAGACCGGTGATGATGTGAGCCGAGCGGCAAGCACGCATCTCGGGGGTGTAAACATCGAAGACGCCAGCGTTGTGGGTCTTGCGCTCGAAGGTGTAGCGCTCGACAACGTTCTCGTCGACCTTGTAGCCGTGCTGGCTGGCAGCCTGGCAAGCGATGCGGATACCACCGTTGACGTGCAGCGCGCGCTTGAGCGGCTTGTCGGTCTGGAGGCCAACAATGGTCTCCTTGTCGCGATGGGCATTATCGATGTAGCCAGCGGGGTGGCTCACGATACCCGTGACGGTCTTGGTGTCCATATCGAGGACACCACCCTGCTCGCGCTCCTTAAGCAGCAGGTCGAGAACCTCGCCCCACAGCTCCTTGGTACGCTCGGTCGGACCTACGAGGAACGACTCATCGCCCTCGTAGGGGGTGTAGTTCTTCTGGATGAAGTCTCGGACGTCAACCTCTCCCGTCCAGATACCTTCCTTGAAGCCTTCCCATGCCTCCTGCATTGTGTAACCACGCTCCTAGTTACGTGTAATGCGGCGCTCTCTCACACCGCTGCTTATTGAATTCTTGAATGTTCGGCTTGCACTACCGGCTTCTTCCGTTCTTCACCACACGTTGGTGCAGGAAAAACGTTTGTCCACCTTGGAACTACAACCCAAAACCCAAGATTTCACCCGTCTGAGAAGGATAACATAGCCACCCTCTCCATCTGGGCTGTTATATGTTTCTTTTTTTATACCATTATGGCGTTTTTAACAAATCCGCAGGAAATGCGAGCGCGAACAACTACCGTTCACCGATTTGTTTGGTATTTTTCCTTGCCTTTGTACGACGTTCACTCTAGCTGTTATGCCAGCTTTAGCAGGGTAAAGCGCCTCTGAGTAGGCTTTGGGACATGCCTAACACATGCCTAACGATCTGCCCCAAACTTTACTGGCACCGACGGTGTACGGAGGTCGCCTAAAGGTAGTTTTCTAGGCATGTCTCAAAATCTACCGTATAGGGCGCGCGTGCAAGGGTATCATCTTTCACCGAAAATAGTTTCTAGTGTTAGGGGTTTTCGGTGGAAGATACCGATTTCCATGAGCTTGGGCGTCAGCTCCTTACCGAGTTTGGCGGCATTCACCAGCGCGTTTCGCGCTTTGTGGACAAAGCTCTCAGCGGCGAGATGGCTGTCATGCGCGCCCTTATGCTCGCTGGCGGTTCGCTCACGCCGAGCGAACTCGCTGATCGCGCCTGGGTCTCGAGTGCCCGCATTGCCAATATCCTACGCGCTCTCGAAGCCAAGGGCTGGGTTGAGCGTGAGCACTCAAAGACCGACCGTCGTCGCGTACACGTCATAGTGACCGACAAGGGATTCCAGGATCTCGAAATCAAACGCCGGGAATTCGAGGACCGCACCGCGGCTTTCCTCGAGCAGCTCGGCGAAACAGATACCCAAGAGATGGTGCGCCTTCTTAGACGTGCCAACGAAATTATCGACCGCAATCAAGAAAGGAGAGATGCCGAGTGAGGATTCTCAAGCTCTTTAAAAAGCATATCCTGGCACTGTTCACAGCTATCGTACTCATCGTAATCAGCTGCAACGCCGATCTGGCGCTGCCTACCTATATGAGCGACATCGTCGACGTGGGCGTGCAGCAAGGCGGTATCGCCTCGCCCGTACCCGACACCATCCGCGCCGAATCGCTCGATGACCTCGAACTCTTTATGAACGCCAAGGACGCCAAAGCTGTGGAGGCCGTGTTTAGCAAGGCGGACAATAACGGCATTCGAACGTACAAGGGCACCGAGGAGGAGCGCGCCGACGGCGGCAAGATTGCCGACATCATGAGCCTGCCTGAGACCGTCGTACTCGCCTTCAACCAGGGCATCGATGCCGACTCCATGGGCGACATGACCGGCGCATCCACCGAGGCAAGCAATGGCGGCGCCGCCCAGGCCATGCCCACCCCCGAGCAGATGGCGGCGATGACGCCCGAGCAGCTCGCCGAGATGCAGCAGAAGGCCGCAGCGGCGCAGAACATGCAAAAGCAGATCGATGCCGACGGCGGTAAGATCACCATGAAGAGCCTGCGCCTAGGCGTTGAAGGCGGTCTTATCGATCAGGGCAAGCTCGTCGAGGGCGCCAACGATATGGCAGACAAAATGGGCTCCATGTCGGGCTCCATCGTCACCCAGCGCGCCGTGAGCTATGTACAGGACGAGTACAAGGCACAGGGCATCGACCCCGCCGACGTGCAAAACGCCTACCTGGGCCGCATGGCGACCACGATGTTTGGGCTGTGCCTGGTGTCGCTCGTCGCCACCATCCTGACCGGTGCCGTGGCTTCGCGTACCGCCTGCTCCATCGCCCGCGACCTGCGCCGCGAGACCTTCAATAAGGTTATGCACTTCTCGCCGGCCGAGGTGGGCAAGTTTAGCCAGGCCTCGCTCATTACCCGCTGCACCAACGACATTCAGCAGATTCAGATGGCCGCAACTCTGTTTATCCGCATGTGCCTGATGGCCCCCGTCATGGGCATCGTCGCCGTCATGCGCGTCCTGGCCAACCACACCGGCCTTGAGTGGACCATCGCTGTGGCCATCATCGCGGTTTCGGCCGTCGTCGGCGTGCTCATGGGCCTCACCATGCCCAAGTTCAAAAAGATGCAGAGCTTTGTTGACCGCGTGAACCTTACCGCCCGTGAGCTGCTCGACGGCCTTATGCCCATCCGCTCATTCAACCGCGAGGAGCATGAGCTCGAGCGTTTTGACAAGGCTTCGCTCGACCTGATGACCACGCAGCTCTACACCAACCGCGCCATGAGCTTTATGATGCCACTCATGATGCTCGTCATGAACTGCATCACCGTGCTTATCGTCTGGTTTGGCGCGCAGGGCGTGTCCGACGGCGTGATGCAGGTCGGCAACATGATGGCGTTTATCTCCTACACCATGCAGATCGTCATGGCGTTTATGATCCTCACCATGGTTTCGGTTATCCTGCCCCGTGCCGAGGTCGCAGCCGAGCGCGTGGAAGAGGTCATCACTTGCCCCACCAGCATCAACGACCCCGTCTCGCCCAAACTGCCCGCGGCCAGCGCGCCGCGCGGCGAGCTCACCTTCCGCGACGTGAGCTTCCAGTATCCCGATGCCCGCGCCGACGTCATCAGCGGCGTGAACTTCACCACGCATGCCGGTCAGATGCTCGGCATTATTGGCTCCACGGGCTCGGGCAAGTCCACGCTCGTGCAGCTGATTCCGCGCCTGTACGACGTCACGGGCGGCAGCATTTCGCTCGACGGCATCGATGTGCGCGACATGACACTTTCCGAGCTGCGCCGCCGCATCGGTTATATTCCGCAGCAGGGTCGTCTATTCTCGGGTACCGTCGAGAGCAACCTCAAGTTTGCCGGCGACATGGTGAGTGACGAGGATATGCGCCAGGCAGCACGCGTCGCCCAGGCGGAGGACTTTATCGCCGAGCGCGAGGACGGGTACGACTCCCCTATCAGCCAGGGCGGCTCCAATGTTTCGGGTGGTCAGCGCCAGCGTCTGGCCATCGCCCGCGCGTTGGCCAAAAAGCCCGAGGTCGTGGTGTTCGATGACTCGTTTAGTGCCCTCGACTACAAGACCGACGCGCGCCTACGAGAGGAGCTGGCCAAAAACGTTACCGACGCCGCGCTCGTGGTCGTGGCCCAGCGCATCGCGACCATCATGCACGCCGACCAGATCATTGTACTCGACGACGGTCACGTAGTGGGCACCGGCACGCACGAGGAGCTACTGCGCAGCTGCCCGGCGTACCTGGAAATCGCACAGTCGCAGCTTTCCGCCGAGGAGCTGGGGCTTACCCAAGAAGAAATTGCAGCCGTTACGGAAGGAGGCGAGCGCTAATGGCAGACGAGACCAAGACCCAAATTCCCAAGCCCACCCGTCAGCGTGGACCCATGGGCCGCATGGGCGGCATGCGTCGCGGCGAAAAGGCCAAGGACTTTAAGGGCACCATGAGGCAGCTGCTCGGCTATATCGGCCAGCACAAGATTGCCGTGTTTGCCGCCGTCGCCTTTGCCGTGTGCTCGGTCATCTTTAACATTGTGGGACCCAAGGTGCTCGGCCAGGTTACGACCAAGCTGTTCGAAGGCCTGGTCGCCAAGGTCAACGGCACCGGCGACGTTGACTTTGACTGGATCGCCAAGACGCTCGGCTTTTTGCTCTGCCTGTATCTGGCGAGCTCTGTCTGCAGCCTGGTCCAGGGCTGGCTCATGACCGGCGTCACGCAAAAGATCTGCTACCGCATGCGCAAGGAGATCGCAGCCAAGATTGCTGTCGTGCCGATGAGCTACTTCAACGGTCACAGCAAGGGCGATGTGCTCAGCCGCATCACCAACGACGTCGATACACTCGGCCAGTCGCTCAACCAGAGCGTGACGCAGCTTATTACGTCCGTCACGCAGATTATCGGCGTGCTCGTCATGATGTTGTCGATCAGCCTGCCGCTCACCGGCGTCACCGTGCTCACGCTGCCGGCCGCCGCGATTATCTTAATGGTGATGATTCACTTCTCGCAGCCGTACTTCCGCGAGCAGCAGCAGGTCCTGGGCACCGTCAACGGCATTATCGAGGAGGATTTTGCCGGCCAGAACGTCATTCAGGTGTTCGACCGCGCCGAGGCTTCGATCGAGGAGTTCGACCGCCAAAACGACCGCCTCTTTATTAGCGGCTGGCGCTCGCAGTTCCTGTCGGGCCTGATGATGCCGCTTATGAGCTTGGTGGGTAACATGGGCTACGTGGGCGTCGTCGTCGTGGGTGCGCAGCTCGCGCTGACCGGCAATGCCACGCCCGGCGACATTCAGAGCTTTATCCAGTACGTTCGCAACTTTACGCAGCCCGTGCAGCAGCTGGGCAACGTGAGCAACACGATGCAGTCGATGGCCGCTGCCACCGAGCGCGTCTTTGAGTTCCTGGCCGCGCCCGAGGAGGAGCAGAAGGCCGACGCGCAGATTCCCGAGAAGCGCCCCGGCCACGTGGAGTTTGACCGTGTCAAGTTTGGCTACACGCCCGACAAGACCATCATCCACGACTTTAGCTGCGAGGCGCAGCCCGGCCAGACCATCGCCATCGTCGGCCCCACCGGCGCCGGCAAGACCACGCTCATCAAGCTGCTGCAGCGCTTTTACGACGTGGACGGCGGTTCGCTGCGCGTCGAGGGCGTCGACGTGCGCGACTGGGACCGCGCGGCGCTGCGCGGCGAGTTTGCCATGGTGCTGCAGGACACCTGGCTGTTTAACGGCACCATCCGCGAGAACATCCGCTACGGACGCCCCGATGCAAGCGATGCCGAGGTCGAGGCCGCTGCACGCGCCGCACGCTGCGACCACTTTATCCATACGCTCGCCGGCGGCTACGACTTTATGATCAACGAGGAGGGCACTAACCTGTCGCAGGGTCAGCGCCAGCTCGTGACCATCGCCCGTGCCATTTTGGCCGACCGTCCGGCGCTGATTTTGGACGAGGCGACCTCCAACGTTGACACTCGTACCGAGGAGCTTATTCAGCGTGCCATGGATGCGCTGATGCAGGGCCGCACCAGCTTTGTTATCGCACATCGCCTGTCCACGATTCGCAACGCCGACGTGATCTTGGTGATCCGCGACGGCGACATCGTCGAGAAGGGCACACACGACGAGTTGCTCGCCCAGGGTGGCTTCTACGCCGACCTGTACAACTCGCAGTTCGACGAGGCGGCGTAGCAACCGGCGGCAAACAACCGCAATACCCAAAAACGGGGGCGCAGAATGAACTGCACCCCCCGTTTTTGTTCTGCGGCCCTCGAAACGCCTCCCCCTGGAACTCGATCGACGGTCTCTTCCAAGCCACGTGGCATCATTCCATTCCAGGGCCCGCCAACGTTTACCCAGATAAAAGCTGCCAAAATAAACCTGTCCCTTTTTGGTAGGTTTCGGGGTGACAAGGGCTTGCACTTTAGCGTGCGACAGCGGATAATGCCGAGCATTCGAGAATTCGCCAATTGTTGCCGTTAATTGATAAAGGAGGCCCCGTATGGCCATGGAATTCAAGCGCAGGTTGCCGATCCCCATGGAGATCCGCGAGGAAATGCCGCTTTCCGCCGAACTTACCGCCAAAAAACAGGCATTCGACGCCGAGGTCGCCAAGGTCTTTACCGGCGAGGACGCACGCAAGGTGCTCATCATCGGCCCGTGCTCTGCCGACCGCGAGGATTCGGTGCTTGAGTATATGAACCGACTGGCCAAGACCGCCGAGGAGGTCAAGGACAAACTCATCATCATTCCGCGCGTCTACACCAACAAGCCGCGCACCAAGGGCACTGGCTACAAGGGTCTGCTGCACAACCCCGACCCCGAGGCGCCCGATGACCTGCTCGAAGGCGTCAAGGCCATCCGCCACATGCACCTGCGCGTCATCGAGGAGACCGGTTTCTTTACCGCCGACGAGATGCTCTACCCGTCCAACTACCAGTACCTCGTCGATCTGCTGAGCTACGTTGCCGTGGGCGCGCGCTCGGTCGAAAACCAAGAGCATCGCCTGGTGTCGAGCGGCATTTCGGTGCCCGTCGGCATGAAGAACCCCACCGCTGGTTCCACCACCGTCATGCTCAACTCTATTTACGCCGCGCAGGCGCACCAGAGCTTTATCTTCCGCAACTGGGAGGTCGAGTGCGATGGCAACCCGCTCGCGCACGCCGTTATGCGTGGCTACATCGGTCTCGACGGTCGTACCTACCCCAATTACCACTACGAGCACCTGGAGCGCCTGGCCGAGCGCTATACCGAGCATGTCGGCTACGCCAACCCGGCGGCGGTCATCGACTGCAACCACGACAACTCGGGCAAGCGCCCGCTGGAGCAGTACCGCATTTGCAAGGAGGTGCTCGACAGCTGCCGCCGCAACGAGTCCATCTCCAAGCTGGTCAAGGGCTTTATGATCGAGTCCTACCTGGAGGATGGCAATCAGCCAGTCGATGGCGGCGTCTTTGGCAAGTCGATCACCGACCCGTGCCTGGGCTGGGAAAAGACCGACTACCTCATCCACGAGATCGCAGAGCGGGTGTAGGTTACGGCGTTTTACCAAACCGCGTAACTACTCGACGCTGCGCGGGCCGCAACGCTCTTTATCTCGGAATCGAACGTAAAGAAGCACGTCAACGCTATCTACCACAAGCTTGGTGTCTCAAATCGTATGGGTCTCGCAGCCCCTCCTGTTGCCATAAGCGGCTTGGACTCATTCCACGCACCGATGCACATGACATAAAAGCGCCGCCGCGAACGCTCACGCATCCGCGGCGGCCCACGCTAGGTAGTGTCGAAAAAGTTGGTGTAAGGGCCCTTGCGGCCCCTGTGTCCGATATCCGGAATCAGTTGATATCCTAGGCCGCCTCCACGCTGTCGGCAAGTTCCAGGCTGGATTCGATCATCTTCCTGGCCGCCTTCTCCAGCTCCGCCCAGTCGTGCTCGCCCGCGGCACCCATTCTGAACGCGGCGTCATGCATCTCGGCCATCTTCCTCTCCGAGAAGTAGCGCGAGCCGGACCATGTCTCGGCCTGGTCGCACATGACGGCGCCCACGAGCCTGAGCAGCGAACTCTCCGACGGGAAGACCTGCACCACGCGCGAGCGGCGCTTGATTTCCCTGTTGGCGCGCTCCTGCACGTTGTTGGTGCGCAGGCGCTTCCAGTGCGACGGCGGGAAGTCCAGGTACGCGAGCGCGTCGGGCTCCGCCTCCTCGAGCACCCTCGCCGCCCTCGGGCAGCACCCCTCCAGCATCTCGCATGCCGCGTGGTACATGGCCACGGCGGTGCCGGCGTCCCCGGCGCGGAAGACCGAGGAGACGATGCGCCCCACGCGGCGCCTCAGCTGCCAGGAGCCGGCCTCGCGCATGCAGTCGCGCATCAGGTGCACGGCGCATCGCTGCCAGGCCGCCCCCTGGAAGACCTCGCCTATGGCCCTGACCAGGCCCCCGTGGGCATCGGATACGACGAGCTCGGTGCCGGTCGCGCCGCGGTCGCGCAGCTTCCGCAGGAAACCGAGCCACGATTCGTAGGACTCCGTGTCCACCACGGACACCCCCAGCACCCGCCTCCAGCCGGACTCGTCGCAGCCTATCGCCGTGACCACTGCGGTCGAAGCCACGCGGCCCCCGCGGCGGCACTTGACGTAGGTCGCGTCGAGCCAGATGTAGGGTATCGCGCGCGCATCGAGCGGCCCCTCCGCGAGGTCGGCTATCTCGGCGTCGAGGGTCGCGGCGATCGCGCTCACGCGGTCCCTGCCGAGCCTCTCGATGCCCATCTTCTCGGCTATCCTCTGCACCTTCCTGGTGCTGGTGCCGGTGGCGTACATCTCGGCCACCGCCGCGACGAGCGCGCGGTCGACGCGCTGGTAGCGCTCGAGGACGTCCTCGGGGAAGAAGCTGCCCGTCCTGAGCTTGGGGATTCTCAGGTTGAGCGTGCCCACGCACGTCTCGAGGCTGCGGTCCCTGTAGCCGTTCCTGCTGTTGGCCCCATCGCCGCAGAGCTGGTCGGCCTCCTCGTCCATGATGGCGTTGACCACCTGCTCGGCGAGCAGCCTGAGCAGCGACTGGATGTCGACCATCCCGTCGGTCGACCTCGGGATGGCGGCCTTATCCGGCATCGCGTCTGCTAATATCTCCATAGCGGTCCCTGTCCTTTCCCAGAACCTGTGTTATGTAGCAATTCCAGATTCTAGGACAGGGGCCGCTTGCGTTTGGCGGTCAGCCGTCGGCGCGCTTACACCAACATTTCCGACGCGATCCCACGCTAAATCGCGACGACGGCTGGCAACCAAGCGTTCTGCCGAGCAAATCGTCCGCTCTTCACCTCGATCGACCGATTATCCCTCGTATACGATACGGCCATCGGAGACAGTGAACAGAATCTTGGTATCGGAGATCTTCTTGGGATCGCAATGAAGGATGTCTTGGTCGAGCACCGTGAGGTCGGCGAGCTTGCCCACCTCGAGCGTACCGATTTTATCCTCCATGTAGTTCTCGAAGGCAACGTTTTTGGTATATGCCTCGAGCGCCTGATATGCCGTGATGGCCTGCTCGGGCCAACGGTACATATCGGTGTCCTCCTCCTCGGGATACGGGCTGTTGCGCGTAACGGCCACCTCAATCTCCTCGAGCGGCGCATAGCCGGTGACCGGGCCATCGCTCGCACCGGAGATAAAGCAGCCGGCCTCGAGCATGTTCTTGACGGGGTAGAACTTCATGGCGCGATCCTCGCCCACCATGGCGATCTCGAGGTCGCACAAAGAATCGTGATACATCCACAGGAACTGCAGCGCGCACACGATGTCGAGATCGGCGACGCGCTGAATGTCCTCGTCGGTAATTGCGCACACATGCGTCATGGTGTTGCGGCGATCATCGCGCTCGCCGTTCTCCTTGACGCAGCGCTCGTAGGCATCGAGTGTATTGTGGACGGCGCCGTCGCCGATCGCGTGAACATGAATCTGAACACCCTCTTTGTCGAGGGCGGCCACCATGTCGCTGAACTCCTGCTGATCCCAGACGGACTCGCCGTGCCAGTTATCTCCCTTACCGGCGGCGGAGGTATATGGCTCGAGCATCACGGCGCTGCCGCCCTCGGTAACGCCATCGGAGTAGATCTTGACCGTACCGGTAGAGATCATGTTGCTATCGAACTTCTTGAGGTCCTTCACGGTTTTAAGGGCCTCTTTAGCCGTCATGCCGGGCACAATGGTAGGAAGTACTCGCATGCGCAGGTTAAGCTTGCCATCTTTCTCAAGGTCAGTATAGAACTGGCAATCCTGTGCCGTAGACTTTCCCACGACGCTTATGTTGGTAATGCCGGTGATGCCGTATTTCGTAGCCACCTGCTGGTACTTGTCGATAGCGTTCTCAAGCTCCTTGTCCGTATGCTCGACGGAGACAACCTCCCTCACCATAGTGGCAGCAGAATCGATCAAGTAGCCAGTCGCCTCGCCGTTTGCATCGCGGGTGATGATGCCGCCCGTGGGATTGGGGGTATCGTTATCGATGCCCGCAAGCTCGAGCGCACGGCTGTTGACCCACACCGAATGATAGGAAACATCGCACAGCATGATGGGCTTATCGGAGCAGATCTCATCGAGAATGGACTTGTTGGGGCCGGGATTGGTGCCATCCTCTTGCTCGAAGGCGTTGATCATGAACGAGCCGCCAACGTAAGCCTCATCATCGGGATGCTTGGTTACAAAATCACTGATCACCTTCTTATACTCATCGATCGTGGTGCTCTTGGTAAGATCGATCTCGTACAGTGCGGTCACCCAGTTGCCCGGAGCGTGGATATGGCCGTCCATAAAGCCGGGAGTCACCATACCGCCATCGAGATCGATGACGCGCGTGTTGTCATCGATGTACTCGTCAACACCGGAGTCTTCGCCTACATATACGATTTTGTTGCCCGAGACAGCCAGGGCGGCCGCGGTGTCGCCCTCTTTAACCATCGTCTGAATCGTGCCGTTACGAAAGACGATGGATGCCTTATCGGAAATCGCGCTGCCGGTGCTTCCGGCATTTGAAGAATTGTTGGCGCAGCCGGCGGCACCCACCGCAACAGCCGCGGCGCCCAACGTGCTCAGGCCGAGAAAGCTTCTACGGGAAACGGGAGGGATAGAGGTCTTCATATAACCCACCTTTCTGTTGACATCGCCGCGCTTTCGCGACGCTCGCTATCACCTGAATAGCACCCCCCGGTATAAACTTGTCTGCACAAACGGGGTTATTGCCGTAAGCGGAGGCTTATATCCCCTATAACCCTGCCTTTAACCTGCCCAAAAGTTCTGAAGAAGCTCGGACCGCGATGAGACACCGCATTTACGGAATATCGTGTGAACATGCGATTTGACCGTACCGACAGAGATAAATAAAGGCTCTGTTAGACCAGGATTGACATACATGTGTCCCCACGGTGCCATATCTTTG
>UQZM01000028.1 GCA_900545615.1 uncultured Collinsella sp.
AACCCCCGCCCTCAGCCCCGGAAGCCCTCCCTGCCGTCACATTATTCAACCAGTTTTGCGGGCGTGCGCCGCAGCGCGGCTAGCCCGCGTGCTCCTCGGCGGGGTTGGTCTGATTGTTTTTGTTGAAGCTCTGCCTTTGGCTCAAATGGAAACGGGAGACGCATCTGCATCCCCCGCTTTTGTTGTGGTTACTCTAGGTCAATAAATTTAGTGCTTAGGATCTTGCCGTCTTTTACTAGCATTCTGGCCATGGTGGGGCCTCGGGTGCCTCTGGGGTAGCTGGCGCTGCCCGGGTTGAGGACTAAGCAACGGCCCACTTGGGCTTCTTTGGTTACGTGGGTGTGGCCGTTGATGGCTACGTCTACGGATCCCACCGGAAGGTCTTCGCGGTAGTGGGCTACGGCGAATTTGAGGCCTTCGTAGGTAAAGAGCGCAAGACGATCTACATCGGGACCGTAGTCGCGGTAGTAATCGTTGTTGCCCAGTACGGCCCGCACGGGGGCGATGGTGCATAGGTGCTCGTAGTCCATCTCTGACGTGAGATCGCCGGCGTGGATGATCAGGTCTGCGCCCTCAAGCTCATCCAAGAGCGCAGGCGATAAATAGCCGTGGGTGTCCGAGATGATGTCGATGCGCTTGGCGCTTGCGCTGTTCATGGGATCCCTTCCGCAAAAAACGATTCGGCAGATACATACAAAAAAGGCCCCACGGCTCCGCAGACGATGGGTCTACAGGGCTGCGGGACCAGTGTGCTAGAGACTCAGAGCCTTCTTGAGCGGCACGACGCGGCGGCGCGAAACCGGCACGCGTTCGTCGACGCCCGTAATGCCCAGCTGGATGGCACCCGAGGGCACCGTCTCGACGTCCGTGACGCACGCCAAGTTGACGATATAGCGACGGTGAACACGGAAGAAGCCAAAGTCGCAGAGCTTGGCCTCAAACTGCGCCAGCGAGGTCGTCGACAAAAAGCGATCATCGACGGTATAGATGCAGGAGTAATCGTCCTTGGCCATGATAAAGCGAATGTCGTCCACGGGAATGAGCACCTTGCGACCGCCCTTTTCCACCGGGATACGCTCGATGGTCACCTTGCTGTCCGTGACCGGCTTGGCGCGCTGCATGACCTTCTCGATCGCGCGATCCAAGCGAGCTTCCTCGACCGGCTTCATCAGATAATCGACGGCATCCACGTCGAACGCCTCGACCGCATGGTCACTATACGCAGTCACAAACACGATCGCCGGCGGATTTTTGAGCTTATGCAGCGCCTCGGCAAGTTGCAGGCCCGAGGCACCGGGCATCGAGATATCGAGAAACACGACATCCACGCGACTTTCCATAAGCATCTCGATGGCGGAGCGGACGCTCGACGCCTCCGTGATCGTGCCGATCTTGCCCGTTTGCTCGAGCAGGAAGCGAAGCTCCGAGCGAGCCGGCGCCTCATCATCCACAATCATCGCACGCAGCATAGGGATAAAACCTTTCGTCAACTAACTACGCCGGGCATCCGCCGCATGACGTTGAGCCCGTAGCCTTTTATTTTACTCTTGAATGTCAAAGATGCTCTCTGACAAATCAAGATGAAGGAGCACTTTGGTGCCCTTGCCCGGCGCCGATTCGACACGCGTATAGGAGTGCGGCCCATAAAAGCGATGGATGCGCTCCGAAATATTGTGCATGGCCACACCGGCGCCGCCACCCTGGGGAGAGCTGGCGTCGGGACGGGCAGAGCGCTCGTCAAACAGTCTGGCGGCGGTACCCTCATCCATGCCCACGCCATTATCGGCCACGGCAATCAAGATTGCATCCTCGCCGTCTTGGTGAACGGTCACGTCGATCCTCAGGGCGTCGTCATCGCCCATACCATGACGTACGGCGTTCTCGACAATCGGCTGGATCACGAACGCCGGCACCAGCGTATCTTCCACGTCCTCGGACACATCGAACGTCGCAAGCACGCGGTCCTCGCCAAAGCGGGCCTTCTCAAAGGTAAGGTAGCGCTTGGTCTGTGCAACCTCGCGCGAGACCGGAATAAGCGATCCCGAGTTGTCGAGCGTGGCACGATAGAACGATGAGAACTCACGAAGCAGTTCGCGGGCCCGCAGCGGATCGGTGCGCGTAAACGATGCAATGGTGTTCAGCGTGTTGAACAGGAAGTGCGGGTTAATCTGCGCCTGCAGTGCACGCACCTCGGCGCGCGCCGTGAGTTCCTTTTGCACCTCGAGCTCGTGGATGGCGAGCTGCGTGGACAAGATCTCGGCAAAGCCCGAGGCAAGCGCGTACTGGGTACGGTCGACGGCGCGCGGGGTCTTGTAGTAGAACTTGAGCGTGCCGACGGTACGATCGCCCACCTTGATGGGGGCGATAATGCCGGCGGGGACTTGGTTGTGCGAGCCATCCGAGCCCACGACATCCACCATACGGTTGAACGACTGCACGATGCCATGTTCGATAACGTAGCGTGTGGCAAGCGTGTGGATGGGAGAATCTGGCAGTAGTTTTTCCTCAAGCTCTCCCGCGCAGGCAAGCACGTTGCCCTCGTCGGTGATGGCCACCGTCATGGCGCGCGTCTCGGGCAAAATGCGCCGGCACACTAAACGCGCCGACTCCTGCGTCAGACCGCCCTTAATGTCCTCGAGCATGGCCGAGGCCACCGAGAGCGTCTCCTCGGTGTACTGGGAGCGCACCGAATCGGGATTGAGCGTCAAAAAGATAAAGATGCACAGAAAGATGCACAGCAGCGCGCAGGCAATCACCGTGGCGATCGGCTCGATACCGGTCACCAAGGCAAAAATAAAGTACACCAGCACGCAAATGGCACAGGCAACGGCAATGATGCGAAAGATTGATATTGAACTATCGCGCTGGGCGCGGCGGTCGATCATTCGGCCCCCTCCAGGATACTGATCAGTTGTGCGTCACGCCAAAGCCCGTCCATGATCTTGGGCCAAAAGCTCTGGAAACGCAGATAGCTTGCAGCGTTTTGGCGCGCATAGGCCTTTGCCTCGCCGATACCATGGCGCCAAATGCGCAGGTAGCCCTCATGCTCGCGGGTAAACACGCTGCGGACCATAGCGGTCTTGCGCACGCGGTCGTCGAGCTCGCGCGAAATCCACGGGCCCGGGTAGGGCATGAGCGATGCCGCCGTAACGGGAATGAGCTCCTTTTGATGCGCGGCGAATGTCAACTTGGCCCGTTCGTAGTACCAACGGTATACATCCTGCATAAAGCGCGGTGAGCGCTTTTCGGACTCCGGAGGCAGATGGCGCACGGTCCACTCGTTATCGAACCACACGTCGTAGCCAAACATGCGCATGTTAAAGAGGTAATCCAAGTCCTCGCCGCGGGTGATAAACGGGTCAAAGGCCACACGCGTAAAGGCGCGGGCGTGCAGGGCCATCAGGCCGCCGCACACGTAGTTGGAGCGCGAGATGCGGGTGCCCGAGAGCGCCTTTTTCATCCAACGGTTGAACTCGATGCGCTTGGTCCACCAACGATGGCAGATGCCCGCCTTGTCCGTGGGAGCCAGCGGCGAGCCGTCGCGATCGTAGAAATAGCCGCTCTTGACCAAGATCGGCAAGCCCTGACGCGTCTGCTGCCCCAACGCATAGGTCGCGCGCTTCATAAAGTCGGCGTCGATGACAGTCTCATCGTCATCCAAAAAGATAACCGCGTCATGACCCAGCACAGCGGCACAGGCTAGCCCCATGTTGCGGATGGCACCGTAGCCTCGCAGACTCACGCACTCGCCCGAACCCTTGGGCGCGATCTGAGCAACCCGGTCTGCGATGCGCGAGGCCTGGGTGTTGGTGACAACGGTGACCTTGAGCGTGGGATGCGCGTCGACAATCTCGTGCACGCGCAGCGACACATCGGCTGTGGCAGAAACGGGACAGACCACCAAAAGGATGATGCGCGGGATGTCGCGCACCTGCTCAAGCGAGGCCAGACAGCGGTCGAGTTCGGGATTGTCGGCGTTGAGTCGTGTCGAATGGTCATAGGTGCCAGGGGCGTTTGCGCGAGCGTCATCGCCCGCCCAATACGTTGGAATCACGACCGTGGCGTTCATGCCTTACCCTCCCTGCAACACAAAAACGGGACGCCGCCAAACACAGGCGACGCCCCGCGACCTAGCTGACTCCATCATACCCACTTGGGCTAATCATTGTTCGAAAGTCAGAATGTTTATTGCGGATAACCCCAAAAGAGTATCGCGGCGGACGCAATTACCGGCAAGTTCCTATGCGGCCTGCTCTGCCGTCTGAGACATGCGGGACAGACGGACCAGCAGTACAAAGCCCACCACCAGCAGCACGCCGATAGACAGGACGCCCAGCGAGGGGTTGCCGGTCAGCGAGGTAACGACCGACACCAAGAAGGTGCCCATAACACTTGCATAGCGGCCAAAGATATCAAAGAAGCCGTAGTACTCGTTGGACTTTTCCTTGGGAATAATGCGACCGAAGTAGCTGCGGCTCAGCGCCTGTACGCCGCCTTGGAACAGGCCGACCAAAATGGCAAGCACCCAAAACTCAAAGGCGGTCTTGAGGAAGAACGCGGCAAAGAGCACGATGCCCATGTAGGCGGCGACGGCCACCAAGATCATATTGAGTGTGCCCACGCGACCGGCAAGCTTGCCGTAGATGATGGCGGACGGAAAGGCCACAAACTGCGTAACGAGCAGAGCCAGCACCAGTTGGGTCGAGTCGATGCCCAAAGCCGATCCATAGCTGGTTGCCATGGAAATGACCGTGTGCACGCCGTCGATGTAGAAGAAGAACGCGATCATGTAGACCAGCACGGTCTTGTTGTGGGCGATCTCGTGCATGGTGTGTCCGACCTCGGAGAACACGCCGCCCACGATGTGGCCGATGGTGTCCTCGGGACCACGCTCGCGACCGTACTTTTGCTTATAGGTGCGAATGAGCGGCAGGGTAAAGATGAGCCACCAGGCACCAGTGATGACAAACGACAGACGCGTTGCCAGCATGGTGGGGACACCAAGAGCGGGACCACCCATGATAAGCGCCAGGCAGATGATGAACGGCACAGTGGAACCGATGTAGCCCCAGGCATAGCCCGAGCTGGACACGGCGTCCATGCGCTCGTCGGTGGTAATGTCGGGCAGCATGGCGTCGTAGAACGTCATAGAAGAGTTGAGGCCGATGGTGCACAGCACGTACACGGTCAAAAATGCCATGGCGGACATTGGGATAGCCTGCGCCAGGCAAAGAACCAGGCCCGTGAGGAAGAAGCCCAAGAAGAACTTGATCTTGTTGCCGGCGTAATCGGCAAGCGCGCCCAGAATGGGCATGAGCATGGCAATGACCAGCGAGGCAATCGTCTGCGCGTTGCCCCAAGCGACCACCAGGTCTGCCGAGGAAGCACCGGTATTGATGGCGTTAAAGTAGATGGGCACCACCGAGGTATTGAGCAGCACGAGGGCCGAGTTTCCCACATCGTACATGACCCAGTTACGCTCGAGCTTGGTGTATTTCATGGACAGGGACCCTTCGTATTCGCCCGATATGCAGCTAGTTCATCGTACCCCAATTGTCCAGAAGCACCGGTAAGGATTCGGCAAAGGGGCGCGCACGAGCCCTATTCCTCGCGGTCGAACTCTTCGTCGGCGCCGAGCACGCGACCGCTGTAATTGACGTGGTTGGTCACGGCTTCCATATCGCCGGTCTCGATAAAGCGGGCGACGGTGAGCTCGTAATCGAGCAGCGCGCGGTCAAAGACCTCGGGGAAGCTCTCGTTCGAGACCTCGCCGGTAAAGGGGTTCTTCCATGCCAAGTGGCCCAGATTGCCGGTACGCTCGGGTAGCTCGGTCGTCACGCGGTGCGCAAGGCCGTCGAGCAGCGAATAATCGTGCACCAAGCCCTCAAGCAGGGCAATCGCGCGCGTCTTGGCCGAACCGGCGGGCTCGATAGTGCGGTAGAGCAGCTGCATGTCGGCTACGGCGCCGCCGTACTCCCCCGCCGGGATATCGATACCGTACACGCGCCCGGCGACGTAGCTCATCAGCACGCCGGCCACGCGATTGATGCGATCGGTGGTGACGATCTCGCCCGCCGGCGGGCAATCGTCGACCGTAGCGCCATCGCGTTTAAGCTGCAGCATCAGCACATCCAGGTCGCTCTCGATCACGGCATGGACCTGACTGCTCGAATCCTCAAGCTCTGAATCGGACTCGACAATGCCAAACTGCTGCTCATAGACAAAGGGATGGGCGTTGCGGTCGAGCACGTAATGAGACAGCAGGCCCAGCGCAAAGGCGCGACCCAAGCTGGCGTCGCGCGGCAGCAGATGTGACACGCCGTCGCGCAGGCACGCAAACTGACGAGACATGCGCGACCGATGCATGACCTGCGCCAGCAGCGTGCAGTCGGAAACACGCGGTGTCAGAATGTGAAAGAAGAACGGGTCGGGGCCTTGGTTGCCCAAGATAAAGGCAATGCGCTCTTCATCGGACGTGATGACGCCCTGCGGAAGACGGTCGATGCTTTCCTCGCCAAACAGATGATGGGTGATAAGCGCGGGCATAATGATCCTTTCGATTTCATTCGATGCCACCCATTATGCCCACCGCGCGCCCATGCCAAACCTGCGATGGTAAACGACGGCACGCAAGCCTCTTACGCAAGCCCCAGGTGCGACTTGACCTCGGCGGCACGACGACGGGACACCGGTACCGTCGAGTTCACGCGGTCGAGCCTGAGCTCCATCAACCCCGTGGAGCCAATCTCAACATTGTGCACGTCTTCCAAATTGACCAGATAGCTGCGGTGGACACGGATAAAGCCCTCGGAGGCCAGGCGCCGCTCGAGCGAGGAAATCGACTCATTGATCAGGTATGTTCCCTCGGCGCAGACGGCGTTGCAAAAATCGGCACGCGCCTCAAAGTAGCAGACATCCGCCACGGGAATGAACACCTTTTTGCCCCCGCGATCCACCGTCAGGCGCAAAGGCTGGCGCGGAGCGTGGATAACACGACGGGCACCCAAGGCTGCCTCGATCTTGTCGAGTGCCTTTGACAGGCGTGCGTCCTCGACCGGCTTGACGACATAATCGACGGCATCGAGGTTATAGGCATCAGCCGCATACTCGGCAAATGCCGTCACAAACACCACGACCGGCGGCGTCTTTAGGTTCTGCAGCGTCTCGGCAAGCTCAATTCCCGAGCGACCGGGCATGGTAATGTCTAAAAACAGCACGTCGGGCTTGTTCGACAGAATCGACTCCACGGCTTCGGTGACATTGCCCGCCTCGGCAATCTGGCCCACACGCGTATCCTTTTCCAACAGATAGCGTAGCTCAGCCCTAATGGGAGGTTCGTCATCAACCACCAAGATGTTCCAGCCTTCGGACATATGTGCTTCCCCTCTTTTTCTCTCAATCCAACCGCGTGCTACGCCGTCAACGGCGCCGGCTCATGCGGCTCGCCGTTCAGCTCGACGATGACCTGCGTTCCCACGCCCTCCTGGGACTTCACGCGCATGCCGGAATCTTCTCCGTAAAAGAAATGGATGCGCTGAAGCACGTTGAAGAGCGCCAGGCCGCAACCTCGCTTGACGGAGCCGTCGGCGGTAATGCTCTCGGGCTCCTCTCGGCGATGTTGCTCAAACAGATGTGCGCAGACCTCTTCGCTCATACCGATGCCGTCGTCCTCGACGATGATCTCCAAACCGTCATCGGTCTCGAAAGCCCTAACATGAATAGAAAGCGGCTCGGTCTCGCGCTGCGCGTGCTTGATGCAGTTTTCGAGCAACGGCTGCAAGATAAACGGCGGCACCATGCAATCGCGCACCTCAAAGTCGATATCGACCGAGACGCGCAGACGGCCGTCGCCATAACGAGCCTGCATAAGATTGATATAGCGAGTGCCCTGTTCCACCTCGTGCTCGAGCGTTGTGAGGGTATCGGAATCAGAAAGCGTCTGACGGTAGTAATTGGAAAAGTCGATCAGCAGCGACCTGGCCTTGTCCGGCTCGGTACGTACGAGCGACACGATGGTGCTGATGGTATTGAATAGAAAATGAGGATCGACCTGCGACTGCAGGGCGCGAAGCTCAACGCGGGCTGTGAGCTCGTCCTGGCGCTCGAGCTCAAAGCTGGCGAGCTGCGTGGAAATTAGGTCGGCAAAACCCGAGGCAAGGGCCGTCTGGCGCATATCGATGCTGCTCAGGCGAGGGTAATACAGCTCGAGTGTGCCCACGCAATGCCCGCGCACGGTAAGCGGCGCGACGATGCCGGCGCGCAGGCGGGGAAAATAGCCGCCCGTCTCATTGGAGGTGTCACGCGAAAACACGCTCTGCTCGCCCGTCTCAATCACACTGAGCGTGGTCTTGAGCACGACCGGGGTGCCGGCAGGGCACTTTGCCGAGTCCTCGCCCCAGCTTGCCAACACCTGCTTGCCGTCGGTAAAGCAGATGGCAGAGGCGATAGTTTCGGACAGGATGATCTTAGAGGCGCCCAGGGCAGCTTCGGGCGTAAGGCCGCGCGACGTGTAGGCGAATATTTTCGACGCGATGGCGAGCGTGCGGTCGGTAGCGCTCGATGTGAGGTCGTCGGGAACGACAAAGACGTACGAGAAGAAGAAGCACAGCATGACCAAGCCGGCAATGACGACAACGGCCGGAACGGGATTGGGATTATCGGTTAGATCCCAGATGAGCAGCAGGATAAGCAGCGGAACGACAATACCGAGCAAGATGGCTTGAACCACATGCTGAGCGGTACGAAAGACCTTGGTAGAGTTGTAGCTCTTGCCCAGAATCAGCCTATTGAGATCCACCGTCATCTCCTTCTTACTGACGCACCCCATAGCAATAAAGAGGGCCGCAAGCGACCCTCTCCATTGCATTATGCAATCAAATACTGTGTTTTACATCAAGCCATCGATGAACGGTAGCTTAGGCGCTGTACTTGTTTGCCTCGCCGAAGGTGCCAGCCTCGACAATCCAGCCGTCCTTCATGATGACGTCCATGTTGTCGGTGTTGAGCACGTGGATGTCGGCGGCGACGTCACCGTTGACGACCAGCAGGTCGGCGCACTTGCCGGCCTCGATGGAACCGGTCTCGTCCTCGATGTGGCACATCTTGGCACCGTTGAGGGTGGCACAGGTGATGGTCTCGACCGGGGTGAAACCGATCTTGTCGACGAACTCGTACATCTCCTCGATGGAGCAGGTGCCGTACGGGGTGACGAAGGAGAAGGAGTCGGAGCCGATCGTCATGACGACGCCGCGCTTCTTGGCCTCGCGCAGGCAGTCGTAGTTGCGCTGCAGCTCCTTCTCGACCAGGGTGCCCTCGTACTTGTCGTGCAGCTCGGGGACGTAGACGGGCGGATAGGTGGCGTACCAGGTGGGCAGGAAGGCGATCGTCGGGGTGAAGAAGGTGCCCTGCTCGGCCATGAGGTCCATGGTGCGCTCATCGATATCGAAGCCGTGAATCAGCTGCTCACAGCCAAAGCGAACGGAATCGTAGGCAGCGGCGTGGTTGTTGTAGCAGTGGCTCCACACGGGGATGCCGACCATCTTGGCCTCTTCGACCACGGCCTGAATCTCCTCGGAGCAGTAGTGCTGGTCGCGACCGGAGTCCCAGCGCCAGATGCCGCCACCGGTAGCCCAGATCTTGATGGCATCGGGGTTCTCGCGCAGGCGACGACGGACGGCCTTGCGCAGATCCCAAGGACCGTCGACCTGGTCGCCCCAGGGGTGCGATTCCTTGTTGAGCTCCTGGCTGCAGTGGTGGGAGTCGCCGTGGCCGGCAACGCGGCAGAAGCCAAGGCCGGTGGCCAGAACGCGCGGGCCCTTGAAGACGCCCTTGTCGATGCAGTCACGGATCTGGATACCAAAGCGGCCGATCTCGCAGACGGTGGTGAGGCCGTGGGTGAGGCAGTCGTAGGCCTGCTTGACGGCGACGGCCTGCTTCTCGAGGAGCGGTTGCATGACCCAGTCGGTGTCATCGTCGGTCAAGTTGCCCGAGAAGTGCAGGTGGGTGTCGATCAGGCCGGGAAGGACGGTCTTGCCGGCGGCGTCGATGACCTCAACGCCCTCGGGAAGGTCCTGCATGGCGCCGGCGTACTCGATCTTGCCGTTGTCGTCGACGAGAACGAGGGAGTTCTCGACCGGCTCGGCACCGGTACCGTCGATGAGCTTGCCGCCAACGATTGCATACTTAGTGGACATGGTTCCTCCTTATGGATCCATATAGTGGGCGAGGCCGTGTTGGGTTAAGGCCTCGCAAAGCTACCCAAGTGGCGCCGGGTTCGGTGCGCGGAAGAGAGGGGCCCGCGCACCTGATCCGCCCCGGCTCGGCGTTACTTTTTGCGGGAATTGGTGAAAGCCATGAGGGCCAGGCCAATAGCCAACCAGCCGATCACGATGCTCCACTCCACCATGTTGAGGGAGGCGGGAGAGAACGGAATCACAAGCAGGCCGATGATGATGGCGCAGGCAGCGATAGCGAGGGAGATGCCAAACTTGCCACCGGGCACCTCGTAGGGACGAGGCAGGTCGGGCTCGGTGAAGCGCATGCGCAGGCAGGCGAGGGCGACCATGCCGCAGGAGAAGATGAAGGCGAGAGCCGACACGTTGGTCAGAGGGATGAGCATGTTCTTGCCCAGGAACGGACCGACGACGGTGATGACGCCCAGAACAACGCAGGCGAGCTTGGGAGCGCCGGACTTGGGGTCGACCTCGGCGAACTTCTCGGGCAGCTGGCCCTTGCGGCCCATGGCGAGCATGATGCGGCTCGTTGCGCCGTAGAAGGAGTTCATCGGGCCCATGGGTCCAAGCGTGGCGATGACGAGCATGGCCAGGTACAGGAGCATGTTGATGCCCTTGAGACAGGCAAGCGCGGGAACCGGGCTCTTAACAAACTCATGCCAGTCGAGAATGGTACCGAACGAGTAGATGCAGACCATGTAGAAACCGCCGGCGGCCAGCAGGGCCAGGGAGATGATCTTGCCGAACTTGTTCCAGTTGAGGCCCTCGGCTGCTTCCTCAGCCTGCTGGGGAATGGTGTCGAAACCGGCGTAGAAGAACGGAGTCAGAACCAGGACCGACACGATGCCGGCGAACAGGCTGGTGCTCTCGGTAGCGGCCTTACCGCCACCAGCGCCGGCGACCTGGGAGAACACGGGCATGGCGTTGTCCGGCGAGCCGGTGAACAGCGAGACGCCCATGGCGAGCAGCATGCCGCAGAGCAGGGCCTTGGTCAGGAAGGCCTGGAGCTTGGCGGCCGAGCTGGCACCGCGGAAGTTGAGGAAGATGACGTAGACTGCAAAGCCGAGCGCGATCAGCGTCGGGAACAGGTAGACGTCGGCCCCCAGGATGGTGTAGAGCTTGACGGCGCGCAGCCACTCAAGGCCGGGCAGGCTGCCGAACATCTCGGACACGAGGGTCGAAATGGCGATGGCCTCCCACGGGCACAGGATGCCGTTGCCCAGGGCCAAAAGCCATCCGGTGATGTAGCTCAGCGTACGGCCAAAGCTACGATCGACATACTCGACGATACCGCCCGAGATGGGGATAGCAGCCGTGAGCTCACCGAAAACAGCTCCGACGGGCACGAGGAAGATTGCACCCAAGAGGAATGCGATCATAGCGGGAACGGGACCGCCGCCCACGACCATCCAGTCACCGACCTGCAGAACCCAACCGGTACCGATGATGGCACCGAAACCGATGGTGAAGAAGTTCCAGAGCGAAAGCGTTTTCTTCATGCCGCCATTATCCTCGACTGCAACTTCTGCGTTCTTGTCCGCCATTGTTCCCCTCCTTTCCTTTTTGACGCCCTTGGCGTCACCCCTTGCGCGGTCCGTTTTGCCGCGCGCTTTTATTCCATGGCTTTAAGATACGGCCTTGGCGCAGCAGCGCCGCTCGCAGCTCGACCGAAGGCAGAACTGCAAAACGAGCGGCACCGTTTTTGGGACGAACGGCGGGAGACGTCATTCGTCTTGGACGCTTTCATCTTGTCTGCTTTTGAATACCTGCTGCCGTGACGCTTGGCGCGCGGCGCGGCAACGTTCATACCATTTGTCAGGCTTTTGGCGCACATGCCCATGTGTCGTGCATCTTTTTATGTAGGATAGACAAGTTACACATGAGGCAAGGTGATTCGAATGGCATACGGATACAATGACGGCGACCAACGGCCACAAAGCGTGCGCCTTGCCGGCCGCACCATGCCAACGCCCAGAAGCACCTCCGACAACGACAACCCGCAGCGCCCCCAAGAGCAGCTCGGGGCTTCTTCGCGGCAACAAAGCCGTACCGTGCAGCAGTCAGACCGCGTGAGTACGAGCACACGCCAACGCCAGACCGACACATCGCAGCCACGCCGCTACGATCGGCATAAGACCGACTACTACGTCAAGCGCTCCTTTTCGCGACCTCAACGCGATCGCGGCAATTCCGCCCCTCACCCCGCGTCGCACACCACAAGCTACGCGCTTCCGGCCCGCCGCCTACGCCTTGCGCTTTGCTCCATCGCCGCCTGCCTCGTCTTTGTGTTTTTGGGATCCTGCATCTCCCACGGATCAGCCGGTCTTGAGCCCACTGCCGAGGACAAGCTGCTTAAAGCTCCCGTCGCGCCCGGTTACTCCTTTGCGTTCTCGACCCCACGCTCGCAATGGCAGGCCGGCACCATGCCCCACATCTACCAAATTGACCCCGCATGGTCGGAGCTGCCCTATGCCGGTGGCACTATTCGCGAAAACGCTTGCGGTCCCACTTGCCTCACCATGGTCTATATCTTTAAGACCGGCCACACCGATAAGACACCGGTCGATATATGCGCACTGGCCGAAGCCGGCAACTACGCCCCCACTGGTGCCACCGAGTGGTCGTTTATGACAGGCGGTGCGTGGCAGCTGGGGCTCAACGGAACACAGCTCTATAACGATCGCGAATCGATTACCCAAGCACTTCGCTCGGGTGCGCCCGTCATCGCCGCAGTGCGCCCCGGTACGTTTACCAACGTAGGCCACTACATCGTGCTCTACGGCATCGACGATGCCAACCAGATTGGCGTCTACGACCCCAACTCGGCCAGCCGCAGCGCCCGTCGCTGGGGCGTCGTAGAGGTCCTCAACGAAATCGAAGCCATGTGGGCCTACTACTAGTCATTGGGGACAGACTTAAATGAGTGGTCATTGGGGACGCTCTTGTTTGACTAGTCGTTTAAGAATGTCCCCAATGACTAGGTGAATAGCAAAAGCCCCGCAGCCGGAGCGGACTGCGGGGCTCATGAAGAGAGGCTAGTTTATGGGCGCTTTGCCTGGCGCCCACGGGAGAGGCAACAGAGTAGAGACTACTCGTGGATGCGGGTACCGGAGAGGCCGGCCATGGTCTCGGCGGCCTTGTCCAGAGCGCCGATGATGCAGGTGCGGCCCTTGCGGGAACGGGCGAACTTGATGGCAGCGCGAACCTTGGGCTCCATGGAACCCTTGCCGAACTGGCCCTCGTCGGCCAGGCGCTCGGCCTCATCGGCGGTGAGGTCCTCGAGCTCCTCCTGGTTGGGCTTGCCAAAGTTGATGGCGACATGCTCAACGGCGGTCAGCAGGAACAGAACGTCGGCGTCGCAGTCCTCGGCCAGCAGCTCGCCGCCCAGGTCCTTGTCGATGACGGCGGGAACGCCCTTGTAGCAGCCCTTGTTCTCGTAGTCGCGGACGACGGGGATGCCGCCGCCACCGCAGGCGATGACGATGAACTCGTTGTCGAGCAGGTTGAGGATGGAGTCGGCCTCGACGATCTTCTTGGGATCGGGGGAAGCGACGACGCGGCGCCAGCCGCGGCCGGAATCCTCGACGAAGACCTTGGAGGGGTCCTCGGCCATGAACTCCTTGGCCTGCTCCTCGGTATAGAAGGGGCCGATCGGCTTGGTCGGGTTCTTGAACGCGGGATCGTCGGGGTCGCACTCGATCTGGGTGACGACGGTGGCGGCGTGCCAACGCTTATAGCGCTTGTGCATCTCGCGGCCGATGCCCTGCTGCAGGTGATAACCAATGTAGCCCTGGGACATGGCGCCGCACTCGGGCAGCGGCATCTCGGGGGTACCGATGGCATCGTGGGCAGCGGCGAAAGCGTTCTGGATCATGCCGACCTGCGGGCCGTTGCCGTGGGTGATGATGATCTCGTTGCCCTGCTCGATGAGACCGAGGAGAGCGTGGGCGGTGTTGCTCACGGCCTCGATCTGCTCGACGGGGTTGTTGCCGAGGGCGTTGCCGCCAAGGGCGACGACAATACGATCGGGCTTGCCAAGAGGCTTAGACATTGCTGGAATCCTTTCTGTAAAAGGCCTACAACCCATTAATAACCCGCGTCCGTGCGATACGCGAGTTTATTAAGGTTTATATTCTCTTTATCGCTCATTTTATTCATTTTGAAAATAGCGGAACGGTGAACGGTCGTTTTTATCCGCTCAGCGTACAGAACCCCAGCTCAGACATATCTACGCCATTTACGTGCGACTTTATTTAAATGCAGCGAGGATTATGCCAGATTATGCAAACTACATCTCTGCTAAACACAAAACGGACAGCACAATATCTTACTCGCACTATACGAGATTCTATGCACTTATAAGTCGAGTATGCACCCCTGCAAAAACAAGGAGCTTTTCATCCAGCAAAAGGAATAAAGAAGAGCTCCGAAAAGGCGGCAACAGCCAAGTCCCCCATCCATCCCCAAAGTGGCGCGAGGTTTCGCGGCAAAGCCGCGAAACAGCGAAGGGGGACGGAATACCCGGCCAACTACGTCCTTCATCCGCCCACACAATCCGAGGACGTAGTCGTAGCAGGATCTGAGGGCTAACCTTCGCGGACACTCCGTAGGACGAAAGAACCCCCGCCGCACGTAGTGCGCAGCGGGGGTTCTTTCATGTCCGAGGACGTCCGCGAAGGTTAGCCCTCAGATCCTGCGGTGGGAGACCTAGGCCTCGTTGTACACCGTCTTGAGCTTCAGCAGGTGCTGATAGCGGTCCATAGCGGCCTGCTCATTCTCCTTGAAGAGCTCCTCGGCGCGCTCGGGGAAGGAACGCGTCAGCGAAGCGTAACGGGCCTCGTTCATCAGGAACTCCTGATAACCGCCCGCGGGCTCCTTGGAATCGAGCGAGAACTTCTTGCCGGCAGCAGCCTCGGGGTTGAAGCGGAAGAGGTTCCAGTAACCGCACTCGACAGCCTTCTTCATCTCGGCCTGGCAGTTCTGCATGCCACCCTTCTTGATGGAGTGCATCTCGCAGGGGCTGTAGCCGATGATGAGGGACGGGCCGTCGTAGGCCTCGGCCTCGTGGATGGCCTTGAGGGTCTGAGCCGGGTTGGCGCCCATGGCGACCTGCGCCACGTAGACGTAGCCGTAGCTCATGGCAATCTCGGCCAGAGACTTCTTCTTGGTCACCTTACCGGCAGCGGCGAACTGAGCGACCTGGCCCAGGTTCGAGGCCTTGGAGGCCTGACCACCGGTGTTGGAGTAGACCTCGGTGTCGAAGACGAAGACGTTGACGTTGTGGCCGGAGGCCAGGACGTGGTCCAGGCCACCGAAGCCGATGTCGTAGGCCCAGCCGTCACCGCCGAAGATCCAGAAGGACTTCTTGGTGAGGTAAGCCTTGTCGGCGAGGATCGCCTTGGAAGCGTCGCAGCCGCACTTCTCGAGCTCGGCAACGTAGGCAGCGGCAGCGGTCTTGGAGGCCTCGGCGTCGTTGACGGAGTCGATCCAAGCCTGGCCGGCGGCCTTGAGCTCATCGGACGGACCATCGGCAGCGATGATGTCCTGGGTAGCGGCGATCAGCTTGTGCTGAACGGCCTCATAGCCAACGGCCATGCCCAGACCGTGCTCGGCATTGTCCTCGAACAGGGAGTTGTTCCACGCCGGGCCGTGACCGTCCTTGTCCTTGCAGTAAGGAGCGGTGGCAGCGGGGTTGCCCCAAATGGAGGAGCAGCCGGTGGCGTTGGAGATGAACATGCGGTCGCCGGCGACCTGGGTCACCAGGCGTGCATAGGCGGTCTCGGCGCAGCCGGCGCAGGAGCCGGAGAACTCCAGGTAGGGCTGCTTAAACTGGCTGCCCTTGACGTTGGCCGCGATGAGCTCCTTCTTCTCGGAGACGTTCTCGACCATGTAGTCCCAAACGGGCTGCTGGTCCATCTCCTGCTCGGTGGGAACCATCTCGAGGGCGCCCTTGGGGCAAACCTTGACGCAGTTGGTGCAACCCATGCAGTCGAGCGGGGACACAGCCATGGTGAACTTCATGCCCTTGGCCTTGGGACCCATGGCGTCGAGCGTGCGGGTAGCCTCGGGCGCGGCGGCAGCCTCGTCCTCGGTCATCGCGAACGGACGGATGGTGGCATGCGGGCACACGTAGGCGCACTGGTTGCACTGGATGCACTTGGTCTCGTCCCAGTGGGGAACGACCACGGCGACGCCGCGCTTCTCGTATGCGGAGGCGCCCAGCTCAAACTGGCCGTCGGCGCAATCGACGAAGGCGGAAACAGGCAGGCTGTCGCCGTCCATGCGATCGATGGGCTCGAGCAGGTTCTTGACCTGCTGGGCGATAGCGGATTTGGTCTCCTCGGAGAGCTCGACGGGAGCGGCATCCTCGGCGGTAGCCCAGTCGGCCGGAACCTCGAACTTACGGAAGGCGGTAGCGCCGGCATCGATGGCCTTGTGGTTGGCGTCGACGATAGCCTGGCCCTTCTTCATGTAGGACTTGGTAGCCGCGTCCTTCATGTACTGCAGGGCGTCCTCGGCGGGCAGGACCTTGGCCAGCGCGAAGAAGGCGGACTGGAGCACCGTGTTGGTGCGCTTGCCCATGCCGACCTTAGCGGCCAGGTCGATAGCGTCGATCAGGTAGACGTTAACGTTGTTGTTCGCGATGTAGCGCTTGGCCACGGCGGGCATGTGCTCGGCGAACTCCTCGTCGCTCCACTGGCAGTTGACCAGGAAGGTGCCGCCCGGCTTGACGTCGCGGACCATCTTGAAGCCCTTAACGATGTAGCTGGGGTTGTGGCAAGCGACAAAGTCGGCCTTGGTCACGTAGTACGGCGAACGGATCGGAGAATCACCAAAGCGCAGGTGCGAGACGGTGACGCCGCCGGTCTTCTTGGAGTCGTACTGGAAGTAGGCCTGGACGTACTTGTCGGTGTGGTCGCCGATGATCTTGATCGAGTTCTTGTTGGCGCCGACGGTACCGTCGCCACCCAGACCCCAGAACTTGCACTCGATGGTGCCGGGGGCTGCGGTGTTGGGCGCATCCTCGGCCTCGGGCAGGCTCAGGTTGGTCACGTCATCGACAATGCCGATGGTGAACTCGCGCTTGGGCTCGTCCTTCTTGAGCTCCTCGAAGACAGCGAACGCGGACGCGGGAGGCGTGTCCTTGCTGCCCAGGCCATAACGGCCGCCGACGACCTTGATGCCCGTCTTGCCGGCCTCGTAGAGAGCGGAGACGACGTCCTGGTAGAGCGGCTCGCCGATGGAACCCGGCTCCTTGGTACGGTCCATGACGGCGATCTTTTTGACGGTCTCGGGGAGAACGTCGACGAAGTGCTTGATGGAGAACGGACGGAACAGGCGAACCTTGACCAGGCCGACCTTCTCGCCGTGAGCGTTGAGGTAGTCGATGACTTCCTCGAGCACGTCGCAGAAGGAGCCCATGCACACGACGACGCGGTCGGCATCGGGAGCGCCGTAGTAGTTGAACAGGCCGTAATCGGTGCCGAGCTTCTCGTTGATCTTCTTCATGTAGCCCTCGACGACGGCGGGAAGCTCGTCGTAGACCTTGTTGCAGGCCTCACGGTTCTGGAAGAAGATATCGCCGTTCTCGTGGCTGCCGCGGGTGTGCGGGTGCTCAGGGTTGAGCGCGTGGTCGCGGAAAGCCTGGACGGCGTCCATGTCGCACATCTCGGCCAGATCCTTGTAGTCCCACATGGCGACCTTCTGGATCTCGTGGCTGGTGCGGAAGCCATCGAAGAAGTTAAGGAACGGGGTCTTGCCCTCGATGGCGGCAAGGTGAGCCACCGGCGAGAGGTCCATGACCTCCTGGACGTTGCCCTCGGCGAGCATGGCGAAGCCGGTCTGGCGACAGGCCATGACGTCGGAGTGATCACCGAAGATGTTCAGGGCGTGGGAAGCGACGCAACGCGCGGAGACGTGGAAGACGCCCGGGAGCTGCTCGCCCGCGATCTTGTACATGTTCGGGATCATCAGGAGCAGACCCTGAGAAGCCGTGTAGGTGGTGGTCAGAGCACCGGCGCCCAGCGAACCGTGAACGGTACCGGCTGCACCTGCCTCGGACTCCATCTCGACGACCTTGACCGGGGTGCCGAAGATATTCTTGCGACCCTGGGCCGCCCACTGGTCGACATGGTCGGCCATCGGGCTGGACGGCGTAATGGGATAGATTCCCGCTACCTCGGTGTACGCATACGAAACATATGCGGCCGCCTCGTTGCCGTCCATAGACTTAAACTTACGCGCCATATACCCCTCTCCTCTCATATAGGTATACAGGCCCCGGCGATCGCCGGGATGTTGGCGTGATGGGATTTACGCTGTTGCTTCCAATCATCTGGCAGGCAGGCTCAGCAGCAGGTACGTGGCGTGGAGAGAAGACATGCCGAGGCGAGGGACAGCTGATGCGCCCCACAGACCCGACCGCCCGTCTTGCACATGACCGAGCGCCGCAAAGGCCACATGCCGGATGCTCCCGGGCACGCCCCGGCGATGGGAAGCGCCCGCAACGGAAATCCGCATGCGGGTTTATTGTACCCCGCCGTCAAGTGTAATTTCGGCAAATATAGGCGGGCGGTAAAGGTTTACCTCGGGTGACCGCCAAGGGCCAAAATGGCCCCTCCGTCCCCGGGCGACCGGCTCTGGAGCGCCAAGGAATGTCCCCAAGTACCGGCAGGAAAGGAACGTCCCTAACTGCCGGCTAGAGGGCGCCGAGCAGGATGGCGTAGGTGGTGGATTCGCCGAGTTTGAGCTCGTCGCCGGGGTTGAGCTGGGCGGAGCGGCCGGGCTCTACTTGAATACACACACTCGTGGCCCCGTTTACCACCACGGTGCCGTTAGTGGACGACAGGTCCTCGACAAACCATGCGCCAGACTCGTCGCACCAGATATGGGCATGGCGGGCCGAGACGTCGTCGGTGATGCCGCCCTCCCCCGTTGCCAGCGCGCCGATCTCAACGCCTTCCTCACTCGGCTGAATCCAGCGCGGGACGCTCACCACGTAGCCGTTTTGCACGCACAGCAGTCCCAGCGGATGCGCCGGCGCGACCTCGTGCTCGCCCGCGACCGAAGATGTGCTCAGCGAGCGCGGCGTCGACGTGTCGCCGCCACGGGTCGCATGAGCGCGGCGGCTCGCCCGACTTGGAACTAAGGCGGGCGTGAGAGCAAACGGCATAGGGAACGAATCTTGCGGATGTACTCCTCGACGTCAGGCAGGTAAGCCCCACGAAGTCACCGGGGAGGCCCAAGCGGCCCGGCACCACTTCCAGATTCTGACCAGGGCGAGTCGTTCGCCGGTGGCTGAAGGCTCGCTCCCACCCAAAAGGGGAGATTCGCGTTGTTCCCCAATCGCTCTCGCATCTTTCATTTTGCTCGAGGTGGGCTATGAAAACTTTCCTGGTGAAAGGCGGCGATTGGTTTCCTTTCTTTCTAGAGGAGCGCGCCTGTAATCTGTTTTCATCCTAAATCAAGTTAAGATCGGACCTTCCAGAGGCAAGTCGACTCAAACTGCGAGGCTCCATGTTGGAATAAAGAGCGCTGTCGAAGTGCCAACAACACAAAGCTTGCCAGTCTCAAATAGAACCTTTTGGGAGTCCGATTGGGCCGCACACCGAATCCCCGCTGGTGGTTTTTTATAGCTGCGCGACAATAAACAAGGTTAGTGCCAGTCCAGCATGAAATTGAGGAACGTATGCATTTTTTCTCAGTAAGTGATCGTCGTTACTGCTTCGATGAGGTCACTCGCAATTGCTTTCAGGTTGACCAAGCATCAGAAGATGCGCTTCGCATATTTGAAGCATCGGGAAGAACGGTCAACTCGAAGTTGCTAACAAAGTCACTTGCTGCGAAAGGCTACGACCAAACGACCATAGCAGAACTTGAAGACGACATTGATGAGTATCAACGATTGTCTGAGCGGACTTTCTTAACAAAAGACACGCCTCGAAAACTTAGATCCATCGAACTCCACGTTTCACATGCATGCAACCTTGGTTGTAGTTACTGTTTTGCCGGTAAAGGAGATTATGGAACGTCTCCTCTGCTGATGACAGACGAGATAGCCTTCAAGGCGGTCGACTACCTCGTCGCAAGTTCATCGGAAAACGAAACGCTTGCGATCGTCTTTTTTGGTGGGGAACCCATGATTAACGAGCCGCTGATATGGAAAACGGTCGACTATTCAAAAAGAATATACCCCAATAGAAACTTTACCTATTCTATTACGACCAACGGAACGCTTTTGAATGACACTGCTGTGAATTCTTTCAAGGAGCACGGGTTTTCTGTTCTGATTAGTCTCGATGGTACAGGATGCAAGCACGATGCATCGCGCCCGTACAAGACGGGAGGCGGCTCTTTCTCCGATATCGACAAAAACGTTCGTCGTTTTTCCGAGTCGTTCCCCTTCGGCGCAAGAGCGACCTTAACAAATAATAACTGTAACCTTGTTGAAGACTATCTTCAGTTTAAAGAGATGGGCTTCAGAAGGATTTACTTCTCGCCCGTGAGCTCATTCGATGAGAATATCAAACTCGACGAACACTCATTAAACAAAATCAGGGCGGGCCTAATAGATTTGGCGGATCAATATCTCAAACAGATTGATCAAGGGGAAAAGCCCTTGTTTAGAACATTGAAAACTGCAGTTGATTTGATTATGAGCAACAGGATCGCCTTTGTCGGATGCGGGGCTGGCAGGCGTTTTATTTCCGTGACTCCCGAAGGGGACGTATACCCCTGTCACAGGTTTGTCGGGATGATGCGATTCAAAATGGGCAACATCGTCACCGGAATTGACGAAACTAGGTATATTGAAAACTGGAGTCAGGGTGTCGAAAAAAGAATTGACTGTACGGACTGTTGGGCTCGGTCTTTCTGTGGTGGGGGCTGTAGCTGGGAGGCTGCAGACGAGCACGGCTACTTGCCCAAGAGTCTACACCCTGCATCATGTGAATATAGAAAAATGTGCTACGAGATGGCTTTTGACCTTATTTCCCGCCACTCATCTTCGCAGGAGAAAAATCAACGAGAAGCTACTGTATCGGAATAAGCGGTTCAGCGCATTGCTGTCACCATTGTGGAGGTGTTCGTTCTTCTGATTACCGTCTGCGAAGCTTATTGCTACATTCGCCGAAACCATTCTAGAAATATGGTGAACTAGACATCTTGGTTTGTTATACACAATATTGAGGTTTTTCTGCACTCAAAGGGAGGTAGTCGTGAAGCATATTCATCCGATTAATCCAGGAAGTGGCGACGAGGCAGGCGTGAAGCCGATGTCTTTTGACTGCCTCTTGGGCATTACTGACATCTGTACTGTTTATGATAAAGCAGATGGCTGTGGTGCATACGATTACTGCGACTATGACATGGATGGCGGCAGCATCTGCGTTGTAGATCACTGTGGCATTGATCAAACGTAGTCTCTAATTGGATTAAGGTGAGGAGCTGTTATGAAGCATATCCATCCTGTTGGTTCAAATGAACATCCTCCCGTTGAGCCTTGTTGTCTTGGAGTTGATATATGCAATTTTTACGACATCGCCGAGTGCCCTGTTGCGGATTGGTGCTATGTCGATAAAGAATCAAGCTGTGTTTTGCCAGCAGATTGGTGCGATCCAGTTGACGAGTAGTTTTGTGGCTAGGAACTATTTGGTCCAATTCAGAATAAGATGGGAACAAATACCAAAATCTCGTGTCTGGGAGGAGTTATGCCATTATTGCAAGGTCTCGTTGGATTAGCCTTTATACTTGCGTTATATCTGGCACCTTTTTTAATTCTATTCTTCATTATCCGACTCTTTCTTCGGAGAAAATAGGAGTGTCACGCAAACATTAGCGTAGCTTTCTTCCAATATGAGCCGAGCATTGGCAAGTGGAATAAGAAGCCCGACCGTTCGCCACATGAAAGTGATCGGACGGGCTTCTCTATTTAACCCGGGCCGCCACCCATAGCGGCTTTCCAAGCGTATTCTCAGTGCAAAGCAATCGTCAGTTTAATCCTATGCGCTGATACCGCATTTCATTTGTTCGGCTCGAATTCTACGGCCTGGCAACCCTCGCACTCTCCGGCAAATGGATTGAACGCGAAGGCAGAGATGATGTGTGCGTGGACATCGAGGCTGCTGTAGGCAACATACTGGGACATGGACCCCCGCTGCGCGTGGTATGCGGCCCGGCATATTCATTGCCGTCCAACCCCGTGTAGTTGCAGCAAAGGGTGGAACCTCAATGCTCAGCTCATGTTGTCCGTGGGACACGAGAATCGTAAGTACACTTTGGTGCGATTCTCACGCTGATACTGAGCCACCTGGAATAAGATACGTCGCGACAACACTTCGCTTCACCTCTGTCTCGACAAGATGACGTAGACTAAAGTTTCCTTTAGTAAGAGAACGAGAACTATATCTGAAAGCGTTGCGATGGCGTGAAGGCACCGAGTCCGAACCGCCTGAATGCTACGTGCATCTGCATCGCCTTTTTGTTATCTCTGCCAGTTGGGTAGCACTACACTTGTCATCATTTACCCTGGTACATGCTGCCTAAATCCACTACCCCTTCTACCGCGCCGACCATCTCGTCATCGTGAGAGACAACGATGATCAGCTGGCTTTGCTTGTTGCGCTTAACATAGGCCGCAAGCTCGGCGCGGCTTACAGCGTCTAACCCAGTCGTGGGCTCGTCGAGTACCAAAACTGACGACTTGCGTGAAATCGCCGACCATAAGTACACTCGGCGCAGCTCACCGCCCGAAAGCGCGGAGCAACGTTTCCCGAGCAACTCCTTCACGCTGTTTTCCAGCGAAAGTAGGCCATCTACACCCCGGTGATAGGAAGAAAAGGGCGTGTCGAAATACTCTAACAGCTCTTTCACCGTTTCGTCCGGCGCGAAGCACGACTGTGGGCAGCACGATATCTCTCTCGCACGTATGTAATCCAAGTCGCATTCTTCGATTGGCACGCCGTTGTATTTTACTTTGCCTTTCGATGAGTATAGCCCGAGCATCAAGTAAAGAAGTGACGTCTTGCCTCTTCCGTTTTCCCCAACTATGCAATATGTACCAGGACCGGAAAACTTGAAAGAAAACCCGCCGAGGACCTCTCGGACAGATCCGTCTGGAAGGGCAACCGAGAATTCCAAATCAGATACCGAAATGTCATTTATTTCATCGAGTTTAGCTAAATCGGTCCGATTCCACCCCGATCTCTCCTTTTCTCTCGTCGCGATAGCCGTCCTATCCCATGATGCTTTGGCATCTTGATAGGATTTGAACAATGACATCATACTTTTCAAAGTCTTAAAGAGAACCGCGAAGTATGTACCGATGATAGTGTACTCGCCTATTGACATAGTTCCGTTAATGATTCGTACTCCGGAAACAACAAGTATCACCGCTTGAAACAACGCTGCGAAAAGACCATCGAGCGATGTCAGAGAATATGATAGCTTTCCGGAGCGCAAAACTTTGGGAAAATAGCTCTTAAACCCAGCGTCGAGCGCTTGTTCGCTCTTGCCGTACGAAGATGCCAGTTGAATGTTGAGAATCTGATTAAGCTGCGATGCAATTGCGGCGTAAAAGGCGCTGTCCGCCTCTTTCTTCTCATACGTGACCCTATACAAAAGTTTCCTCAACCCAGTAATTACACAGAAATACACGATGAGGAGAATGATGGAAAACACCGCGAGAGTTGAATCAATTGACCATATGATAAGCAATACGATGGGAATAGCTACAATGGACAGCGGCGCACTGATGAAATTCGCCAAAACGAAGGATGAGACCACGCTGGAGTCGGAAATAATCCGTTGCGTTGTATAGGCTGGATCGATGGTCCGACTCACCAAGTAATCGTCTCTTTCAAAACGCAAGACGGCCTCCCTGAGAAGATCAAAGGAAAGTCTCGTGCTTATGCGAATGGAAAGTGTTCCTGCAAAATAAGTAAAGAGGGTGGAGAAAACTCCTATTGACGCAACCAGGAGTGCGAAGAGTGCGGCGTCTCTTTCGCTGCGGTTACCGAGAAGAAAATCTAAAAATTTTCCGTTCACGTATGGCATGGCATAGGAGAGAGCGGTTCCAATCACCGTGATAGCAATGAAGACGAAAGCCCCTTTTGCTCTGATGAACCTCGAGAGAACGCATCGAATCAAGGAAGGCCCCAATCTACCCGCCACAAAACATCAATCACTGATACCTTACACCTCAACACAACAGGAGCGAAGATTTGCCAATGAGACTGCTTTAAGATTGCCTTGGGCCAATACGGTCTCAAGCTCTTCCTACAAGAGAGTCGGAATCGGACATCTCCTCCGACGAATCTGGCAATCGGGCGATTGAAATATCTTTTTCAACCGCCCGATTGCCACAATAGATTGGAGCGTCCGCCCGCAAACGACCTCGTTTTACACCCACCAAATCCTTTGCCTTTTGTCGCCTAGGCTAGAAAAATCGCTCATAATAACGCAACCAGCCTGCTCGCTTGAAGAAACCTAAGCCCGTAATGTAGATGTGCAAACTTCCGGACGCCTTGCGCGGCATAGCGCGTATAAACTTCGTCAACCGCCTCAGAAATACCTGAGTATCGCGCCAGGGCAAAAGCATACGACGTCGCCGCCATACCCCGCACCCATTCGGAACGCGGACTAATTGAATAGCTGCACAGTATCATCATACATGCATCTAGACCTGATTCCCCAAGTAGCCGACGTATTGATGCGAGCATCGTGGGTCGCCCCTACGCCATCGTCGTCACCCCTATTAGCAGTATTTAGTGTTTTCCTCTAAATGCGTATCGCCACCCTTAAGAATATGAAGTGTTATATCCAGACCCGATTGTCCCCCATCCCCAACGAAGGGATAAGGAATCTCATCCGGAATCGGCAGTAACGGAGGATTCACAACGACAAGCGAAAAACATGAGTCATCTCACAGAGGGGAGTAAAGGCTCCCCTCAAGCACCCTAGTTTCGTCATCCAAAGAGTTGATGGCAGTGTTCTTCTTACAAAGGTCGACAACAAAAGGGTTGATTTCTACAGATGTTACATCCATGCCACAGTTGGTAAGTATCAGGCCCTGTATTCTGGGGCCAGAACACAAATCGAGAGCCTTCCGTGCGCTCTGCGGTGTAAGGCGCCAATCTCAGCAAATCTGTCCCATAATACTGCGCTGAAGAACAAGACGGAACCCCTGAGCCAAACTCCCCTATACCTTTTTAAGGCTAAGACAGGCAAGTTCACGCACCCGGCATATTCCAGAATAACATCCTATTGTTTTAGATGCTCTACAAGCATGAACAGCCGCGAATCGGAAAGATCTTCTAGTTTCGCCCCGACTGACCGCCAAGGGCCAAAATGGCCTCTCCATCCCCAGGCGACCGGCTCTGGCGCGCAGAGAAGTGTCCCCAGGTGCCGGCAGAGACGATATGAGCAGGACATAAAAACATTGAGAGCCCCTGCTGCAT
>UQZM01000029.1 GCA_900545615.1 uncultured Collinsella sp.
ACAAATCCCGCGAGAACGAAAAAGGCGGAATAGATGTGCAGCTGCGCAGTGGCATTCTTATTCATTTGGCACTTCCGTCAACTAATTTTGTCGGGCCGCTCGCTACTGACTCGAAGCCTGAAGTGTCCACAGTTGATGCGAAGAGCGGTAAAGCTTTTGCACAGGGGTATCAATGGAATACATCCGAAGCGTTTTCGGCAGTATCATCGGCGAAGGCGGGATTAGCCTTTACGCGGCGCTCACCCTCGATGTATTTGACGATTTGATCAATCGTCTGGTTGGCGTGGCTCTTGAGCTTGCGCTCATAGAAGAAGAGGCCGAGCTTGCCGCGCGTACCAGACGTGTTACCACCCACACCCTGAAAATCCTCGGTATAGGTGAGCTCGCAGGCACCATCGCCAGCAGGTGCAGCCTCATAGCGCATGGTATTGATGCCCGCCGCATACTGAAAACGGACCTCATAGAGACACGGGTAGTCAAAGTGCTTGATCTTAACCTTGATCGCCGTGCCCTTGGCCTTGCCTTTTGCGGACTGGGCGCGCTTCTCGTACTTATAGCCGTTGAGCTTGTTGCGGCTGGGACGCTTGCCCGTGGCGTTCTCGATATCCTGCATGATGGACCCCGCCAGAGCGTCAAAAAGCTCCTCCGGCGTCACCTTAAGCGTTTTGGTGAACTGCATGATGGCTCCTTATTCGTTTGAACCGTTCGAGCCATTGTACCGCCCCAGGCTCTCCCATGCGTTGCGGTGAAATACGGACTGTTTGGCGGCTTTTTTGGCCAAAACAGTCCGTATTCCACCGCAAGTTATTTGAGGGCTAGAGGTTGTAGGTGACTACTTGAGGTTCGGCGGGTTCGACGAAGATGGCTGGATTCGCCTGCTCCACGCGGACGAACTTAACGGTCACGGCCTCAAAGCCCGCCTTGTGCAGAACATCAGCGTAGACGCGCGCCTGCAGGGCGTGCTTCTCCTGCAGCTGTTCCGGCGTCTCGTCCGGTGTGCCGCCCGTCTTGTAGTCGATGACCAGCGCGCGTGACGAATCCGCCGGGTTCGTCGCCAAAGCGTCGATGGCGCCTTCGGCATATGCACCGTAGCGAGCGATGTCCTCGTCCTCGCAGCCCAGCGAAAAGAACGGCACCTCGGCGCGAACGCACGGCCAGGCAAGCAGCTCGGCACGGACCGCCGACTTGAGCCAGCGGTCCAGGGCAACGTCGAAGCGCTCGCGCTGCTCCGGCGTCAGGCGCCACAGACGCGCCAGTGCATCGGCACGCGCGGCGGGCAGCTCATCGGCACCCATCTCGATCAGCCATTGGCAGGCAGCATGGAACGCCGAGCCCAGCGCCATGGGGTTGCCGGCGGGCTCAACGGCGGCCACGTCTGCATCCGTCATCTCGGAACCATCCGACTCTGCATCATCGCCGGCCTCGTCCATGGGCACGCGTGCCTCGGCGGCACGGTCCTCGGACTCGGCATGCAGCGCCGCGGCAATTGACGAGTAGCTGTACGAATCGCGCGCCGGATACGGGCAGGTGCCCATGCGCACGCCCACTGCCTGGGGATACACAAGCTCAAACGCATCGGGCTCGGGGTCGGCAGGACCGGGAACGGCGGCGCGGGCATCCGCACCGGCACCCTCCGGCTCCGCATCGCCGCGGACAAGCCTGCCCTCGGCATCCAGCGAAGCGTTGGCCTCAAACGCCTGCTCGCCAAAGGTAAAGCCCGCGAGCGAAATGAGCTCGTAGTCGCCCGGCTGGGAGTTGTCGAACACCAGGCGGTCGGCATCGAGCTGCGGCATGTCCAGAGCGTCGGTCGGCAAAATACGGCGCAGCACATCGTAGGTCAGATCGGTCTCGACGTCGAAGGTCGGCGCCGTCACCTTGCCACGGCTCACGCCGGCATCCATCGCCAGAATGACCAGCTCGCGCGCACGCGTCATGGCAACATAGAGCAAGCGGGCCCGCTCCTCGAGCGAAAGCTGCAGGTCGTCGTTGCGCAGACGAGCAAATGCCTCGGCGGGAGAACCCGTCGCACAGACGTCCTCCATAAGCTCTGGCGGCAACCACAGCGACGTGCCCTTGCCCTTAAACGCGTGTTCAAACTGCTTTTTGACGTCATCGCCCTTCACAAAGGTCCCGTCGGCGAGTTTAACGCCGTCGAAGCGCGCCGGCAGCGCCACGACTTGCGCCCCACCGTCGGTGCGACCCATCTGTGCCGCACCCGAGGACTTACGCACGCCAAAGCACTCGGCAACCGCCACGACCGGATATTCCAGACCCTTGGACGCATGCACGGTCATGATGCGCACCGCGCCGTCACCCTCCTCGTTGAGGGCACCCGGGGCCTCCTTGCCCGCCAAGAAGCGGTCGAAGGCGAGCGCAATGGAGCGCGGAGAATTGCCGAACTCGGCCTCTGCCTCGGCCACGGCGTCGAGCGCCTTGAGCACGTTGGCGGCAATGGCCTTGCCCTCGGGGCCGCGCTTCGCCAGGCGCACGAACCAGCCGGAGGCGTTGACAGTATCGCGCGCGATGGCGGCGAACGAATCGCGGCCCACGCGACGAAGCGCATACCGCAGCACCTCGCGGGCGCGCGTCACGAGCGGCAAGTCTTGCAAACCCGGCACATCGGAATCGCTCATGATGCCCGCATCGATGTTGCGGCGCGAGGTCTCCCCCGTCTGATCGTCAAGCTTGGTCGCCAGCGCCAAAAACTCCTGGGCGCCCAGCGCAAACATCGGCGATGCCAGCAGCGGCATGAGGCCCTGCGCCGTATCGGCCGGATTGGCAAGCGTGCAGACTAGGGCGCGCACCGTCTGCACCTCGGCAGCCTGCGCAAAGACCGAGCCGCCCGCGATGACGCAGTCGAGCCCCTGGTCACGGAAGGCCTGTGCGTAGACGTCTGCGTTGGTCATGCGGCCCAGCAGCAGCACCATGCCGCCCTGGGGCTGGCCGGCATCGGCAAGCGCGCGGAATCGCTCGGCGATTGCACGGGCCTTGGCTTGCGTGCGCTCCTGCGTACTGCCGCCGGCAACAAAGAGGGCCTGGCGACGCGAGGCATCTGCCACCAGCGTGTCCTTGCGGCCGTCGCTCGCCTCAAGGTCCAAAAAGCCCTGCATCAGGCCGCCGTCATCGCCGTCGAAGACGCGTGCCACGTAACGCAGTACCTCGTCGTGGCTGCGGAAGTTGCGCACGAGCTTGACGAGCTCGCCGGCGGGGGCATCCGGCGTGGCGACCGTCTCGGACGCCGCCGTCGATCCCACTTTGCGCTCCTGGCGACGGAAGACCTCGACCTCGGCGCCGCGGAAACGGTAGATCGACTGCTGTGCATCGCCTACGGTACACAGCGCGCGCTCCCCCGCACCCGTCAGGTAGCGAATCAAATCGACCTGCATCTGGTCGGTATCCTGGAACTCGTCGATCATGACCATCTTAAAGCGGCTCTCGTATGCCGCTCGGATGGCCGGGTAATCGCGCAGGGCCTCGTAGGCCATGCGCAGCAGGTCGTTGTTGTCGAGGGCAGACTGGGCAGCCTTCAGCGCGCGATACTCGGCCTCCACGGAACGGGCCAGGCCCACCAGTGCATCGAGCGCCGGGCCGCCGCAGGCAAGCACAATATTGATAAACGCATCGGCGGCCTCGGCCTTGAGCAGCTCGACCTGCTCCTTGGGGAATGCCTTGCTCGCCCGCGGCATGGCGCACGACATCATGAGTCGCGCCGCATCGGCCATGGTCTTGCCGCTCGCCTCGAACGCATCGATGGCGTCGAGTGCCACCTGCGCCTTCTCGGTCGCCGCCTTGCTTGCACCCAGCGCCGCACGATAGGCATCGGCAAGCGCCGAGGTGTCGGCTTGACCGCGTGCCACGCACACGTCGTCCATGCCGCCCGGCAGCTGGCTCGAGAGCTCCAGCAGCTCGCGCACCAGGCCCTTGATGGTGGTGCCGGCGCCAAAGGGGCCGCCCTCGCCCGCCATAGGATACCAGGCGTAGAGGGCCTTGAGCGAAGCGGCGAGCTCGGGGGCGGCATCGGGCGCCGTCGCGCGGGCCAGCACATGCTCAACAGCCTGGTCCATGAGCTCGTCGGTGTCGGTGAGTACCGTGAACTCGGGATCGATGCCCAGCTCCAACGCGTGTGCACGCAGGATACGCGAGCACATGCCGTGAATGGTCGAGATCCACGCATCGTCGACGGTCAGGGCCTCCTCGTCCATGCCCTCGTCGATGAGCGCGCGGCGCACGCGGTCACGGATCTCGGCCGCGGCATCCTTGGTAAAGGTAATGGCGAGCACCTGGTCCAGATGCTCAACGAACGGACCGGATTCGGGCGAGAGCGCGTAGACGATGCGGCGCGTGAGGGTAAAGGTCTTGCCCGAACCGGCACCCGCCGAGACAAACAGCGGACGGTCGAGTGTTTTGACGATCTGCAGCTGTTGCGGCATCAAAGTCGAAAGATCCATGGTCTACACGTCCCTCCTTACAAACGTTCCTTCGTGGTTATACGAGCAGCGCGCATGCGCGGCCTGAGCCGACGTCGGGTCGACGGCGGCAACGTTGCCCGCCTCGAGTTCGCGCAGGCGCTCGGCGATGCCGGCCTCCACGCGATCGAGCAGGGCGTCGAAGTCCATGCTGCCACCCTCGCCGGGGAAACCTTTCTTAAGGCCCGGGATGCGACCGTCGCCGCGCTCTTCCTCGAGCAGCTCGGTGCTCGCGGCGCCGCGCAACGCCGGCTTGCCGCCCTTGGTCGAAAAGTAGAGCGCCGCGCGGGTGTCCAAATCCAGCGCCCGACGCATGGCCTGGGCGTAGATGAGCGTCTGGGTATGTGGCGGCAACCAGCGCGGATCGTCGATGGGCGCCGTGCCCGATTCCTCGTCGCGCACCGTGGGGTCGGCGAGCTTAAACTCCTCGACACCCGAACGATGCTTGTAGTCGATTACCACGGCGCGATTCTCGGCGTCCACGTCCACGCGGTCGATGCGCCCGCCAAGCGGCCAGCCGGCATACTCGACCTGGAGCTCGTTGAACGCAAACTCCAGGTAGCGCGGCGCGAAGGGCGCGAGCGCCTCGGCTTCATAGGCAAGCACACCCTCCAGCTGCGGCAAGATCTCGGCCACCTGGCGCTCCTCCACTGGAGAGAGCGGCACCAGCGGGCCCTCGGTACCGCGCTTGCCGGCGTGCTCGGCCAGGGTCTCGGCAAAGACCTCGTGCAGCAGCTCCTTCGCGCGCGGCAGGTTCATGGGCGTCACGCGCTCCATGCCCTCCTGCGGAAGACGCGCATGCAAGTGCTCCAGCACGTCATGGACAAAGTTGCCTTTCTCCATGTTGCCAAAGCCCGCATCGATGGACTGGGGTTTGACGCGATACGAGACGAACCAGCATAACGGGCAGGTGGAATAGGCCTCGATCTGCGAGGCGGACGTCAGGCGCGGCACGAGTGGCGCGTCCTCGCCCTCGCCATCGCGACGACGCAGGACCAAATACGGCACGGCCTCGGCACTCAGATGCTGAGGGGCTTCACAGGTCACGCGCTCGCGCTTGAGACCTTCGCCTGCCGCGGGATCGAAGTCCCTTACGATATCGCCCTCACCCACGCACTTCGCCTTGTCGGCGTCAGCGGCCTTAGCGTTGTCAGCAGTCTTGTCGGCGTCAGCGGCCTTAGCATCGTTAGCGGCCTCGGCATGCGCCCGCAACTCGGTCCACACGGCCGCCGGATAGCACTCGCGCGCTTGACGATCGTGGGTCACACGGGCGAGCGCAACCGGACCACGCGACGCTTGCATCGCGCGGCCAAAGCGTGCGCGCAGCAAGGCCGCAGGCTCAAGCGTCACGCCCTCGCGACCAAGGCTCGCCGTCAGCGTGGCCAGCGGCCCCTCCTCGTGTGAGAGCGGATAGCTGTCCAGATCGACATCGGCAAACAGCACGGCATCGTAGCTGCCGGGGCGCAGAGCCGCCGCATCGGCAAGCGAAGCAAAACGAACCTGAGCACGTGGCGCACGGTCAACCTCGTAGGTATCGTAATCGTAGGCGGTGCTACGCTTGTCTACCTTGGTGCGAATGCCATCGAGCACGGGCACGGTCGCGGCCTGCGATACGTCGAGCGCGCGAGCATCGTTCATAAGGATGTCGATGACGTGGCGCAGCAGGGCCACCTCCGCCTGGCGACGGGCCTGACCGTCGAGACCGCCAAGTGCGCGATCGGGCAGTGCCTCGGCAACGGCAAGCATGGCCTTGAGCGCCGTCACGGGTTTGTCGCGCCACAGCGCCTGGAACACGTCCGAGATCACGCACGGCACGTTCTTAAACCAGTTCTCGTCGCTCGCCGCTTTACGCGCGCCCCTCACCTGGCCCTGCACGCTCTGCAGCAGGCTCTTGACGCCCGCAGTGGTCTTGCTGCGCGACAGTCGCATATTCTTGTCGAACGTGCGCGCGCTGGCGGCGTCGGCACCCGAAAGCGGGCTGTAAATCCAGTCGGTAAGCTCCGGAGCGGGCCACCACTCAGTCTTAGAAGCTGCCCCTTCGTCGGCGGCCTTCATACGCTCGATCAGGTTGGCGAGCGCCGTGAACTGCCTGCCCGCAATGGATTGGGAAAACGCCGTGAACTCGGCCGTCTCGGCAGCAACGTGGCGCGCCGCCAAACGAGCGGCAAGCTCGCCGAACAGCTGGGGTGCCCGGGCAGAAACAACGAGCACGCGTACGGGGTCGGCGGGTGTTGCAGCAGCTTTATCGTCCTTGAACTCCTTGTGCGCTTTCACCAACTTATCGATGACGTCCGCATAAGCATGGGCACGGGCATGGGGGCCGGCGACCTCAATAAAGGCAGGCTGAGCAGCGGACTTGGAGGCAGTCTGGGGCGCGGCGGCGCCCTCCCCCAGCGGCGCGATCTCAAACAGCACACCGCGGACATCAAATGCCGCGGCAAGCTCCTCGCGCATCGCCGCTTGCTCGCGGGCAAGCAGCACGACAACCTCTCCCCCGTTGTTTGCCACGGCGGACAGCAGCTCGAGCAGGCTATACGTAAATGACGTGACGCCGCGCACGCAAACGGCGCGGGCGCACCCCGGCAGGTTGTCGGCCAAAGCGCCGGCCATAATGTCAGCCGCCTCGCAGGGCTCGACCATATCTCGACGGTCCAAACCGCGCGCATAGGCGCACAAAAGTTCAAACACGCGAGCCTCGGCATCGCTTTTGGGCTTGGGCTTGCAAACGTTGTCGCAGCAACGCTCGGTGCCTGTCCCTGCCACACCCGGCAGCACATCGCGAGCCATACGCGCGAGCATACGCACCGTGCCCTGGCTGCGCGAAAGCGGCTGCAGGTCGGCGTCGTCGAGGCGCGCTACCATGTCCGAAAACAGCATCTGGCGCTGCAGGTTGTCGACGAAACCGCGCCCGTCGCCCAAAAGCTCCCAAAGCGAGCGAAGCCACGATGTAGGCGTCTTGTAGTCAATACCCAGCGAAACGCCGGCTTCCGCCGCATCATGACGGCACAGGTCGAGCTCGGCAAACGTTGGCGCCAGCAGCACGGCACGCCCGTGGCGGGCAATAAGGTCGGCAAGCAGCGCCGCCTCGGCATCGCTCAAATCCGCGCTGGCGTTGGTGGTATAGATTCGAACAGGCATGGTCCTCCACTCAAACCGTTCGCAATATTCAATGCTTCCATCCTACCCGCCCGCGCGGACAGATTTGCCCCACGCCAACAGATTTGACCCCTTGGAGACAGAGGAAAATGGATCACCGAGGAGGTCAGTCTAACCCAGTGATCCGTTTTCCTCCGTCCCCAAAGGATCAAAAAACCGCCCCCGAAGGGACGGTTCTGCGCAATTCGTTTGTTGCCGCTGGCCTACTCGCCATCCTCCAGCTTGATGAGGATCTTGCGATAGCCGCCGTACTCGCCGTTGAGTGCCTTGGACACGCGGCTCACCGTAGTGGACGAAGCGCCGGTGCGGGCCTGAACCTCAACATAAGGCTCGCCCTCATCCAGATAACGCGCAACCTGCAGACGTTGCGAAAGATCGCAGATCTCGCGCGGCGTGCAGATATCGGTTAAAAACGCCTGGATATCGTTCTCGTCATCCAAAAGACTAAATGCGTGGACCAGCTGCTTGACATCAGGCTTGTCAAACATGTTCTCGATATTCATCGATCACCGCCAAACCCGCCAAAAGGCATCGAAGTTGATACTGACATCGGGCATCGTTCGCCCGTAAATATGCAATAAAACTATGCATGGGCCATTTGCCCGTAGCAGTGTAGCACACCACCAAACTAAAGTGACAAGACTCTCTGTCAGCGGCACGTTTTTCAGGACGAACGCCGTTTAGAAACCGAATGCGCACGTAAGCTCCACGAATATTTGAGACAATGGGCGCCCAAACACCGCGGCGCGCCCGCGCAACCATCCAAATCGCCGCCGCAAGCCGCTTCACGCGACGCCAGCAACCCCGACGCAAGAAAGGATTCACGCCATGCGCTTTATGCTTAACTGGCTCTTCACCTCGATCGCCATCGCGATCGCCACGTTCCTCGTCCCCGGCATCCAACCTTTCGGCTTTGCCGAGGCCTGGGTCTGCTTTGCCTTTGTGGGACTGTTCCTCAACATCGTCGATTCGTTCGTCAAACCGTTCCTCACGGTCATCTCGCTGCCGCTCACGATCATTACGCTCGGCATTTTCCAGCTCGTGCTCAACAGCTTTATGCTGGAGCTCGCCAGCTACCTGTCGGTCAACCTGTTAGGCGTCGGCATCTCCATCGCCGGCTTTGGCTCGGCCTTTATGGGCAGCATCCTAGTGTCCATCATGCGCAGTATCCTCGATAGTATTGCCGAAGAGTAGAACGCCCCGACACACAAACGCATCGGACCAAATAAGAAAGCCGCCCATCGCAAAAATGGGCGGCCTTCTTATTTGCCAAGTCTCAGAGGGCAAGAAAATCTACCATTTCCACCCCGTCCCCACATGGCAGGCGTGGGTTAGATGACGTAATCGTAGCCTTCGCTGGGGGCGACGAGCGCATCGAGCGTCACACCGTCGAGGTAGTCGTTGATAAGCTTGTCCAGGTTCTTCCACACGTCGAGCGTGGGGCACTCATCAGATCGCGAGCAACCCTTGCAGTCGCCATCCAGACAGGCGACCGGCGCCAGACTGCCCTCGGTCAGGCGCAGGATCTCGCCCACCGTGTACTGCTCGGGCGGGCGCGTGAGCACGTAGCCGCCGCCCTTGCCGCGCATACCCGAGAGCATATTGGCGCGCACGAGCGTCGCCAGAATATTCTCGAGGTACTTCTCCGAAATACCCTGACGTGCCGCAATCTCTTTAAGCGGGATGCGACCGGCCGCTTGGTGCTCGGCCAGATCGACCATAACGCGCAGGGCATATCTGCCCTTAGTAGAAACCAACATATATAGTGCTGCCTTTCGGTCTTTTAGTTCGTTGAAATTCTAGCCGAAAAATTGGCTTTGAAAATACCCGTTCCGGTCAAGATGGTTAATCAACTTGCAATAAACTCCTATTTCCTATTGCATTACTAGGCTTTAGTGTCTAGTATGCTTCCCAACAGCAAAACGAACAACCTATAAGGTTTGTGGGTTTCGCTGCTACACACACCGTAAAGCCACACGGTATCCAGTCATTTGAACACTTTGGAGGTTCACCATGAGCAATGTTTACACGTCCATCGACCAGCTTATCGGCCACACCCCGCTTCTGGAGCTCACCCACTTTGAGGCCGACGAGGACCTCAAGGCCCGCGTGCTCGTCAAACTGGAATACTTCAACCCCGCCGGGTCCGTTAAAGACCGCGTCGCCAAGAACATGATTGACGAGGCCGAGAAGGCCGGCAAGCTCGTGCGTGGCGGCGACTACACCATCATCGAGCCCACGAGCGGCAACACCGGCGTCGGCATCGCCTCGGTGGCGGCGGCCCGCGGCTACAAGGTGATCATCACCATGCCCGAGACCATGTCCGTCGAGCGCCGCAAGCTGATGCAGGCATACGGTGCGCAGCTCGTGCTCACCGACGGCTCCAAGGGCATGAAGGGCGCTATCGCCAAGGCGGAGGAGCTGCAGAAGGAGACTCCCAACAGCATCATCGCCGGCCAGTTTGTGAACCCCGCCAACCCCGCCATCCACAAGGCCACGACCGGCCCCGAGATCTGGGATGACACCGACGGCAAGGTCGACATCTTCGTCGCCGGCGTTGGCACCGGCGGCACCGTGACCGGCGTGGGCGAGTTCCTCAAGGAGCAAAACCCCGAGATTCAGGTCGTCGCCGTCGAGCCCGCCACCTCCCCGGTGCTCTCCAAGGGCCAGGCCGGCCCGCACAAGATCCAGGGTATCGGCGCCGGCTTTGTGCCGGACGTCCTCGACACCCAGGTCTATGACGAGATCATCCCCGTCGAGAACGACGACGCCTTTGCCACCGGCCGCGCCGTGGGCCACAAGGAGGGCGTGCTCGTGGGCATTTCATCCGGCGCCGCCGTGTGGGCCGCACTGCAGCTGGCCAAGCGTCCCGAGAACGAGGGCAAGACCATCGTGGCGCTGCTCGCTGACACCGGCGAGCGCTACCTGTCCACGGCGCTTTTCCAGGACTAGGGCCCACTGCCAAGCCGATGAGCTCAAGGCACGCCGGTTTCTCCTCTCTTCTGGCGACCTGAGCCCATCTCGTTAGGGCGTCCCACGAAGCACCCGAACTTGTTACAATGTCTGCGGCGCGGAACCAGCCTCCCGCGCCGCTTTTCTTTTTTGGCCGCATGCCACCAAGGAGAACCTCCCCATGCACAACAAGCGCGTGCTCGTCGCCATGAGCGGCGGCGTCGATTCCAGCGTGACCGCGTACCTGCTCAAAAGCCAGGGCTACGAATGCGTCGGCGCCACCATGCGCCTCACCTGCCCCGCGCCCGATCCCGTCACGGGCATGAGCAAAGTCGACCGCGACATCGCCGACGCGAAGGCCGTTGCCGAGCGGCTAGGGATGCCCCACCACGTGCTCGACCTGCAGCAGACGTTCGACCGCAGCGTGATCGAGCGCTTTGTGACCGCCTACCAGGAAGGGCTAACGCCCAATCCGTGCATCATCTGCAACCGCCACATTAAGTTTGGCGCGCTGCTGGACGCTGCGCTAAATATGGGCTGCGACTATATCGCCACGGGCCATTACGCCAAGACGAGCCAAGCGCCCGACGGCACCTGGCAGCTGCACCGCGGCGAAGATCCCAAAAAGGACCAAAGCTACTTTTTGTATTCGCTTACGCAAGAACGCCTCACGCACACGATCTTTCCGCTGGCGGGCCTGGATAAGGAACGCGACGTGCGCCGCATTGCCGCCGAGCAGGGCTTTGCCAACGCCAAGAAGGCCGAAAGCGAGGACATCTGCTTTATTCCCGACGGCGACTACGCAGGCTATATCGAGCGCCGCTGCGGGCGCCCCGCCGCACCGGGCGACATCGTATGGCGCGACGGCAGCGTGGTTGGGCGCCACAACGGCGCGCTGCGCTATACCATCGGCCAGCGCAAGGGCCTGGGCGTCGCAATGGCACATCCCGTGTACGTGACGGGCGTCGACGCCGCCAACAACACCGTGCATCTGGGCGAAGCCGAGGACCTGACGGCCACCGCGCTCACGGCCAACGACTGGATCTGGAGCGCCCCTGCCGCGCGCATGGAGGCCGAGCTTGACGCCGGCGGCATTCGCGTGGGCGCCAAATACCGCTACCGTCAAAAGGACCAGGCAGCAACCCTTACACGTGGCGCCGACGGGCAAATGCTGCTGACTTTTGACGAGCCGCAGCGAGCCATCGCCCCCGGCCAGGCAGTCGTTATCTACCGCGGCGACGTCGTCTTGGGTGGCGGCACCGTTACGGCAGCTATCAAGTAGCCGCGGGATTATCGCCGCACGTATCGAAGCACTTCAACAGCGGCATTCACCTCGACAACGCGACGCTCCAGGCCGCGGCGAATGGACTCGAGCCGTCCCTCCGCCGTGGCCCACTTGCTCTGCGAAAGGATCTCAATCGCCTCACCAACAAATCCGTCGAGTCGCGATGAATCGAACCAATCGAGCGAGTCGGCAAGCGCCAGCTGGACGGAAGGGTCGGGCCCAAACGGCTTAGCGGCAAACCCAAACTCCCCAGCTGCGAGCGCGGCAGTTGGTACGTTGTACCACAGGCAGTTGCCGCTATCGAACAGCGGAGCAGGTTTTATCTCCAGGGTGTCGACATTGCGGATGATGCCGAAGTTTCGCCAATGGCGGTCGCTGTTGGCCAAAAGGGCATCGCAAACGATCATCTGCGACATAGACCTTCTCACAGCGGTCTCGTCTGCTCCATGCTTACCAAGGAATCGGCAGTACCGGTCGTACGTCGAGCTTCCTCGCTGGCCTCCAAGGGCGTTCTTAACGTAAACAGCCGGAACATATTCCTCGCGGCCGTCAAGAAAATCCTCGCACAGGCACACGGGGCCATTGAACATGCGCTCAACCGCGTAAGGAACAAACTCCCCCTTGGAAAGCAAGCGGCGATGCAGAGCCGTTGCAACCGCCTCGTTAAAGGGCCGTTGGTCGTCCACGCCGCATCCCTTGACCAGAACGCGAGCGCCGTTGCGAATCATCCACGATTTAGGAAGCTCGCCCTCGGATGTGTTGTCGGGATTTTTAAGACCGATGCCCTCCAGCCAACCCGAACGCCCCTCGGGCGTCGACCGCTCAAATTCATTCTCGAAGTAATTGAGGTTTCGCCATTCGAGCTCATCGCATTCTGCCGGTCGCAGCCAATAGCAATCCGAAAGCGAGAGACCCAGGCACTGAACCGGCACCTCAGCGCCGTTGACAATCCCCAGCTCGCGGTAGCGCGAGATAAGCCCAGGGCGAACATCGGGCACCAATCGATGCCCCCACCACGCGTTGAGCTCCCGCTTATTCACCGTTGGAGAAGAGCTCGAGCACGTGCCAAACGGCATTCGTTGCGCATCGAGGACCTCCGCGATTTCGAAGGGAAACTCGCGCATCGTATCAAATGAGACATGCGCGACCTCATGGTCGGCCGACATCAGCGTAAACTTGCGCCCCACATCGGCTGCAGGACGGCGTCCTCGTTTGCGGACCTTTTGATAGGCGATCGCAGAATTGTACTCGACCATCTTCCGGCCGCCCACAATATCGCACACAAGCGTCCCCGATGCGGAAAGTTGCGATATGCGGGCTTTCGTAACGCCCAACAGGCGGGCGGCATCACCCATAGTTAAGTAGTCAGATGTATCCATATGCCGTATTACCTCGTTAAGTAATTTACGCTTTAGTTAATAGATTACATACATCATAATACTAAACGTCCTAAAGCGAAAAAAGGCCCGAGAAATCGGGCCTTAGCGATTGGTCAACTGAGTCGCAAGCTGCTCCCCTAGCGCTGCACGTAGGCGCGGACGAGCTCGTAGGTGTTGCGCACGCCGTCGATGTGGCTGCGCTCGTAGTTGTGGCTCGCGTACACGCCGGGGCCGATCAGGCCATGGCGAATGTCGTAACCGGCCGAAAGCGCGGCCTCGACGTCGGAACCGTAATGCGGGTACACGTCGATGGCGTAATCGAGCTCCAACTCGCGCGCGATATTAGACAGCGTGGTCACCAGGTCGTAGTTGTAGGGGCCGCCCGAATCCTTGGCGCAAATCGACACCATGCGCTCGGTGCAGCCCAGGTCGTCGCCCACGCAACCCATGTCAACGCTGATCATCTCGCGCGTGTCGGCCGGCACAAAGGCGCCGCCGTGGCCGACCTCCTCGTACACGGTAAAGAGCAACGACACCTTGCGCGAAAGCGTTACCTCGCCGGCAGCGACAGCACGCGCCAGGCCCAGCAGAATCGCCGCAGACAGCTTGTCGTCCAAGAAGCGACTCTTGATATAGCCACTCTCCGTCACCGTGGTGCGCGGATCCATGGCAATGATATCGCCAGTCTGAATACCCAGCTCAAGCACATCGTCCTTGCTGTCGACGTTCTCGTCGAGCAAGATCTCCATGTTCTTCTCGATGGTCTTGACCGGCTCATCGGCCACATGCGCCGAAGGCTCGGTGTTGAGGACCACACCCGTATAGACATTGCCGTCGCGCGTGTAGACAGTGCAGTTCTCACCATCGGCCGTAGACCACTGATGCCCGCCGAGGGTCGTGGGGCGCAGGCGACCATTGTCCTTAATGGAACGCACCATGGCGCCCAGGGTATCGACATGGCTCGCCAACACGAGCGGCTCACCCTCACCACCAAGCCCAACGAGCACATTGCCCTTATTGGAGCGCTCGGGCCCAAAGCCCATATCGCGCAACGTCTCCATCAGATAATCAGTCGCCGCACGGGTATAGCCTGTAGGCGAAGCAATAGAAGTCAGCGCCTTCAACTGGTCAGTAATATAGGAGAGCGTAGAATCCATCTTGGACACCAAAGTCACCCTTTCATATCGAATTAAACCCACAACAACGATACCACCGCGAACCATCTTTTTACCTAGCGAGATGACCCATTGAGTTCTTCAGAACTGCGCCCGCCACGATAACGAGCCGGCGGGCCCCCTGCCCGTTAGCCCCACAATCTTTCCGCAGGACGGAGGAAGCCCCCGCCGCACGAAGTGCGCAGCGGGGGCTTCCGACATGTCCGAGGACGATTGTGGGGCTAACGGGCAGGGGCCCGCCGAACCAAGTTAGGCAGCCGGGCAGATCTTCTTGAAGAGCTCGATGACGTCGTCGAGCGTCGCCTCGCGCGGGTTGCCCGGGAAGCAGGCGTCGGCCATGGCGTCCTTGGCCAGGACCTCGATCTCGTCGGCCTTCATGGCCTCGCAGACGTGCGGGATGTTCACGTCGGCGGAAAGCTGCTTGACGGCGGCGATAGCGGCGTCGGCGGCCTCGTCGGTGCTCATGCCCGTGGTGTCAACGCCCATGGCAACGGCAACCTTGGCCAGGCGCTCGGCGCAAACCGGCTTGTTGAACTCCATGGCGATCGGCAGCAGCATGGCGCAAGCGACGCCGTGCGGGGTGTCGTAGTGAGCGGACAGCGTGTGAGCCATGGCGTGGTCGATGCCCAGGCCAACATTGGAGAAGCCCATGCCGGCGACATACTGGCCAAGAGCCATGCCCTCGCGGCCGGAGCCGGGCTGACCGGACTTGGCCTCGGCGACAGAGTCGCGCAGGTTCTCGCTGATCAGCTTAATGGCCTCAAAGTGGAACATGTCGGAGAGCTCCCAAGCGCCCTTGGTGGTGTAGCCCTCGATGGCGTGGGTCAGAGCGTCCATGCCAGTGGAAGCGGTCAGGCCGGCGGGCATGGAAGCCATCATGTCGGGATCGACGACGGCGACCTCGGGGGCGTCGTTGGTGTCAACGCACACGAACTTGCGGACCTTCTCGGGGTCAGTGATGACGTAGTTGATGGTCACCTCGGCGGCGGTACCGGCGGTCGTCGGCACGGCGATGGTGAACACGGCATGGTTCTTAGTGGGAGCAACGCCCTCGAGGCTGCGGACATCGGCGAACTCGGGGTTGTTGATGATGATGCCGATAGCCTTGGCGGTATCCATGGAGGAGCCACCACCGATAGTCACGATAGCGTCAGCCTCGGCGGCCTTGAAGGCCTCGACGCCGTCCTTGACGTTCTGGATAGTGGGGTTGGGCTTGATCTCGGAGTAGAGGCTCCAAGCGATGCCGGCGGCGTCGAGCTCGTCGGTCACCTTAGCGGTAACGCCAAACTTAACCAGATCGGGGTCGGAGCAGACGAAGATCTTCTTGTAGCCGCGACGCTGGAGCTCGCCGGGGATCTCCTTGATGGCGCCGGAACCATGATAAGAGATGGTATTGAGAACGAAACGATTAGCCATTGATAGCCTCCCATCGTGTGCGGGGCACCCATTACGCCCCGCGCTATAAGTCCCATCCTAACGCTTTTGAAACAAAAAACGCGTGAGAACGTCAAAGGTGTTAAAGCGTTTCAACGGAATAACGGAGCCCTAGTCCTTCCCTCCCGACAGCAGCGAAGGCTAGATTATAGGAGCAATCGCCCAAAGAATACGACCGACTCAGTCTATAAATTGTTTCTGTTTTAGCAATATATGTTTGACAATACGTTTATAAAAAGATACTTTATAGTTAATAACATGCATGCAGCAAATAACGTCATTCATTTTGTTAGAAATTGCCCATGCGGTTATTGCAGCTGCATCTACTGCAACGTACAGCGTAATTCTCCGCACGAAGCAGAAGACGGTTCCAATTCGATCGAGGCGATGACACGTGGTGGCTAGTGGTCCTAAATCGAGCAAGACGGCTACAAACGAATATCGAATCTCGATTGAAGGTAACCCTTATCCGCATACTCTGGCTCTCATCAACCCAGCGGGAGACAACCTCAACATCAAAAGACATGGGTTCACGGGTCCACTAGGACAGCTATTGAGTCTTAAATATACCGTTTATGACGATGCAAATGAAAAACTCTTCACTGTCGTCGACGGTGGTTTTAGCAACATGCCCAGGGTTGCGCTCATCATCGAACACAAGGAAGTTGCGGTGTTCGATTATGGTCTAAACAGACTTGAGATGAAGTGCGTAACGAACATACCGAATTACACAATAAAAGGTAACTTCCTATTTGGAGATTACGATATATTCAGCCAACGAGAAGTGAAGCTATCTTCAGTTATCGTCCTTCAATGTGATAAACAATCGAGCTTTAGCATACAGGTTTTGGATAAAGCCGAATTAGCCGCCGCAATTGGAATACCTACAGCCATTGCCCTTCTTAGGGCACGGATTGAAGAGCATCTCGAATAAATCGCAAAAAGCAGTTCGTAGCAACATTCAGGAGCTGGATAGTTTTTCTGGCTCCTGAATGTTGTTGCGAACATGCACCTTAGCGCTTAAGACTCCAAAAAAGGGGCGGCCGAGATGGCCGTCCCCTCCCCAATATTGATCAGTGCGGCAAAGGGACAGCCCCTTTGCCGCATTCGATTACTTTCGACAGCCCTCTTTCCAAGCCTCGGCCGCAACCTTCCAGCGAAAACGCAAGTCGCGCTCGCGGTCGATGAACATGATGGCAAACGCGACAAACAGCAGCACGCTCGCCACGACGATGGCGTGCAGGCCCATGCGCTCAATACACCAGTTGCCCAACACGGCGCCAAACACAAAGGTAAAAATCACGCCAAAGTACAGCAGGCCGTTTTCCAAAAAGCCGCGCCTGTGGGTGATGATGTAATCGTCCACGTTTTGCAGCGCGTTGCGCAAGTTGCCGATGCACATGGTCGTAGCGATGCCATGACCGTGAATCTTGCGGAAGCTCTCGACCTGCATGCCGCAGGCAAACGAAGTGAGGCAGTTGGCGAGCAGGTTGTAACCGCCACCGGGGATAAAGCTCACGCCCAGCAAGATGACGGCTTCAAAGAACACCGTCACTTGGCGCCAGTGAATCACGCTGCCAAACCGTTCGTGTACCAGGTCGGCAAGCATAATGCCCACGGCAAACGACACCACAGGGAAGAAGTAGCGCCCCGCAAGTGCCCAATTGCCCTCCGAGATGCTCACGCCCACAAGCAGGATGTTGCCCGTCTGCGCGTTTGCGAAAACATGGTCGCGCCCAATGTACGAATACACATCCATAAAGCCGCCGGCGAGCGCCAGGATAATGCCCAGTTCGATGGACTCCGATATCTGTTTGGCACGCTGCATCGTCGTGCATCCTCCTTGTTGACGACCCTCTCGTGCGTTGGCGGAAACATAGCCGCCGTTCATACTGTAACCCATTGACAACATGGCGTGCGCGCGAGACGGCTCCTTCGACACGGGGATACACAGTCTGGAAACAAACGACTGGCTCAGCAACGCTCTCACTCACCAGCTCATGTACTCCCCCAGTCTTTTTAGCCCCGTCCCAAAAAGACTGGTTACAATTACGTGCAGCATACAGACACCGGGAGGGATCGTGGCAAAAAAGCCTCAGCACGCTCAGAACAGCCAACGCGGACAGCAGGGCAAACAGGACCAGCAGCAAAAGCGCGGCGGCAAGGCGCAGGGCTCGCGACCCACGCATGCCTCAGCAGCGCCCTCACGCCCCTGGCGTCCGGGCCGCGACAAGTTTCTCCCCGTCAGTCGCGCCGATATGAATGCGCGCGGCTGGGACCAGTGCGACTTTGTCTACATCTGCGGCGACGCCTACGTGGACCACCCCAGCTTTGGTATGGCCATCATCAGCCGCGTACTCGATGCACACGGCTACAAGGTGGGCATTATCTGCCAGCCCGACTGGACCGACCCCGCCAGCATCACGGTGCTCGGCGAGCCGCGCCTGGGCTTTTTGGTCAGCGCCGGCAACATGGACTCAATGGTCAACCACTATTCGGTGACCAAGCACCGCCGCCACACCGACGCCTATACCCCCGGCGGCGAGGAAGGCCACCGCCCCAACCGTGCCGTCACGGTCTACGGCAACCTCATCCGCCAGACGTTCAAGGACGCTCCCATCATCATCGGTGGCATCGAGGCAAGCCTGCGCCGTCTGGCCCACTACGACTATTGGCAGGACAAGCTCAAGCGCTCGGTGCTGCTCGACTCGGGCGCCGACATCCTCATCTACGGCATGGGCGAGCACGCGATCGTCGAGATCGCCGACGCGCTCGACGCGGGGCTGACCGTCGATCAGATCACCTATATCAACGGCACCGTTTACCGCACGGGTTCGCTCGACGAGGTCTACGACTACGACCTGCTGCCCAGCTGGGACGACCTTACCGCCGACAAGCTCAACTACGCGCGCAGCTTTAACGTGCAGCAGCAGAATATGGATCCCATCACCGGGCATCGCCTGGTAGAGCCCTACCCCAACAGCGTCTATGTGGTGCAAAACCCGCCGTCGGCGACACTCACCACCGATGAGATGGACGAGGTGGCCGAACTCCCCTACGCACGCGATTGGCATCCCGACTACGATGCAGCGGGCGGCGTGCCGGCCTTTGCCGAGATCAAGTTTTCCATTAGCTCCAACCGCGGCTGTTTTGGCGAGTGCTCGTTTTGCGCCCTCACCTTCCACCAGGGCCGCGTGCTGCAGATGCGCAGCCACGACTCGATCATGCGCGAGGCCGAGCTGCTCACGCGCGACCCCGAGTTTAAGGGCTACATCAACGACGTAGGAGGGCCGACGGCCAACTTTAGCCGTCCTGCCTGCGACAAGCAGCTCAAGCACGGCGTGTGCAAGAACAAGCGCTGCCTGTGGCCGAGCGTATGCAAGAACATGGTGGTCGACGAGAGCGGCTACACGCAGCTGCTGCGCGACCTGCGCCAGCTGCCGGGCGTCAAAAAGGTCTTCGTGCGCAGCGGCATCCGCTTTGACTACACCATGGCCGATGCCTCGGACGAGTTTTTACGCGAGCTGCTGGAGCATCACGTCTCGGGCCAGCTACGCGTGGCACCCGAGCATGTGAGCGACGCGGTGCTGTCTGTGATGGGCAAGCCGAGCCGAGCCGTCTACGATGCGTTCTGCCGTAAATTTGAACGCTTGAACCGCGAATACGGACTCAAGCAGTACGTGGTGCCGTACCTAATCTCGAGCCACCCCGGTTCAACCATGAAGGAAGCTGTGGACCTTGCCGAGGCCGTGCGAGACATGGGCTACATGCCCGAGCAGGTGCAGGACTTCTACCCCACGCCGTCCACCATGTCGACGTGCATGTACTACACCGGCGTGGATCCGCGCACCATGGAGCCGATCTATGTGGCGCGCGACCCGCACGAGAAGGCCATGCAGCGCGCGCTCATCCAGTATCGCAAGCCCGAGAACTACAAGCTCGTGCGCGAGGCGCTGGAAAAAGCCGGCCGCCGCGATCTGATCGGCTACACCAAGCATTGCCTGATCCGTCCCGTACCGCCGCGCCCGGGCGAGACGTCTGCTGGCGGCGGACATGGGACCGGCAAGAAGGGCGGCAAGGCCCACGGTGGCGCCGCCGGCAAGGGACCCAAAGGCAGCAAGGGATACGGCGGCATGTCGCGTGCGCAGAACACCGCAGGCCGCAACCGCGCCGCCCAGGGACGACAGGGCGCCAACGGAGGCGGCAGGCGTAACTAGCGCGGCGAGGCGGCATGCCGCCGCTGGCGGCACACACGCCCCCACCAATAAAATGCCGCTCGCCGGGACGTCGTAAAACGATTCCCCGGCGAGCGGCCGATTAATATTGTCTATCTCAAAACATCGTTACTTTTTGTCAAAACGACCATAGAGCGCAAACGAGAGCGTCGCGGAAATAACCCAAGTCAAAGCGATGCAGACGACAATCATGATCAGATTCATGGGATTGCCGCTTGGATCGGCATAAACGGGCAACGAGGTAATGCCGGGCATAACAAAGCCGAAGCACTTTGCGCCCAGAACAACGGTGAGCGCACCGCCAATGCCATCCGCGATCATCGCAGCGATAAGCGGAGTCCTGTTAGGAACCTGAACGGTAAACAAGGCGGGCTCGGAAATTCCCATAAATGCTGAGAAGGCGCACGTCATTGCAGCGGACTTGAGCTTTTCGTCGGTCATGCGCAGGGCTGCACCAAAAGACGCACCGCTTTCGGCGAGGTTATGGCAAAAAGAGATCGGGAGCAGATAGTCATACCCAAGCGTTGCGATATTGGAAATCTGGATAGGGCTCGTTGACTGATGCATGCCGAAGAGCACGATAAGCGGCATAAAGAAGCCCAGCAGAAAACCGGCAACGGGGCCTAACGTCGAGAATAGCCAAACGATACCGTTGGCAAGACCAAGACCGCACCAGGCACCAATCGGAGCGAGTACAAACAGGTTGACGGGAATCACGATAGCAAGGGAGAGCGCCGGAACGACAACGAGCTTAAAAAGATCCGGCACGACTTTGTCGATTGCGCGATATACAAAAGACAAGCCAATGACGCCAAAGATAACCGGGAACACGGAATCGGCGTAGCTAAAAATCGGCACCGCAAAACCGAACAGCGCAAGGGGCGTCTCGCCCGTACCGACAGCGTTGACAATGGTCGGGTACATCAGCGATCCGGCAACACAAAGCGCAAGCGAACGGTTGACCCGGAACTTATCAGCTGTAGACATTGCCAGCAAAAACGGCAAGAAGTAGAACGGGATATCCGAAATCATATTGAATATCGCAAAGTCGCCGGCACCCGTGTCGATTCCAAAAGCCGCGATAGCAGCCAGGATGCCCTTTACGATGCCTCCCGCCACCAGTGCGGGAATGATAGCGGAGAAGATGCCGGTGATGATATCGAATACGCGAGCCGAACCTTTTTGGAGCTCAGGCTGCTCGGCGTCGGCGGAGACCTCGCCACCCATCCTGTCGCCTAGCATGGGCTCCAATTCGTCATATACCGACCCCACGCTGGCGCCGATGATAACCTGCCACTGCCCGTCTTTAACTTGCGCGCCCAAGGCGCCGTCAAGCGTCTTAAGGGCCTCAAGGTCTGCCTTGCTATCGTCCTTCAGGTTGAATCTGAGCCTTGTAATGCAGTGCGTTGCCATAACAACGTTATCGGCGCCGCCCACGAGCTCGAGGACACGAGCGGCTAGTTCCTTCTTGTCTGCCACAACAATCACTCCTATCCAAGATCCTCGCCATTAGTGGCGATACATTTCTGGTACCAATAGAAAGAGTCTTTACGCAAGCGCTCCGCAGTGCCGTTGCCGCAATTATCCAGATCGACATAGATAAGCCCGTATCGCTTGTCCATCGTAAGAGGACCGCAGGCAACAAGGTCAATGAATCCCCAGATCATATATCCGCGCACGTCAACGCCATCGATCACTGCCTCTTTAAGGCACTTTATGTGCTGGCGTAAATAATCGATTCGATACTCGTCGTGGATGCTGCCATCCTCCTCGACTACATCAGATGTACCGAGGCCATTCTCGGCGATATACAGGGGCAGCCCATAGCGGTCATACATCTGGTTAAGGGTAACCCTCAGGCCAATGGGATCGAGCTGCCAGCCCCACTCACTCGTCTCGAGATAAGGGTTCTTGTTTGCCATGACCAGATTTCCCGCAGTCTTCTCCCATCCCTGATCGCAGGTGGATACCTGGGAAAAGTAGTACGAGAAGGCCAGGAAGTCGACCGTGTTGCGAGCGATAAGCTCTTCATCGCCCGGCTCCATTTGAATCTCGATATCGCACGCATCGAAATAGCGATTCATATAAGCGGGGTATTTTCCACGAGCCATCACGTCCGTATAGAACCAGTTGGAATACTGGTCGTCGTGAATAGCCTGCATGTTATCTTCGGGACGGCAGGTGGCAGGATACGTACAGAATCGAGCGATCATGCCGCCAACGGGAGTATCGGGCGAAAGACGATGGACAATCTCGACGGCGCGCGCATTGGCAACGAACTCGTGGTGCAGACACTGGAAGATGGCTCGATCGAAGTTCTCCCCCTCTTCGTCTTTGACCAGACAGACCCCGTCCCAAGGCGAAAAACGCGCTGCATTGAACTCGTTAAAAGGCAGCCAGAAATCGACCAGGTCGCCCAATTCCGTAACGATCGTCTCGACATAGCGGGCGAAGAAATCAATCGTCTTGCGATTCTTCCATCCCCCATATGTGGTGACGAGATTTACCGGAATGTCATAGTGGAGCATGGTGACGAAGGTCTTAATGCCGTGCTTTTTGCACTCACCCAGCATGCTTCGATACCACTCGATGCCTTCACGGTTAGGCTCAAGGTCATCTCCGTTAGGATAGATTCGGCTCCAGCAAATAGAGGTGCGGAACAGCTTGAGACCCATCTCCGCAAAAAGCGCGATGTCCTCACGGTAGTGATGATAGAAGTCGTTACCGCGCCTAAACGGGTAGAACTCAACGCCATCATCTGCGAGAGCGTTCATTAGCTCGTCATGGCAGAAGGGGTTGTTTTGATGCTTGTCCTCGATCTGGTCATGAGTCCAGGTGCCATCCAGCCATCGACAATCCTGCGTCGACTTTCCCTTTCCGCCCTCATTCCAGGCGCCATCGGCCTGCGAGCACGATATGGCTCCGCCCCATAAAAAGTCGGAGTCAAATCCATGTTTTAACTTACCCATTTGCCCTCCTTGATCGGATGCTCCAGCGGATAACCCAATACTAGGAAGAACAAGATGCATAAGATATCGCATAGAAAGCTTGGGTTTATAACATTTTTTTAGATATAATACCGTTCAAGGCATCGATTCTACCGTTCACCGCTGGAGCACCCCATGGATTCGAATCTCAAACAGTTGCTCTATACGCATACCGAGACCGAAGAGTGGCATCGTACGCATCCGGGAGAGCCCAGCCCGCGATATAACAGGGTGGAAACCACAACCATTAACGGCGAAGAGGTCTATCTGTTTGATTGGAAAGAAACCCTCGACGAAAACCCCGTGGGCCTTATCAAGGAGTCACGCTTTACCGACATTCCTCCTCATATCAATCGGGATATGGAGCTTAACTACGTGTACGACGGCGTCTGCACGTTTGTCGTCAACGGACGGTCACTGCTCCTTAAAAAGGGTGATGTGCTCATTTGCAACACCGGCGTAGTCAGAAGCGTTCCATACGTTAAGGGCGAGCACGATATCGTCATTTCAATCGTCTTCAAAAAGGAAATGTTCGATTCGGTGTTCCTGAGCCAGCTACCCGGCGCGTCACCATTAACGAATCTCCTATTTGATTTTGTGTCCAAAAACCGTGAGGCTCGCAAATATCTCATTCTTCCAGAGGAATACGCCCGACATGCGCGACGCCTCATCGAGATGCTCTTTATCGAATATCACTTTAAAGATGCCTACTCCAATGAACTCATGAGGCACCTCGCCGTCAGCCTATTCCTTGTTCTCATTCGAGGACTGTACCGACGCTCCGCAACTGATAACCAGGCGATTATGTCGGACGAACGCATCGTGTCGATTCTGAATCATATTGAGCGAAGTTACGGCGACTGCACGCTCGAAAGCATTGCGAGCGATACGGGTTATAGCACCAGCTATCTCAGCAGCTTGATCAAGCAAAAAACCGGCAAAACGTTTTCGCAAATCAAGCTCAACCAGCAGCTCACAGAGGCGGCATATCTTCTCAATAACACCGAGCGCAGCGTGCAGTATGTAGCCCGAAAAGTCGGCATATCCAACATGTCATTCTTTTACTCAAAATTTAAAGAAACATTCGGCGAAACGCCAGGTGCGTTCAGGACGCATCGGTCTTGTTAAAGTCATTGATAATCAGACCGATCAGTTTCGCGTGGCGCAGGAATGCACGACCGGAGCAGCGAGCGCATCGCCTCTACCAGCACAAAGCCGGCGATGCCAACCGTGACCACCACGTCGAACGGCGCGTTCACAAACCACAGCAGGCCCATGAGATACGACCCGGCGTTAAAGGCAAAGTGCAGCAGAATCGTGTAGCGGAGCTTTCCGGTCGTCACGAGCACCCAGCCAAAGACCAGACCGGCGGCACCCGCGTAGCAGCCCTGCACCCAGTTCATATGCATAAAGCCAAAGATAGCCGCCTGCAGCACAATCGCCGCGGCGATACCCCACGTGTTTGGGGCCGCCCAAGGTACCATGGCGCCGTCCTGCGCCCGCGCGCGACGCCGGCGTTTCCAAAGCGGACGGCACTGCGGGTTAAACGCTCGGAGCGAAAACTCAAAAATGATGCCGCGCATCAGCAGTTCCTCGCAAAACGGAGCGCCAAGCACCGTGGTCAGGACAGCCAAGTAGCTCGTGTCGCCCATGCCCGTTTCCTCGACAAGTTCACTGTAATCGGCCGCCGCCTCGGGCAACAGCGACAGCACAGCGTCGGTCACGTAGCCAACGACCACCTGCAGGGCCAGGCCAATCACGATAACGCAGGCGATGCGTTTCCACGCCCCACGCGCTCCCCCGCCAAGCGGGCGCTCGCCCTGCCAGCGCGCCATAAACGAGCGCGGCCACAGATAACGCCACCACAGCAGCGCCATCAAAAACGACGCCATCTGCGCGGCAGCCTGAAGTAATTGAATATCGAGGTCGTCAATCGAAAAGCCCATGAACACCGACGCGACGCCCAGAGCGGAAAACAAAACCACGCTCAGGGCAATATCTGCCGCGACAACGCCAAAACAGGCAAGCGCCCAAATCATCGCATTGAGCATGCCAACCTCCTCAAAACCCGGCACTTAGGGACGTTCCTTAACTGTCGGCAGAGACGATATGAGCAGGACATAAAAACATTGAGAGCCCCTGCTGCATGAA
>UQZM01000030.1 GCA_900545615.1 uncultured Collinsella sp.
AAGAGCACACGTCTGAACTCCACTTCCCCGGACAAAGTCACCCCGCCTGACAGGGCCCCAGCGCGAGACCGTCCCGGATGCTACGCACACAGCATCGTTACTAATGGGATTGTCAAAATGGAGCAGATGATCGACAGGAAGGTGCACTGCATCATGGGGCGGGCATCTTTGCCGTATTGGAGGCAGTACAGTGTGCCGTTGCTGCCTACCGGCATGGCCATCTCGAGGACGAGTGTTGTGATAAACATGGGCGTCATGCCTGGCCACACGCGGGCCACGGCAAGACACGCCACGGGCACGATAACCAAACGGAATGCCACGGCGACATAGGCGCGCCAGTTGGTAAGCATATCGAGCGGTCGATACTTGGCGATGGACGACCCCATGAGCAGCAGCGCCACCGGGGTGGTCATGGTACCCACGATGGAAATCGAATCGCCCACGACGCCCCAATCGGTCCATCCGGTCAAAACGACAATGAGCACGACAACACTCGCAATAAGGCCAGGGTTTTTGCAACAAGCGGCAAGATTTCGCAGCTGCTTCTTAAGGCCACCTTGTACGCCACTAAAGAGCATGACGCCGACGGTGAACATAAATATGTTGAGGGGAATGAGCGCAATCGAAGCGTAGAGCAGCGCCTGCTTGCCAAGCACCGCCTGAATGACCGGAAACCCGATAAAGCCGGCATTGCCAAAGAGCACGGCAAAGCGATACGAGCACTCAGTGCCTTTGGGCACACGAAGAGCGGCCGTGACAACGAACGCAATAACAATCGCCACAACATACATGACGACAGACAAGCCCATGAGCGAAAACCTATCGGCAACGCTCGGCAACTGCACATCATCGCCCAACGCCGACGAGAGCACCAAGCACGGCAACGCCACCTGCAGCAGCAAACGCGAAAGCTCGCGCTCAAACTCTGCCTTCATAAATCCCAGCTTGGAGATACACCACCCCAACAGGATCGGCAAAGAAACCGTCACCATCTGCAACGCCACGCTCGTAAAGCTCATCTACTCCCCCTCTTAGCTATTCCACGAGGGCCGGGGTGCCTGCTTTGTTTTGAGAAGTGGGCTCCGCGAACTTCTCAAAACAAAGCAGGCACCCCGGCCCCGGCAATGCAATCCTAGCTGACCAAAGAAAGATGCGCAGCCTCCAGGGCAGCATCAGCAAAGTCACCGTTGCATTAAAAATTTTCAGCCCCGCAGATCGAAACGGTCGAGAGGGCCTTGCCCGGGAGGGTGACTTTGTCCGGGGAAGTTCGCGAAGCCCACTTCTCAGAGGAAGGCACCCGCCCGGAGGCGGCCCCAGCGCGAGACCGTCCCGGATGCTACTCGTTGTCGCCAGCAGTTAACTGCGTTGCGGAGAGCGCGCCGTCGGCTGCGGTTGCGGCAGCGGCGTCAGGCCAGACCCAGTCGGTGAAGGCCGGGTGATCGTAGCCTTCGTCGCACGCGAACTCAAAGGCCTCGGTGCGGAAAGCTTCCCACTCGTTGATCTGCTCGGCAAACTTGTCAGCATCGACCATGCGCAGCACGTCGGCAGCCAGGGCCCAGCGGTCCATGTTGTTCAGGCGCAGCATGTCGAACGGCGTGGTCGTGGAGCCCTTCTCCTCATAGCCGTGGACGCGGAAGGCGTCGTGGCCGGGGCGGTTCCAGATCAGGCGGCGAATCGTGCCGGCATAGGCGTGGAAGGCAAAGAGGACGGGCTTCTCACCGCAGCCGAACAGCTCGGCCCAGCGCTCGTCGCTGATGGCCTGGTCGTTCTCGCAGACGTTCTGGATCTTGAGCAGGTCGACCACGTTGACGAACCACACCTTGATGCCCAGCTCGCGCAGCATGTCTGTCGCGGCCAAGGCCTCGAGCGTCGGCACGTCGCCGCAGGTGGAGACCACGACATCGGCCTCGGCGAGCGAATCGGCGGTCGATGCCCACTCCCAGGTCGCGACGCCCTCGGCGAGCTCCGCCTTGGCCTCGTCGACCGTCTGGAAGGTCGGGGCGGGCTGCTTGCCGCAGAAGATGGCGTTGACGCAATCGGTGGACTGGTAGACGCGCTCGGCCACGGCAAGGGCCATGTTGGCGTCAGCCGGATAGTAGGCATTCACGATATGCGTGTCGTTGGCTTTGTTGAGCAGCAGGTCGATAAAGCCGGGGTCCTGGTGCGAGAAGCCGTTATGGTCCTGGCGCCAGACATGGCTCGACAGCAAAATGTTGAGGCCGCTGATGGGAGCACGCCACGGAATCTCGCGCTTGGTGGCCTCGAGCCACTTGCAGTGCTGGTTGACCATGGAATCGACCACGTGGACAAAGCTCTCGTAGGAGCTCCACACACCCGAGCGGCCGGTGAGCACGTAGGCCTCGAGGAAACCCTCGCACTGGTGCTCGGACAGCTGCTCGACAACCTTACCGGAACCGGCCAGCAGCTCGTCGTTGGCCTCGTCCTCGTAGAAGCCGGCATCCCACTGCTTTTTGGTCACCTTGTAGGCAGCCTGCAGGCGGTTGGACGCGGTCTCGTCGGGACCGAAGATGCGGAAGTCGTCCATGTTCTTGGCCAGAACATCGGCGGTGTACTCGCCAAAGACGCGGGCGGCCTCGGTGGAGCCCCAGCCGTGACCCTTACTTGCGACGGGAACCTCGTGGGCGTGAATATCGGGGAGCTCGAGCTCGCGGCGCACCTTGCCGCCGTTTGCATTGGGGTTGGCGCCGATGCGTAGCTCGCCGGTCGGCATAAAGGCCGTTACCTCGGGGCGCACCTGGCCCTCGGGTGTAAAGAGTTCCTCGGGCTTGTAGGAGCGCAGCCACTCGCGCAGCACGCGGAAGTGCTCGTGGGTGTCCTTGGCACTCGCCAGCGGCACCTGATGTGCGCGCCAGGAGTCCTCGGTCTTCTTGCCATCGATGTGCTTGGGGCAGGTCCAGCCCTTGGGCGTACGGAACACGATCATGGGGTAGGCCGGGCGGACCACGGTCTCGCCTGCGACGGCCTGGGCCCGTGCGGCGGCCTTGATGTCGCAAATCTCGTCAAAGACCTGCTCAAACAGGACAGCGAAACGCTTGTGGATGCTTGCATGGCTCTCGTCGTCAAAACCGGCGACAAAGAAGTGCGGCTTATAGCCCATGCCCTCAAAGAACTTGGTGAGCTCCTCATCGGACACGCGGGCAAGGATGGTGGGGTTGGCGATCTTGTAGCCGTTGAGGTGCAGGATCGGCAGGACGATGCCGTCGGTTGCCGGGTTCACGAGCTTGTTGGACTGCCAAGAGGTCGCGAGCGGACCGGTCTCGGACTCGCCGTCGCCCACCACGGCCACGGCCAGCAGGCTCGGGTTGTCCATAACGGCACCGTAAGCGTGGCTGAGCGTGTAGCCGAGCTCGCCGCCCTCGTGGATGGAACCGGGCGTCTCGGGCGCAAAGTGGCTCGGGATGCCGCCGGGATAGGAGAACTGGCGGAAGAACTTCTGCAGGCCGGCCTCGTCATTGGTGATGTCGGGGCGAATCTCGCGGTAGGTGCCGTCGAGCAGCGACTGAGCAGTACCGGCGGGGCCACCGTGACCAGGGCCCATCAAGAAGATAGCATTCTGGTTGTGGTCGGCGATCAGTCGATTGACGTGACCGAACAGGAAGTTGATGCCGGGCGTGGTGCCCCAGTGGCCAACCAGGCGGTGCTTAACGTCCGGACGACCGAAGTCGCGCACCTCACCGGTTTTCTCGTCGACAAAGTCGGGGCGCATTAGCGGGTTAGAGCGAAGGTAGATCTGACCGACGGACAGATAGTTCGATGCGCGCCAATACAGGTCGACGCCCTCGAGCTCGGAAGCCGGCACCTCGTGGCCCAGCTTTTGCCACGGCGTCCCCAGTGTTTTAGCCATTGTTTATGTCCCTTCGCTGTGCGGTCACCCTCCAATACGGCAACCTTTCGTTGGGACCAGTATATTTGCTAAAACGTTTTATCATGGTGAAAAAACGTTTTACCCCCTTATCAATTCCATCGATTAGCAAAACGCGACATTCACCTGCGGCGTTGATTGTCACAGGTGCTCCACATTCGGTCTCTGCAAATTGGTAAACGTGTTTAGTTGTGTTTAGTAAGCTCGAGCACGCTGTCCTTAACGATAAGCTCCGGCTCCAGAACGACCTCTTCGGCACGCCTGCCGCCCCTACCGGCAAGACGCTTGGACATGCAGCCAAAAGCATGCTCCGCAAGGACACCAGGGTCCTGCTCAATCGCGGTCAGCGCCGGCTCAAAGAGAACGTCGGCCGCCGAGTTGTCATAGCTCACCACCGAGATATCGCCCGGGATGCTCTTCCCCATCTCGTGCAAGCGCTTGAGCAAACCGAGGGCAATGTTATCCGAGCTTGCGAACACGGCAGTGGCGTCAGTTGCGAGCACTGCCTCCGAGGCCTCGTATGCGCTCGGAATGTAGTACTCGCTCTCAAACTCCAAACGCGCGTCGATCGGCAGGCCAACCTCGCGCAGCGCGCGCTCATAGCCGGCAAGTCGCTTGCGACCCGTATTGGAACGGCGGGCATTAACCAGGCAGGCAATACGGCGGTGGCCTTGCTCGATCAGATAGCGGGTGGCCATATAGCCGCCCATCTCGTGGTCGAACATCACCTTGTCGCACTCGAGCCCCTCAATGGCACGGTCGACCATTACGGCCGGGATGGGCAGGTGGCTGACTTCTTCGCGCAGGGCGCGGTCATCGGAGAACTCGTCACCCACCACCAGGAAGACGCCATCAACGCCGCGCGTCACCAGCTGGCGCAGCAGCTCCAGATCGTCATCGGCGCTTCCGCCCGAGCTGGTAATGAAGAGCGCATAGCCGTCCTCGCGGCAGCGCTTTTCCAGGCTACCGGCGAGCGAGGCAAAAAAGCGGCTCTCGATGTTAGGGACGATAAGGCCCAGCGTGCGCGACTCGCGCATGACCAGGCTGCGCGCAATCTGGTTGGGAACATAGTGGTTGCGCGCCGCGACCTCTTTGATGAGCTTGCGGTTTTCTTCCGAGATGCGACAGGGCCGATTATTGAGCACAAGCGAGACCGACGAGGGGGAAAGCCCCACCTCCTGGGCGATCTGCTTGAGGGTGACTTTGTTGGCCATCTCGCTCCTTCCGGGTTTACGCGCAATCTCTTGAAAGTATAGCGACTACCCCTCTACCTCGGTGATAAACACTTTACCAATCCGGTGGACGGCTGTTTTATCGCCGCCAGCGCACCAAATCCGTCCGGGTGGGGTATATTGCAATCGATTGATGACAACGACCACCAAAAGGCGGATATCCGTATGCACGAGAACGATTTTTTTAACGAGGACCTGCTGTGCGCGCTCGCTGGCGTTGCCGGCGAGGACAACGTGCTGATGAGCGAGCCCATGCGCGAGCACACCACGTTTAAGATCGGCGGTCCGGCCGACGTCTTTGTCACGCCCGATACTGAGCAGGGCCTCGTCGCCACGCTCGATACCTGCTATCGCTGCAATCTACCACTCACCATCGTGGGCAACGGCTCCGACTTGCTCGTCGGCGACAAGGGCATCCGCGGCGTCGTCGTAGCGCTGGGCGAGGGCCTCTCCGACATTACGGTCGACGGCACGCACGTCACGGCGGCAGCCGGCGCCTTGCTTTCCGATGTCGCAGCCGCGGCAGCCGAGGCCGGCCTTACCGGCATGGAGCCCATCTCGGGCATTCCCGGATCGGTCGGCGGTGCCTGCTACATGAACGCCGGAGCATACGGCGCTTGCATGGCCGATGTGCTGGAGTCCGTGCGCGTCTACAAGCCCGCCCGCATGCTCGACGACGGCACCCGCGGTAGCGGCAGCATTATCGAGTTCGATGTCGATGAGCTCAACCTGGGCTATCGCAAGAGCCGCATTGCCGACGACGGTTTCGTCGTGCTTTCGGCCACTTTCAATCTCGCCCCGGGCAACGCCGCGATGATCAAGGCCGACATGGACGACTACCGCCAGCGCCGCGAGGACAAGCAGCCGCTTGACATGCCGAGTGCCGGCTCCACCTTCAAGCGCCCCGAGGGCTACTTTGCCGGCAAGCTCATCATGGACGCCGGCCTGCGAGGACACGCCATCGGCGGCGCGCAGGTGAGCGAAAAGCACTGCGGCTTCATCGTCAACGCCGACCACGCCACCGCCGCCGATGTCGACGAACTCATCCGCCACATCCAGGCAACCGTCAAAGACCAATTCAACGTAGACCTAGAACCCGAAGTCCACCGAGTAGGCGAATTTTTATAAAAAGAAGGCCCCGAAAGGGGCCTTCACTTTCTTTAATTCAGATAAACCAGTCCGGTGTGTGACGTATTGGACCCGAGAGGTCCGTGGCTGCCCGAAAGGCATTAGGTTGATCGCGAGTTCCGCACGAGCCGGAGAGCACTTAATGTGCTCTCCGTGCGAGCAGGACTGTCCGAGCAGGCAACCTAATGCCTTTCGGGCAGCCACGGACCAACTTACTTCAAACCGCAGCTACGACAGCGCAATACCGCCAAGCCAGCCCCAACGCACGCCAGAGCCAGTGCCATAGAAGCTAATAAACGAATCGAGCGACTTAGACGTAATGGCACCCTCGTTGCTCATAACGATGCCGCCGCCAACGTAGATACCCACATGACCGTAGATAAGGCCCGGAGCACCCGTGCCGCTGTGCGAGGAATCGGCCACGATCATGCCCACCTGCAGCGCCGAGCGGTCGGAGCTATAGCACCAGGCGTTGAACATGTCGCAGGCGTTGCCGCCAAAGTAGCCAACGCCGGCGTTACGGAAGACATTGGTAACCCACGCCGCGCACCAGTTCTGGCCCGGCGAAGGCGTGGAGTAGCACGCGTTGACGACGGCCTGTTGCTTGCCCGAGCCGGCATTCTGCTGCGGAGTTCCGGGCGCATACGATCCGCCACCCGAGCTCGAACCACCCGAGTAGGAATTGTTCTTGTTCGCGGCGGCCGCGGCAGCGGCGGCCTTCCTAGCGGCCTCCTCGGCCTGGGCGGCAGCGAGAATCTCGGAATCACGCTGAGCCATGAGCTCCTTGACATCGTCAGAGAGGCCGTTCAGAACCGTCTGGACTTCCTGCTGCTTGGCCTGCATGTCCTGCATCTGGGCAGTCTGCTGGTCCTTGAGCTTCTCTAAGTCGGCCTTCTGCGACTCGAGCTCGGTCTTTTGCGCATCGAGCTCTTCCTGGATGGTCTGAATGTCCTCGATGGCGTCGCGGTCGCTCTTGTTGATCTTCTCAACGTAATGCGCGTTGGCGACGAGTTCCTCAAACGAGCCAGAGGCCAGCAGCAGCGACAGGATGTTCGTGCCGCCGGACTTGTAGCTGGCGGCCACGCGATCGGAAAGGTCGTTGCGTTTCTTCTTGAGCTCGGCCTTCTTTTCATCGATCTGGGCCTGCGTGTCGTCAATCTTGCCCTGGACATTCTCGATGTCGTTGAGGGTCTGGGCATTCTTGTTGGCCAGCGCCGCATACTCATTTGCGATGCTGTCGAGCTGGGCCTGAACCTCGTCGAGCTGGGCCTGGGCGGCATTCAGTTTATCGGTTGTTTCTTTGGAAGCCTCCGCCGCATGGGCGCGAGCGGGCAGGCCAAAAAGAACTGCCGCAGAAGCGGCGCCGAACAGGGCCTTGAGGGCAGTGCGGCGCGAGAGCTCCTGGGAAAGGATGGAATCGCTGTTTGGTGACATATGTACTCCGTTACATGTTTATTTATATGTCGCTCAACTCATACATATTAGCGTACATATGGCGCGTCCCAACGATTTCCACGAACGGCAGGAAACTACAAGGTCAGCGGCTCGTAAGCAAATGTCGAAGATCAGGTTATGCGTACGCAAGCTCTTCTATGAGTACGTTGGCACAATCCTCCGCTTTTCCTACAGCGCACGATTTGGGCGTCCCTGCCTGCGCTATACTCCCCTGAAGAAGTGTTCCTGATTCGATAGGAGACTACATGTCCAAAGCACTCGACCCCAAAGACACCTGTGTCCTCGTTACCGGTGGCGCCGGCTTTATCGGCTCGCACACCGTCGTTCAGCTGCTCGAGGGTGGCTACCAGGTCGTCATCGTCGATGATCTCTCCAACTCCAGCGCCGTCGCCGTCGACCGCGTCAAGACCATCGTGGGCGACGAGGCCGCCAAGAACCTCACCTTCTACGAGGCCAACGTGCTCGACCGCGATGCGATGAACAAGATCTTCGATACCCATCAGATCGACCGCGTCATCCACTTTGCCGGCTTTAAGGCCGTTGGCGAGTCGGTGAGCAAGCCCGTCGAGTACTATCACAACAACATCGAGAACACCCTGGTGCTCATCGACGTCATGCGCAACCATGGCTGCAAGTCCATCATCTTCTCGAGCTCCTCGACCGTCTACGGCGACCCGGACAACCCGCCCGTCACCGAGGAGGATCCTAAGAAGCCCGCGACCAACCCCTATGGTTGGACCAAGTGGATGATCGAGCAGATCCTTATGGACGTCCACACCGCCGACCCCGAGTGGGACGTCGTGCTGCTCCGTTACTTCAACCCCATTGGCGCTCATCCGTCGGGCCTGATCGGCGAGGACCCCAAGGGCATCCCCAACAACCTGGTGCCTTATGTCGCCCAGGTCGCCGTGGGCAAGCTCGAGGCCGTTCAGGTCTTTGGCAACGACTACCCCACCCCCGACGGCACCGGCGTGCGCGACTACATCCACGTCTGCGACCTGGCATCTGGTCACGTTGCCGCCCTCAACTGGATGAACGGCAAAACCGGCGTCGAGATCTTTAACCTGGGCACCGGCACCGGCACCTCGGTACTCGAGGTCGTCGCCGCCTTCTCCAAGGCGTGCGGCAAGGAGCTGCCCTACGTGATCCGCGAGCGCCGTGCCGGCGATATCGCCGCCAACTGGTGCGATGCCTCCAAGGCCGAGCGCATGATGGGTTGGAAGGCCCAGTACGACATCGCGGATATGTGCCGTGACAGCTGGAATTGGCAGAGCCATAACCCCAACGGCTTCGCCGACGCCGAGTAGCAAAAAACCTACATAGCGTTCTTGCCCCGATCTCACGTCGTGAGGTCGGGGCTTTTTTCATGGCATGTAACCATTCGCCAAAAATCGACCAACTTTATCATCTTGCCTATACATGTTTAAACAACATGTTCTACAATAGAGACATCGACTCTAAACTCGGGACGGGCTGTTCACCCATCTGCAGGCCGATCCCACAACAAGAAGGTTGGTGAGCACATCCATGGAGCGTGCAAGCGGTGTTCTCATGCCCATCTCGTCTCTGCCCGGACCGTATGGCATCGGCGGCTTTGGCTGGAACGCCTATGACTTTGTCGATTTCCTCGCCTCGTGCAAACAACATTATTGGCAGATTCTGCCCCTCACGACGACGAGCTATGGCGACTCGCCCTATCAGTCGTTCTCGGCCCGCGCAGGCAACCCCAACTTTATCGACTTTGCCGAGCTTATCGAGACAGGGTATCTGGAGCAGCGCGATATCGATGGCGTGTACCTGGGATCCGACCCCAGCAATGTTGACTACGGTGTTATCTTTGGCGGCCGCCGTCAGATTCTCGACCGCGCCGCCGAGCGCTTTGCTGCCGACAAGCCGGCCGATTTCGATGACTTTATCCAGGCCAACGAGGACTGGCTCATCCCCTACTGCGAGTTCATGACCGTCAAAGAGGAGTGCGGACTCAAGGCGTTTTGGGAGTGGCCCGCAGAACTGCGCACCCGCGGCGAAGCATCTGCCAAGGTCTGCGCCGCCCATCCCGCGCGCATGCTCTACCACCAGATGACGCAGTATTTCTTCGACCGCCAATGGAGCCGCCTCAAGGCCTATGCCAACGAGCGCGACATTCTCATCATCGGCGACCTGCCCATCTATGTCTCGCGTGACTCCGTCGAGATGTGGGCGACGCCTGAGCTCTTTAAGATCGACGCCGCCGGCAATCCCGTGAGCGTCGCCGGCACGCCGCCCGACCAGTTCTCGGCCACCGGCCAGTACTGGGGCAACCCCATCTACGACTGGGACGCCATGGAGTCCGACGGCTTCTCCTGGTGGGAGGGCCGCATTCGCGCCGCCCTCGACATGTACGACGTCATCCGCCTGGATCACTTCCGCGGCTTCGAGGCCTATTGGGAGGTGCCGTTCTCCTCGCCCGATTCGTCCTACGGTTCGTGGACGCAGGGTCCCGGCCTCAAGTTCTTCAAGACGCTCGAGGAAAAGCTCGGCACGCTGCCCATCATCGCCGAGGACCTGGGCTTCCTCACCCCCGGCGTCATCGACATGCGCGACAACTCGGGCTTCCCCGGCATGAAGATCCTGCAGTTTGCCTTTGAGGGCACCAACTCGTACTACCTGCCGCATAACTACATCGCCAACACCGTCGCCTATGTGGGCACCCACGACAACGAGACGGCGCGCGGCTGGTTTGAAGGAACGGCCACCCCGCGTCAGCGCGAGCAGGCAGCCCTGTACACCCATCAGCAGGCCGGCGAACCCATGGCAGATGCACTCAATCGCACCATCGCCGCCAGCGTGAGCGACACGTGCATCTACACCATGCAGGACCTGCTTAACCTGGGCAATGAGGCGCGCATCAACACCCCTGCCACCCTGGGCGGCAACTGGACCTGGCGCATGCTCGACGGCGCCATCACCCGCGAGCTCGAGCACAAGCTCACCGGCTGGACCGAGACCTACTTCCGCATCCCGTCGGAAGCCGAAATTGAACTTCCCCAATAGGAGCCACCGCGCCCGACCCCACCCCATCGTGCGGACGCGTCCGTTTCCCCGCGCGAGGCCACCCCAATCCCCTCGCGCGGGCTTCTTTTGAATTTCTGACATGTCGTCGACTCACCACAGGAGGAAACATGCCCCGCATCAATCTTGCGGATCTTGCCGAGCAGTCCTTTGGAACTTCGCTCGAGCAACTCGATGACCGCCGCATTTACAAACTGCTGGTCAAGCTCGTGCAGGAGCACTCTGCCGCCTGTCCGCTCAACAACGGCAAGAAAAAGCTCTATTACATCTCTGCCGAGTTTTTGATCGGCAAGCTGCTCATCAACAATATGATCGACCTCGGCATCTATGACGAGGTTAAGGACCAGCTCATCGCCGCCGGCCACGACCTCAATAAGATCGAGGAGTTTGAAGTCGAGCCTTCGCTCGGCAACGGCGGTCTGGGCCGTCTGGCCGCGTGCTTCTTGGATTCCATCGCAACGTTGGGCCTTACCGGCGACGGCGTGGGCCTCAACTACCATTACGGTCTGTTCCGCCAGCGCTTTGTCGACAACCAGCAGAAGGCCGTCCCCGACGAGTGGCTCGGCGAGCAGGACATCCTAGTCGATGATGACCACTCCTACACTGTTGAGTTCGGCGACTTTGCCGTTACCTCCAAGCTCGTCAACATCAATGTGCCCGGTTATGGCCAGCCCACCAAGAACCGCCTACGCCTGTTCGACCTGGCAAGTGTCGACGACGGTCTGGTCCCCGGCAGCTCCATCGACTTCGACAAGACCGAAATCGCCAAGAACCTCACTTTGTTCCTCTATCCGGATGATTCCGACGAGCAGGGCCGCCTGCTTCGCATCTACCAGGAGTACTTCATGGTGAGCAACGCCGCCCAGCTCCTGATCGACGAGGCCATCGAGCGCGGCAGCAATCTGCACGACTTGGCCGACTACGCCGTGGTCCAGATCAACGACACGCACCCCACCATGGTCATTCCCGAGCTCATTCGCCTGCTCACCACCGAGCACGACATCGAGTTTGACGAGGCCGTGACCATCGTACGGTCCATGGTCGCCTACACTAACCACACGATTCTTGCCGAGGCGCTCGAGAAGTGGCCGCTCACCAGCCTGCAGAAGGTCTCCCCTGCCATCGCCGACATTATCGTCAAGCTCGATGAGATCGCCAAGGCCGAGCACGATGACCCGCGTGTCGCCATCATCGACGATCACGACACCGTCCACATGGCCCACATCGACATCCACTTTGGCTTCTCCATCAACGGCGTTGCGGCACTCCACACCAAGATCCTGGAGGACACCGAGCTCCATCCGTTCTACGAGATCTATCCCGAGAAGTTCTCTAATAAGACCAACGGCATTACCTTCCGCCGCTGGATTCACGGTGCCAACCCCGCACTCGCCAGCCTGCTCGACGATGTGATCGGCACCGATTGGCGCCGCACCGGCGACCTGAGCAAGCTCGCCGCGTTCGCCGACGACAGCCGCGTTCTTGAGCGCCTGGCCGCCACCAAGGCCGATGCCAAGGCAATCATGCGCGAATTCATGGCCCTGGAGCAGGGCGTGACGATTCCCGCAGGCGCCATCATCGACGTTCAGGTCAAGCGCATCCACGAGTACAAGCGCCAGCAGATGCTTGCGCTCTACATTATCTGGAAGTACCTCGATATCAAGAACGGCAACAAGCCCGAGCACCCCGTCACCATCATCTTTGGCGGCAAGGCCGCTCCCGCCTACACCATCGCACAGGACATCATCCATCTGATCCTGACGCTTTCCCAGTGGATTGCCAACGACCCCGACGTAGCCCCCTACCTGCAGGTCGTTATGATCGAGAACTACAACGTCACGGCTGCCGAGCGCGTGATTCCCGCCGCCGACATCTCCGAGCAGATCAGCCTGGCCTCCAAGGAGGCAAGCGGCACTTCCAACATGAAGTTCATGCTCAACGGTGCCCTGACCCTGTGCACGCTCGACGGTGCCAACGTGGAGATTGCCGAGCTTGTCGGCGACGAGAACATCTACACCTTTGGCGCCTCGTCCAAGCAGGTCGAGCAGCTCTACGCCGACGGCACCTATGACGCCGGCGCGCTCTACCGCAAGCCCGGCATCAAGCTGCTGGTGGACTTCCTCACCAACCCGGCCTTTATGGCGACCGGCAACGCCGAGCGCCTGCAGCGCCTGCACGACGACATCATGGGCAAGGACTGGTTTATGGCTCTACTCGACATTGAGGAGTACATCCAGACCAAGGAGCGCGTGCTGGCCGACTACGAGGACCAGGACGCTTGGATGCGCAAGGCGCTGATCAACATCGCCAACGCCGGCACCTTCTCGTCCGACCGCACGATCGCTCAGTACAACGACGAGATCTGGCACCTGGACTAACCCATTGTCTACACCCATCCTCTTGATGCGGGGTCGCGGAAACGTGGCCCCGGCTTTTTATGTCGACAGACCGGATATGAGGGTTCCCGTCGAATTGTCTCGTTCTGTAACAACTACTCGGCTAAAACGTCTCCACCTGTTACAGAACAAGACAAATCGAAACGTTCTGCCGAATCATCTCAATCTGAAACAGTAAGACCCGAATTAAACCTCTAGATGTTATAGAACGAGACAGACGGAATCAGTCCTACCGAAATATCTCAATCTGTAACAGTTAGCCATCAAAATCGGGTCTTCGTGTTACAGATTGAGACAAACAAGCAGACGAGCGAACGAACAGGCAACCCCTACACAAAGAAAGGCTCCCCTCTCGCCCAGTGTACGGGAGGGGAGCCTTATATGTGACCACGGCAAAAGGATGGCAAAGCCGCAGTCGCCCAAAAGGAGGGCCTGATTGGATCGGGCCTAGATAAGGTTCTTGCCAGAGACCTTATCGAAGAGATGGGTCGCGTTCTTCTCGAACTTGAACCAGATGGTGTCGCCAGCCTTGAGCGCACCCTTGGCCTCGAGGTCGACGACGGGGATAATCAGGACAAACTGGCCGTCGGGAGCGGTCACGTGGACATGCTCGGTCGAGCCCATGAGCTCGGTCACCTCGACGGTGCCCTGGAGCGCACCCTCCTCGCCCTTGTCGGCAAGCAGAATCTGCTCGGGGCGCACGCCGGCCGTGATCTCCTTCACGTCGCCGTCGTCCCAGTTGAGAGCAAGCTGAGCGCAGGTCTCGGGGGCGAGCGCCACGTTCATATCCTCGGTCTTGACGGTGAAGCCGTTGCCCGAGCGCACCAGCTGGGCATCGAAGAAGTTCATCTGCGGCACGCCGATAAAGCCGGCAACGAAGATGTTCGCGGGATGGTTGAAGACCTCCTGCGGGGTGGCGATCTGCTGGACGACGCCGTCCTTCATGACCACGATGCGATCGCCGAGGGTCATGGCCTCGGTCTGGTCGTGGGTGACGTAGATGAACGTGCCCTTGATCTCGTGACGCAGCTTAATGAGCTCGGCGCGCATCTGGTTACGGAGCTTGGCGTCCAGGTTGGACAGCGGCTCGTCCATCAGGAAGACCTTGGGGTCGCGCACGATAGCGCGGCCGATGGCGACGCGCTGACGCTGGCCGCCCGAAAGCGCCTTGGGCTTACGGTCGAGGTACTCGGTAATGCCCAGAATTTCAGCAGCGGAGCGAACCTTGCGGTCGATCTCGTCCTTGGGGACCTTCTTGAGCTCAAGCGTAAACGCCATGTTCTCGTATACCGTCATGTTGGGGTACAGAGCGTAGCTCTGGAACACCATGGCGATGTCGCGGTCCTTGGGCGCCACGTCGTTGACGCGCTTGCCGTCGATGAGCACGTCGCCCGAGGTAATGTCCTCCAGGCCGGCGACCATGCGCATCGTCGTGGACTTACCGCAGCCAGAGGGGCCAACGAGAACGATGAACTCCTGGTCATGCACGGTGAGGTTAAAGTCCTCCACCGCGAGCACGCCGTCTTCGGTAACCTTGAGGTTGTGCTTCTTCTCCTCGGTCTTCTTCTTTTTGCCAAAGAAGCCCTTCTTTTTGGACTCGTTGTTGGGATACACCTTCTGAACATGTTTGAGAACGATCTCGGCCATGTCTCTACCTTTCGATACGCGGCGCCGCGCTGAGGGGGCGCCGCTAAAACTTGCAAAACAGTTACGACATCAGCCCTTGACGGCACCTGCCACCACGCCGTCGATGATGTACTTCTGGCAGAGGATGTACATGATGACGATGGGGACAACGACCATCATGATGCAGGCCATCATGGGGCCGAGCTCGACGTGGCCGTAGCCGCCGCGGAAGTATTGGATCAAGATAGGAATGGTCTTGTACTTGGTGGAGTCGAGCGTAAGGTAGGGCAGCAGATAGTCGTTCCAGACCCACATGGTCTCGAGGATGCCGACCGAAAGATAGGTGGGCTTCATGATGGGGAGAACAATCTTAAAGAACACCTGGACCGGGTTGCAGCCGTCGATCATGGCCGCCTCTTCGATCTCGAGCGGGATGTTCTTTACAAAGCCGGCGAACATAAAGACCGCCAGGCCCGCGCCAAAGCCAAGGTAGATAAAGCAGATGTTGAACGGCGTGTTGAAGCCGATGCGGTCCGCCAAATTGGACAGCGTGAACATGAGCATCTGGAAAGGCACGACCATCGAGAAGACGAACAGGTAATAGAAGAAGTTCGAAATCTTGCTGTTGACGCGCACTACGTACCAAGCGCACATGGAGCAGCACACCAAAATCAGAACGACCGACGTGACCGTGATGATGAGCGAGTACATAAACGCCGAGGCAAAGCCCTGCTCGTTAAGAGCGTGCACGTAGTTTGCGAGACCGTTGAACGTCTCGGGCGTGAGCAAATCGAACGCCGTGGTGGTGCTGATTGCAGTTCCCTTTTTAAAGGAATTGAGCGCAATCATGAACACGGGGTAGATCCACGCGAGCGACAGAATCGTAAAGAAAATCGAGAGCGCGCGGTTAATAGCCTTATCGCGTTTCATTACTGCTGCACCTCCTTGGACCTCGTGGCCTTAAGCTGGATCATGGAGATTGCTACGACCAGGATGCAGAAGATAACCGCCTTGGCCTGGCCAATGCCCTGCCATGCGATGCCGGCACGCGAGTAGAACGTGTTGTAGATGTTCAGGGCGAGCATCTCGGTGGAGTGCGCAGGGGCGCCGCCGGTAAGGGCGAGGTTCTGGTCGAACAGCTTAAAGCCGTTGGTGATGGACAGGAACAGGCAGATGGTAATCGTCGGCATCAGATTGGGGATCTTAACCTTCCAAAACGTCTGCCATGCCGTGGCACCGTCAACCTTGGCGGCCTCGATGTAGTCGGACGGAATGGACTGCAGACCGGCGATGTAGATGATCATCATGTAGCCGACCTGCTGCCACAGGGTCAGGATGATAAGGCCCCAGAAGCCAGCAGCAGAGTTAAGGGCGATGAGCTGGGCGCCGATGTTGGAGAGCAGGCAGTTGATCAAGATCTGCCAGATGTAGCCCAGCACGATGCCGCCGATCAGGTTAGGCATAAAGAAGATCGTACGGAAGATGTTGGTGCCTTTGAGCGCCTTGCGGGTGAGCGCCTGCGCAATTGCCAGGGCGATCACGTTGATGAGCACCGTCGACAGGAAGGCAAACGCCACGGTAAAGAAGAACGACGTGGCAAACTGCGGATCGGACAGCGCGCGCACGTAGTTCGCGATACCGACAAAGTGCGCGTTGTTAATGGTAATAAACTGGCAGAACGAGAGATAGAAGCCCTGGATAAAAGGGATCACGAACCCGATCATAAACGCCAGGCACGTGGGCAGCATAAAGAGCGGCCACCAGCGCTTGAGTGCTTTGCCCATAAAAGGGTCCTTTCAATATGCAGGGGGCGGGCAAACCAACGTCTGCCCGCCCCCTGTCGCTAATCAGATAGCTTGGGCAGCAACTGCTTACTCGGAAGCAGCCTTCTCGGTCTTCCAGCCATCGACGAAGGCGTTCTTGACGCCGTCCCACTTGGTGTTGTCGGCAGCATAAGCAATGAGAGCCTGCTTGAGGTTCTTCTTCCACTCCTCAGAGGGGATGTAGACGAAGTCCCAAGCAACGGTCTTCTTGCCGTCCTTGGCCATGGCAACGGCCTGCTGCGAGAAGACGTTGGTGGTTTCCTTGGCGCTCTTGAACGGGGCAGTCAGACCCATCTTGTCAGCGATGATGCTGGTGGCGGTGTCAGAAGTGACGCACCAATACATGAAGTCCTCGGTGGCCTTCTGAGCATCCTCGGAAGCCTGGGAGCTCACGCACCAGTAGTTCTCGCCGCCGGAGCACAGGCCCTGGTTCTCCTCGCCGTCAACGCCGATGTAGATCGGCAGCATGCCGAGCTGGTCGTCGGTCATACCGGCCTTGGTGAGGTCAGCGTATGCCCAAGAGCCGTTCTGATAGAAGACGGCCTTGCCGGTTGCGAACTCGTTGGTGGCGTCGTCGCCGGTCTTGGAAGCAAGCTGCGAAGGATCGCAGGTGGAGTCGGTGATGTACAGGTCGAAAATCTGCTTGAAGTTGTCGAGATACTCGCCCTTGATCTCGTCGTCCTCCTGGTTGTGCTCCTTCTCGAACTCGTAGTAGAGCGGGAGGTTGGCGAGGTGAGTGGTGTAGCGCCAGCTGGAGGAGTCATCCATGCCGGCAGAAGTGAAGGCACCCTCAACACCAAGCTCGTCCTTGCGGGCCTGGATGTCGTCAGCACAAGCCTTCAGCTTGTCGAAGGAGTTGATGTCCTCGGCCTTGTAGCCAGCCTTCTCGAGCAGCTGCTTGTTGTAGATGATGCCGTAGCTCTCCTGAACCCAGTCGATGCCCAGATCCTTACCGTCGGACTGCAGCGCCAGGGAGTCATCGATGAGCTCACCGCGGAGCTTGGTGTCGGACAGGTCGGCGCAGTAGTCCTTCCAGTTCTTAAGGCCGGTGGGGCCGTTGACCTGGAACAGCGTCGGAGCGGAGCTCTTGGACATCTCGGACTTGAGCTTCTCCTCGTAGGTGTTGGAGGCGGCGGTCACGATCTTGACCTCGATGCCCTTCTCCTCCTTGTACGCCTTGGCGATCTCCTTCCACTCCTTGTCGACCTCGGGCTTGAATTGGAGGAAGTAGACCTCGGCAGCGTCACCAGAAGCAGAGGAGCCGGAGCCGGCGGAGCCACCGCAGCCCACGAGACCCAGACCAAGAACCGCAGCCGCGGAACCAGCAAAGCCCAGGAACTGCCTTCTGCTCATTTCGTTCTTCATTACAATCCACCCTTTCACACCGTGGCGGCACCCTTTGCCGCCGCCTTCGGAGATTGGCTCGGGGACTTTGCCCCTTTTGCTGATTTGTACAATACGCTATTTGACTAGTTGTTTGAACAAGTATTACAAGAGCGGTAGAAAAACTTCGGTGAACGGTAATTTCAACTTGATACTTGACAAGTTTTGTATAAACAATTATTTGTTATCAAATGCAGCGAAAACGCCCGGTCAAACCGATGCATCGTCGGTTTGACCGGGCGTTTTCGCTTTGAGGGCATGAGTCTCGTCAGGCTGCGAGCTAGCCGGCTATCGCTTGGAGTTGACGCGGTAGTGGAAGATCTCGGGGTGTGTGCGAGCGTGCGTCACCTCAAATAAGATGCCATCCGAGGTGTACGACTGGCTCTCCATGACGGCAACGCAGTTGTATTTGCCGAGGTCAAGATAGCTGCAGTCCTCATCATTGGCAAGCTCGACGCTCACTGTACGGCGACTCGCCATCACCTTGACGCCGCGTTTGTGCTCCAGATAGTCGTAAATTGACTTTGCGGCGATCTCGGGCGTCAGGCCCTTGGCGATTGACTCCAAAAAGTAACCATGGTCTACTTGGCGCGCATTGCCGTTGAGGCTTCGGACACGCACCACGCGAATCAACTCCTCGCCCACCTTAAAGCCCAGGCGACGAGAGAGTTGCTCAGTGCAAATCAAATGTTCAAAAGACTTGACCTCGGTCGATGCGACGGCATTGTTGCGCTTTGCAAATTCGCCAAACGACTCGACTTCCTCGAGTGCGCCCAGCATGTCGGTTTCGCCCTTGAGCCAAATAACGCGCACGCCCTTGCCGTGTATAGGCTGCACAAACATCTGGTCGGCCAGCATGCTCAAGGCGCGTCGAACGGTATTGCGCGTGCAGCCAAACTCCGCGGTCAGCTCGGCTTCGGTTGGCAGCATCTCCTGAAACGCATAAGTCCCGTTAATGATGCGCGAACGGATCTCGCGGTAGATTCCTTCGTAAATCGCTTTTGGCATGACTTCACCTCTAATGAATATGTATGGTTAGGCACGATAGCATTTCTTAAAGTTGTTTAAACCGATTATCGGCAAAGCGACAGGATTTAACCGTTGACGGTTTCTGTCCCGCCCAAACCGGTTTCGATCAAAACTGCCGGTACGACAATCGTCTGGTCCTCTACAATGAATCCATTGTTTAAACGTTTCACCACGCGCAACGCGCCTCGATATTCGGGAGGCAGAACATGCTGCAAAAAATCCAACGCTTTGGCGGGGCAATGTTCGCGCCCGCCATGCTGTTTTCCATATCGGGCCTTATGGTCGGCGTCTCCGCCCTCGCAACGTCTGCGGATATCGTCGGCGACCTCGCCGTATACGGAACCCCTTGGTACGTTTTTTGGACTATCATTCAGCGCGGCTCGTGGACGGTCTTTAAACGACTTCCGCTCCTTTTTGCCGTAGCGCTTCCCATCGGCCTTGCCCAAAAGCAACCGGCACGTTGTTGCCTCGAGGCGCTCGTGGCTTATTTTGCCTATTGCTTCTTTTTGAGCGAGATCATCAAGCTAAGCGGAGACAACCTTGGACTTAAGTACCCGTCGTCTTTGACCCCCGCTAGCGGCATTACCATCATCGACGGCATCAAGACGCTCGACACCGGCATTATCGGCCCGCTAGCGGTATCGGCAACCGTCGTCGCCATCCATGACCGCTTCTACGATGCCAAGGTCCCCGATTGGCTCGGCACCTTCTCGGGTTCCTCGCTGGTCTACCTCATCAGCTTTTTTGCCGTGTTCGCCCTTGCCGCCATCTCGGCCGCCATCGTGCCCTTCGTATACGCAGCGACCGAAACGCTGCGCCACGCACTTGTGGGCGTCGGCCCCCTCGGCGTGGGTATCTTTGCGTTTTTGGAGCGAGCACTCGAGCCCATGGGGCTGCACCACCTGCTCTACATGCCTATCTACTACGACAATTTAGTTATTAACGACGGCATCTACGCCACGTGGACCAACTTGCTTCCCATCCTCTCGCACAGCACGCGCCCCCTCAATGAGCTTGCGCCGTGGGCCGGTTTTACCGCCACCGGCTGGGTCAAGCTCTTTGGCCTTCCTGCCATCGCGGCTGCGTTCTACTCCACCGCAAAGCCCGAGCGCCGCGCTGCCCTCAAGGTCATCCTGGTTCCCGCCATTGTTGCCTCAGTGGTCTGCGGCGTCACCGAACCGCTCGAGTTTCTCTTTATGTTCACCTATCCCGGACTCTTTTTGCTCTATGCCGTCCTATCTTCCTGCCTCGCCATGGCTATGAACTTCTTTGGCGTCGTCGGCATCTTCTCGGGCGGTTTTATGGAAATGGCTGCCTTCAACTTTATCCCGCTCATGCGGACGCATGCCGGCTCCTACCTTTTGGCACTCGGAATCGGACTCATCTTTAGCGTCATCTTCTTTCTGAGCTTTCGAGGTCTTATCCTGACCTTTGACCTTAAAACCCCGGGACGCGAGGACCATATCGCCAGCAACGCGGCGCTCTCGCGCTTGACGGGAGACGACGTTGACGAAAAGCGCACATCCAAAACCGGCGCTTCCGACGACCAGGCCTCACAAGATCATCTGCTCGCCGAGCAGGTTGTGACGCTTCTGGGCGGCGTCTCCAACATTGTGGGCGCAACCAACTGCGCCACGCGGCTGCGCGTCGAAGTCGTGGACCCCTCCATCGTCGCGGACAATGCGACCTTTGTCGCAGCGGGTGCCAAAGGCCTCATCATTACGGGCAAGACCGCCCAGGTGATCATCGGCATCTCCGTTCCCCGCGTTAAAGAGCATTTTGACCAGATCATGGGCCTCGAGCCGGAATTTGTGCCCACCACCTCGGCCTCCCCTGCCGCCAGCGCAGCCCATAAGCGCGGCGATATTTGCTTCTTCGATATCGACGGAACGCTCGCCTGGCAAGACCCCAGGCTCGCCCAAGACCTTCCCGAAGACGAGCGGGACCTCTCCCCCTATCCCAACGAGGCGGTTTCGCAGGCAATCCGCGAGTTTGTCGCCAACGGCAACATGGCCTTTATCTGCACGGGACGTACCCTGAGCTGCATCCACCCCAAACTTCTTGAGCTGCCCTGGACCGGCATCGTCTGTCTTGCGGGCGGTTACGCCGAGATCAACGGACACGCAATTCGCGATCTGTCGATGACACCCAGCATGCTGCAGCATCTTGCCCCCTATCTTGAGCAATCGGGCGAGGTCATCCGCTTTGAGGGCCTCAACGGCGTCGTGCGCATGAGTGCCGATGCGCCCGATGCTCCCGGATACGCGCGCACCCTGGGCGACGCAGTCACGCAGCTGCAACATTACAGTGTCTACAAGATCTTGATGTCTACATCACTCGCCAACCACATCGCTCAAGATAAGGCACTTGAGCCGCTACTGTGCTTTAACGAGCTCGAACTCGAGGTAACCGAAATCTCGCCCCGCGAATGCACGAAGCGCGGGGGCATCCAGTCTGTACTCGACGCCCTCGATCCCCACCACGGAACCGTATACGGCATTGGCGACGCCAGCAATGACGTCTCGCTGATGAACGCCGTCGATGTCGGTATCGCCATGGGCAATGCGCCGGACTATCTCAAGGATAAGGCCGATTACGTGACCGACACCGTCGATCACGACGGTGTCGTTGCGGCGCTCGAGCATTTTGGGCTGATTTAGGCGCGCTCCATCAAACGCACGCCCGTTGTCCCAAATCGCCAAAACTGCCGCGCCAAACGCCCTAATGTGGCAATATGTTGTCTGCATATTGCATCAACGCAACCTCAGAAAGAATGCGAGAACCCGTGTCCAGTCCGTTTACCAGCTTTTTAGCCCAGCACTTTGACCAGATTAACGACTATCTGGCCACGTTCTTTGACGGACAGGCGACCTCTGCCGATATCGAGCGCTACCTGTATGCGCCGCTCTCGGCTTTTACGGCCAACGCCGGCAAGCGCCACCGCCCGCTTATCTGTATGCTCGCCGCAACCGCAGTGGGCGGTAGCTTTGAGAGCGCCCGCAGCGCCGCGGCAGCCATCGAGCATTTCCAGTCGGGCGCGCTGATCCACGACGACATCGCCGACAACGGACAGCTTCGTCGAGGCAAGCCCTGCATGCACCTTACCGAGGGCACGGGCCTTGCCATCAATTGCGGCGACCTGGCGCTCACTATGGTCACCAAGACGGTTCTCGACGACCCCACGCTGGAGTCCGACGTGAAGCTGCGCGTGCTCCACGAGCTTACCGAGATGATCGTCCGCACCATCGAGGGTCAAGCGCTCGACCTGGGTTGGGTCCGTGACGGGCGCTTTGATATCTCGGTTGATGACTACCTGGACATGGCGACGCACAAGACCGCGTTTTACAGCGGAGCCACGCCGCTTGCCGCCGGAGCCATTATCGGCGGCGGCAACGATGAGCAAATCGAAGCGCTGCGCGCCTTTGGCCTGCACACGGGCCTTGCCTTTCAGATTCAGGACGACCTGCTCAACCTTGTCGGCACTAAGGAAGCCGCCAACAAGGACTTCCGCACCGACATCACCGAGGGCAAGCGCACGCTTGTCGCCGTACACGCCCTCTCTGATGAGCGCCACCACGACGAGGTCGAGGCGATTCTTTCCTCGGGCACCGATGATCCCGCGCAGCTCGCACGCGCCGTGGAGATCTTCCAGGAGACCGGCTCCATCGATTACGCCCACACTTACGCGCTCGACCTGACCGCTAAGGCCAAAGCGGCCATCGAGAACGTTGAGCTTGATCCGCACGCACGCGAGCTGTTCCTCTCCATGGCAGATTTCTTTGTGGAGCGCCTTAACTAACGGGGGTTATAAAATCTGTCAGCAGCGTATTTAGGCACAACTTGCTACACTGTTGAGTGCATGTTTATGCATCCCTTTGCGTTGTCTATCCGACAGACGCTCAAATAGTACGAATGGTACGCCGAAAGGGGTTCGTTCATGGAACCTATTACAACGGGCATGCAAGGAGCAGCCGTCGAGGACGTGCAGTCTCGTCTCCTGCAGCTCGGCTACACGATTGATGCCGCCGAAGTCACCGACAAGTACTTTGGAGCCACCACTGAGCAGGCCGTCAGCACCTTCAGGCTCGACAGCGGCCTTGCTGCCGGTCATGCCGTCGATATCCCCTGTTGGAGCGCCCTTGTAGACGCTTCGTATAAGCTGGGCGACCGCACCCTCTATCTGCGCATGCCCAATTTCCATGGCGCCGATGTGCAGGCCCTGCAGCGCGCTCTCAACGTTTTGGGCTTTGCCTGTGGCGAAGACGACGGCTACTTTGGTCCGCATACCGAGGCCGCCCTGCAGCAGTTCCAGGAAAATGTCGGCCTGTTTGCCGACGGCATGGCCTTCCAGGACACCTACGCCTACATCAACCGCCTGCACCATGTGTGGGAGGGCAAGCCCTCGGTCACCGAAGCCGAGTCCCGCATCGGTTTTGCTCGCGCCGCCAACGTGCTCGAGCGCTTCCAGATTGCCGTTATCGGCGAGGACCCCATCGCACGCAGCGTTGCGTCGCGCATGTGGAATATCGCCACGGCAACGACCGACAACAGCGGCATGATGCTCTGTGACTCCGAGGTCCCAACCGACGTTGACCTGGTGCTCGAAATCGCAAGCGACGAGCTGCCCGCCGACGCCGCACCGCGCGCCACGATTGCCCTCGCCGAGTGCCACAACCTGGCCCAGCGCATCCGCACCGCCAATGTCGCCGCGCAGCAGAAGCCGGCTCGCATTCGCATTGAGCTCACGGGCATGACGCGCTACAACGGCACTTTCACGGCCAGCGACGCGCAGACACTCGCCGTACGCCTGCTCGATGGCGTTTGCGATGCCCTCGCAGATTAGGTAAACTAAACGAGTTGCTTTTGGGCAACACCACACATTGGGACGTAGTTCAACGGTAGAACTCCGGTTTTTGGTGCCGGCTGTTGGGGGTTCGAATCCCTCCGTCCCAGCCCTTAAGAACACAGCGCTCCAGGCCCTTATGAACCTGGAGCGCTTTCTTGTGGGCAAGCGGAGGAATTCGAACCCACAAGGAATCTACCTATATAAGACAGACGCCCCAAGCCCGAAAGGACCAAGAGCGCCTAACATCAAGAAAATATCAGCCCAGTTCCGAAAAGCGAGCCGCATGCAACAACCAAGTAACCACAGGCCCCGGGAGAGCGGGGACACTGGCTTAGGTTTATCGCGAGTTCCGCACGAACAGGAGGCCACTTAATGTGGCCTCCGTCGTGA
>UQZM01000031.1 GCA_900545615.1 uncultured Collinsella sp.
CGTTGGGGCCAGGCCCGATTTTGCCTCTTGACAATGTCCTGCTCATATTAAAAGGAACGTCCCCAGGTGCCGGCTGTTGAGTTGCGGTGGAATAGGGACTGTTTGGCGCCCGAAAGGGCGATTTTAGTCCGTATTTCACCGCAACTTATTTAGAGGGTGCTGAGAGTGGGGGTCCAGCCGATGGTGGGGTTCGCGCCGTCGAGGGTTTCGTTGATGGTGGCGGCCATGCCGGCGAGGAGGCTGCTCTCGCTTACGGTGAGCGTCTTGTAACCGCCGGCGCGCATGAGTTCGCGAATCACCACGGCGCCAGCGAGAATCACGCCCGCGCGCTTGGGCTGCACGCCCGGCAACGCGGCAATGCCTGCAACATCCAACGCAGACATGCGCTCGATAGCGGCCGAAATCTGCTCCATCGAAAGCTCGCGCAGGTGCACAAAGTTCGAGTCGTACGGCTCCAGTTCGTGGACCAGCGCCACGAGCGTGGTAACGGTACCGCCCACCGCGACGAGGCGCTCGGCGCGCTCAAAGTCGACAGGCAGGCCCTCAAAGTAAGCCCCGAACTGCTCGCCCGCCCATACGCCAGCGGCGGCAAGTTCACTGTCCGTTGGCGGCAGCGCCGAGAAAAACCGCTCCGTCACGCGACGGCAACCGATGTCCAGTGAGCGCGTCCCCTCCAGCGCAAAGACCCCGCGCTCAGGCGCATAGACGCCCGTCGCGAGCTCCGTGGAGCCACCGCCCGAATCGGCGACGATGATGCGCTCGCCAGCAAAGTCGTGTGCCACGCCAAAAAACGTCAGGCGCGCCTCGACCTCGCCCGGAATCACCTGCGGTTCGAGCCCCAGATCGCGCAGACCGTCCAGCAGCAGCGCGGCATTGGACGCATCGCGCGCGGCACTCGTGCAGGTGGTGCAGACGCACGCGGCCCCAAAGGTACGGGCTTCGTCCACAAACATGCGGCACGCAACGAGCACGCGCTCAACGGCCGCCTCGCAAAAGCGCCCCGTCGCGTCCACGCCCTCGCCCAAGTCGGTGATCTCGGTATGCTTGGACGATTCCACGATCGCCCCGGCCTCGACCTGCGCCAACACCAGTCGCGACGACACCGTTCCCAGGTCAATCGCGGCCACCTTATATCGTTTGCAATCTGCCATTGCGGGCTCCCCTCCGGGCGCTACTCGCCTACTCGCCGCTGGACGCGACCGTCTGACCCTCGACGCCGTTAAACCCAAACAGCATGTCGAGCGCCTGGATGTACCACGGCGCGTCCTTACCGACTTTTTCGATTTCCTTGGCAACTTCGCTGGCCTTCTTGGCGTTCGACGACTTCTGGCTCGACGAGGCATCCGAATCGCCGTCCAGGCCCTGCACTTCAATCCTCTTCTCGCCGGGCATCACCAGGCCCAGGTCCTCGGATGCCGCATCCTTGATGCCCTCCTCCGAGAGCAACTTGTCGACGCTTTTTTGCAGCTCATCATTGTATTGCTGGCGAATCTCGACCTGCTTGGCCAAGATATCGCTCGAGCGCTTTGCCACGTACAGGTCGCGCACGGGGAAATACAGGCTCACGAGCACCAGGGCAACGACGATGCCGATGAATAGCCCTCGCTGAGGACCGTGGGTAAAGTCGTAGATCGCCTTGACCACCGCGTTGTCGTTGGCGTAATGCATAAAGTCCGAGCCCGAAAGACGGTTCGAGGGCCTGCTCGACCTATCGTGCGTTTGAGCCGACGAGCGCTGAGCATGCGACAAACGTGCTGGGCGCACTGGTCCATCTGTCGAAGTATTCACTTGAGCATTGGGGCGCGAGGTACTTGTCGGGCGCTGCATGGAGCGGTCGGCGCCGGCGTAGGCGGACCCACCGAGCTGCACCGTGCGCGCACGGCGAGGCGACGGCTCACGCGAACCGGCGGAATAGTACCTGTTGTCGTAAATCTGATCCATGTGCGCCTTGTGCGGTTGAGATTTGTTTGCGCTAAGTATTCTAGTTATAGCACGAGCGCGCGCACCACCTTCGACAGCCTTTGCTCGACATAAAAAAGGCGCTGAGCCATATGGCCCAGCGCCCACAGCGCTTTGCGGCGTCCAGCCAAGGCGGGGGCGGAACCGAGTCAGCCTCCCCCTCGCCAAATTCGCCCGTTTAGCGAATGTTGTAGAACGCGGCCTTGCCGGCGTAGCGCGCGCTGCCCTCGAGCTCGTCCTCGATGCGGATGAGCTGGTTGTACTTGGCGATGCGGTCGCTGCGGCACGGGGCGCCCGACTTGATCTGGCCGGCGTTGACGCCCACGACCAGGTCGGCGATCGTGGAGTCCTCGGTCTCGCCGGAGCGGTGGCTCACGATGCAAGCGTAACCGGCCTCCTTGGCGGTCTCGATGGCCTCCAGCGACTCGGTGAGCGTGCCGATCTGGTTGACCTTGACCAGGATCGCGTTGGCGGCACCCAGCTCGATGCCCTTCTTGAGGCGCTCGGTGTTGGTGACGAACAAGTCGTCGCCCACCAGCTGCACCTTATTGCCAATGCGGCGGGTAAGCTCGACCCAGCCGTCCCAGTCCTCCTCGGCCATGCCGTCCTCGATGGAGATGATGGGATAGGTGTCGACGAGCTTCTCCCAGTAATCGACCATCTGGGCGCTCGTGTACTCAACGCCCTCGCCCTTGAGCTCGTACATACCGGTCTCAGCGTTGTAGAACTCGGTGGACGCCGGATCCATGGCGTACATAAAGTCGACGCCGGGCTTAAAGCCAGCCTTCTCGACGGCCTTGGTGATGTACTCGAACGGCTCGGCATTGGTCTTAAGGTTGGGGGCAAAGCCGCCCTCGTCGCCCACACCGCCGCCCAGGCCGGCCTCGTGCAGCACGCCCTTGAGGGTGTGGTAGACCTCGGCGCACCAACGCAGGCCCTCGGCAAAGCTCGGGGCGCCCACCGGCATGATCATGAACTCCTGGAAGTCGACGTTATTATCGGCATGCACGCCGCCGTTGAGAATGTTCATCATAGGCGTGGGCAGCAGGTGGGCGTTGACGCCACCCAGGTACTGGTACAGCGACAGGCCCGCCGACTCGGCAGCGGCGCGGGCAACGGCCAGCGACACGCCCAGGATGGCGTTGGCACCGAGCTTGGTCTTGTTGGGGGTACCGTCCGCGGCAATCAGCGCGGCATCGACAGCGCGCTGGTCGAAGGCATCGAGGCCCACGACGGCGTTAGCGCACTCGTTGTTGACATGCTCGACGGCCTGCGAAACGCCCTTGCCCAGGTAGCGGCCCTTGTCGCCATCGCGCAGCTCGCAGGCCTCAAAGGCGCCGGTCGAAGCACCCGAAGGCACCATTGCGCGGCCAAAGCTGCCGTCCTCGAGCACGACCTCGACCTCGACGGTGGGGTTGCCGCGGCTGTCGAGCACCTCGCGACCGCAGACGTCCAAAATATCGCTCATGTTGTCTCCCTCTCACTTGGAAACGTAGTGGATGCAAGCGACCGGCTGACCGTGCACCGTCAGTGCGCCTCCGTAAGTTAGCCATGTCGCACTTTTTGCATTATGCCCTAAGTTAGCCGAGGGATACACTTGATTTTCGAAAAATTTAGCGGGAACGATGAGGCGTGTCAGCCCGTCGTTCCCGCAGTCTTACTCCTCTGCCTTGGCGGCATCCCACAGGTCGTTGAGGCCGTGGGTCGAAAGCTCGGCAAGATCCACGTGGGCGTCAGCCGCCATCCGCTCCATTGCAGCCCAACGGCGACGGAACTTTGCCGTACTGGCGCGCAGGGCGCTCTCGGCGTCGATACCCTCTTTGCGTGCCACGTTGACTAGGGCAAAGAGCAGATCGCCAAACTCCATTTCGCGCTCGGGCGTTCCGGGGGCCTCGGCCTCAAACTCGGCACGCTCCTCGGCAACCTCGTCCCACACGTCCTGGACCGTCTCCCACTCAAAGCCTACGGCGGCCGCCTTGCGTGACACCTTCTGCGCCTGCATCAACGCCGGCAGATGCGTGGGCACGCCATCGAGCAGACCCTCGGGCGCGGCCTCGCCCGCCGCCACGGCCTTGTCCTTGGCGGCTTTCTCGGCAAGCTTGACCTCGTCCCAAATCTTGAGTACCTCGTCGGAGCTGTCGGCATCCGCATCGCCAAACACGTGCGGATGACGGCGAATGAGCTTGGCGTCGATATCGCGCGCCACGTCGGCCAGCGTAAACTCGCCGGCGTCGGCAGCAATCTGCGCATGCAGCACGACCTGCATGAGCACGTCGCCTAGCTCCTCGCGAAGGTGTGCCGCGTCGTCCGCCTCGATGCAGTCGAGTGCCTCGTAGGCCTCCTCGATCATGTTCTTGCCAATGCTGCGGTGCGTCTGCTCACGGTCCCACGGGCAGCCATCTGGCTGACGCAGACGCCAGACGGTCTGCACCAGATGCTGCAGCTCGGCCGACGCGTCTACCAGCGTGGACAGATCGCGCGAGCCCTCGGCATTTTGCTGAGCCATGTGCTGCGCCATGGTTAGTCCTCCTCCAGGATCACGTGGCGAAACGCGCCGCCCTCGTAGATGCCGTAACTGTGCGTACCGTCCTTGGGAATGCTCACACTGCCGGGGTTGAAGAGCCACAGGCCCGGGTGCGCGGCGCCCTCCTCGTTGACCTTGATGTGCGTGTGGCCGTAGACGAGCGCGGAGCCCCCGGGCAGCGCGGGCGCGTGGTCGACGCTGTTGTGCATGCCGGCGCCAAAGACATGGCCGTGCGTCAGGAACAGCTCGCGGCCGGTTTCGTCGAACAGCGTGGCGTAGTCGGCCATGACGGGAAAGTCGAGGACCATCTGGTCGACCTCGGCATCGCAGTTGCCGCGCACCGCGATGATGCGGTCGGCTAGGGCGTTGAGCAGCGGAATCACGCGCTTGGGAGCATAGTCGCGCGGCAGGTCGTTGCGCGGACCGTGGTAGAGCAGGTCGCCCAGCAGAACGATGCGGTCGGGCCGCTCGGCTTCGATGGCCGCGACCAGGCGCTCGGTCCAATATGCCGAGCCGTGGATGTCGGAGGCGATGAGGTATTTCATGGGGAGATCCTTTCGAATGGGGTTGATGGGGTGGGTGTGGCGCGTCGCCGACCGTGTCACTCAAATTGCAGAGCCGCGGCTTGTGCTGCCTGCATCACGCGCTGGAGCGGCACACCGTGCTCGCGGGCAAGGCGGGCGCAGTCCTCGTACTCGGGCGCTGCACGCTCGCTGCCATCGGGCAGGGTTGCCACCTTGACGGACACCTCGCCCCATGGCGTCGTTACGCGCTCAAAGCGGCGTGGCAGGCAAACGCGCTCCATGACCTGGCGACGAATGCCGTTGGTCGTGGTTTCCAAGAAGATGATCGTCTGCAGGCGCTCGATATCCTCGTAGGTGCAGATTACCTGCAGCTGCCAGCCGGGGCGGCCTTTCTTACAATAGAGGGGCAGCCAGTGCACCTCGCGCGCACCCGCCTCGCGCAGGCGGTCGGCGGCGTAGGCGAGTACCTCAGGCGACGCGTCGTCGATGTCGCATTCCAGCTTGACGATGGTTTCGGGCGCATCGGTCTCGCGGGACAGCGGGGATGTGCTATCGCATGGCATACGGTCCGGCTCCTTTCCGCGCGGGCTCGTTTTGTTCATCCAAACGCTAGCACATCGGACGTGGCACAAGCGTGACTTTCGTCCGTCGCCGCCCTCGCCCCCATCCAAACGTGTACGTCAGCCTCCAAACATGTCATTATTTGTCGGTTTTGGAGGCTGACGTACACGTTTTGAGAGCAAGCGAGGCCGCACCACGCGCCGCGCAACCTTTCCAATCGATTTCGATCCCCGGCGTGCCCGGCGTGTTGAGAGCTGCGCCATTACAATGAAGCGGATTCGCTTGACGCAAAGGAGCCGCTATGCCCATGTGCCCGCTGGTCGATTGCCATACCCACACCTCGTTTTCGGACGGGCATGCCTCGTTTGAGGACAACGTCCGTGCCGCTGCTGCGGCCGGCTGCCGCGTCATGGTCTCGACCGACCATCTCACCCTGCCCGCCAGCATGGATACTAACTGCGAGGTGCAGGTTACTGAGGGCGACCTCCCGGCGCATCGTCTGGCTTTTGAGGACGCTCGCAATCTTGCCGCTCAGATTGCGCCAGAACTCACCTTTATCTACGGTTTCGAATGCGATTGGTACGAGAGCTGCGAGCCTTTGGTTGAGCGCTGGTCCCAGGGCGCCGTCGTGCGTCTGGGCAGTGTGCACTGGATTGGCAACCCAGGCGATATCATGGCCGGTGCCGCGGGTACGGCGGGAACGGAGGACGTCGCTCGTCCCGATACGCCCGATTCGCGCTGCGGCTGGATCGACGACGACACCGACCTGCACGTTTGGGAAAACCTGGGCGTGCACGGCGTGTGGGAGCGCTATGTCGATGACTGGTGCCGCGCCTGCGAAAGCCCGCTCAACTTTGACGTGATGGCTCATCCCGACCTGATCATGCGCTTTTCGAAGGAAGGCTTTGCGCCCGATTTTGATCCCGCGCCGTTCTGGGAGCAGATGGCCGAATGCGCCCACGATACGGGTCGCCGCGTTGAGGTCTCGACAGCCGCACCGCGCAAGGGCCTCGACGACTATTACCCCTCGACGGGGCTGTTGCGCTGCTTCGCCCACGCCGAGGTACCCATCACCTTTGGCTCGGACGCACACCGCGCCTGCGACATCTGCTGGAATATCCGCGAGGCACAAGCGCACGCGTACGACTGCGGTTATCGAACCTTCGACATCCCCCACGCCACCGGCGAATGGGAATCCACGCCCCTCGCCTAGCCATCCCTTCATAAGTTGCGGTGAAATAGGGATTGTTTTGCTTGATGAAGCGCTTAAACAGTCCCTATTTCACCGCAACTTCCATGACCCCGTCACACCAACAAAGACTGTCCCAAACGACTAGTGGCGGCGGGCGTTGAGTTCGCCGGCAAGCTCGTCGAGGGTGATACCGTAGCGCTCAAGGGTTACGAGCAGGTGGTAGACCAGGTCGCCGGCCTCGTAGCGGATGTGATCGTGATCGTTATCCTTGCAGGCCATGATCACTTCGCTCGACTCCTCGGCAAGCTTCTTGAGCAGCTCGTCCTCGACGTCGGTCAGCAGACGCGCGGTATAGCTCTCCTGCGGCGATGCATCACGACGACCGTGAATCACCTCGGCGAGCCCCGTCAGCGTCTCACCGATATTTCCATCCTGAACGTTTGCGGTGCGCACACCCATGGTTCAATCCTTTCTGGTGGCCGAGCGTCTAATCGAGCGCCCGCCCTACGCGAGTTTCTTGAAGAAGCAGGTACGGTTGCCGGTATGGCAGGCCGGGCCCGGCGAGTCGACCTTGACCAGCAGCGTATCGCTATCGCAGTCGGCCCAGAGCTCCTTGACCGCTTGCATATTGCCGCTCGTCGCGCCCTTGTTCCAGAGCTCCTGGCGACTGCGGCTCCAAAACCACGTGGTGCCGGTCTTGAGCGTCAACCCCACCGACTCCTCGTTCATCCAGGCAACCATAAGCACCTTGCCGGTGTCATACTGCTGAACCACACAAGGAATCAACCCACGGGCGTCGTATTTCAGCTCGGTAGCATTTACCACCTCAGTCATCATTCCTCCCAAGTAATTACCGTGAACATCGCAGGTCGGCGAGGCTTGCCCAGGTGCCGCAGGTTGCCGCGAAAGAGGAGCGACGCGTACTTTGGTACGCGAGCGACGGTTTGAACGGCAAGATGCGGTGCCTGGACAAGCCGCAGCGAAGCCCGCAGCATTAGAAGTCCAACCTCACAGGAATACCCTGCGACGCCATATACTCCTTCACCTGGCGAATGCTGAACGTCCCAAAGTGAAAGACGCTTGCCGCCAGTACGGCGTCGGCTTCGCCCTCGATCACACCCTCAGCAAAATGCTCGAGCGTGCCCACGCCGCCGCTCGCGATGACGGGAATCGGCACCGCGCGCGCCACGGCGCGGGTGAGCGCCAGGTCAAAGCCGGCCTTGGTGCCGTCGCGGTCCATACTGGTGAGCAAGATCTCGCCGGCGCCGCGACGGGCCGCCTCCTCGGCCCACGCCACCGCGTCGATACCCATGGCGTTGCGGCCGCCTGCGGTAAAGACCTCCCACTTGTCGGCACCAGATGCGCCGGGCAAACCGACGCGCTTGGCATCGATCGCCACGACCACGGCCTGGCTGCCAAACGCCGCGGCAGCCTGGCTAATCAACGACGGATCGCGCACGGCGGCAGAGTTAAGCGACACCTTGTCGGCGCCGGCTGCAACCATGGTGCGCATGCCCGCCAGGTCGCGAAAGCCGCCGCCCACGGTATAGGGAATAGCGAGCTCCTCGGCCGCATGCGCCGCCATCTCGATGGTCGTCGCGCGGTTGTCGCTCGTGGCGGTAATGTCCAGGAAGACAACCTCGTCCGCACCCTCGCGGTCGTAGGCGCGGGCTAGCTCCACCGGGTCGCCCGCATCGCGCAGGCTCACAAAGTTGACGCCCTTGACCACGCGGCCGTCCTTGACGTCCAAGCAGGGAATCACGCGTTTGGTAAGCATGGGCTACTCCTCCCCTCGGGCGGCGGCTAGCGCCTGGGCCAGCGTAAAGTTGCCCTCGTAGAGCGCACGGCCGGTAATGGCGCCCTCAATAGCATCCTCACCCACCGCGGCCAGTGCGCGGATATCGTCGAGCGTCGAGATACCACCCGAAGCCACGACGGGAAAGCCCGCGACCTCGGCCACATGACGATACGCCGCCACATCGATGCCCGTCTGCATGCCATCGCGCGCGATGTCGGTATACACCAGATGCTTAAAGCCCAGCTCGGAAAGCTGCGCCACGGCATCGTCGAGTGCCACGCCCGCGCCGTCGCGCCAGCCGTTCACCTTGACCTGGCCGTCGCGTGCGGCGATATCTGCCACCAGCAGCTCGCCAAAGCCGCGAGCCGCCACCTCGGCAAATCCCGGCTCGGTCACGATCACCGTGCCCAGCGCGATGCGACGCGCGCCATAGCCGGCAAGCTCGTCGATGCGCGCGAGCGAGCGAACGCCGCCGCCCACGTCCACGGACAGACCGTCGACGCCGCAGATAGCCTTTATCGCCGCCGAGTTGGCAGCGCACGCGTCCTCGTCCTCGCCAAAGGCAGCGGACAGGTCGACGACGTGCACCCAGCTCGTGCCCTGCTCGGCAAAGGAGCGGGCAACGGCCACGGGGTCGTCGGAATATACCTTGCAGCGGCTCCGGTCACCGCGCTCCAGGCGCACGACCTTACCGCCGATCAAATCGATTGCGGGAAACAGAATCATCGGCCGGCCCCCTCGACGATGCTCACAAAGTTTTTAAGAATGCGCTGACCCAGCGCGGAGGATTTCTCGGGATGGAACTGGCAGCCCCACACGTTGCCATGGCGCACGATGCACGGGAAGCTCCGCGTATAGTGCGTGCGCGCCAGCACATCGGCGGCATCGGCATCGTCGGACACCGCGTAGCTGTGGGTGAAGTACATGTTGGCACCCTCGGCAAAACCAGTAAGCAGCGGATCGGCCGCACCGGTGGGCGTCATGTGCACCTGGTCCCAGCCCACGTGCGGCACCTTCAGGCGACTCGACTCCAAGCGCGTGCACGAACCGCACATAATACCCAGGCCATCGACCCAGGGGCCACCGGCCTGCTGGGGGGTGTTGCCATCGGCAACCGCGCCCTCATCCGCAGGCACGCCTTCGTTGCCGCGCTCAAAAAATAGCTGAAGGCCCAGGCAGATGCCGAGCAGCGGAGTTCCGGCGGCGACGGCATCGAGCACCGCGTCCGCCTCGCCGCTCTGGCGCATAAAGGCGATCGCGTCATAGAACGCGCCCACGCCCGGGATGACCAAGCCGTCGGCATTACGGATCTGCTCCGGATCGTCCGATGTGCAGGCGGCGGCACCGGCGCGCGCAAGCCCGCGCACAACACTCGATAAGTTGCCCTTGTGGTAGTCGACCACCACGATCTTCGGTTCGCCCACGCGACCCTCCCTTATCTCATTCAAAACCTGTCTTTTTTGGCAGGTTACAGTGAGCCCTTGGTGCTGGGGATGCCCTGCACGCGGGGATCGAGCTCGCAGGCGTGGCGCATCGTGCGGCCCACGGCCTTAAAGGCGGCCTCGATAATGTGATGCGAGTTGCCGCCCGCCAGCTCGCGCACGTGCAGCGTGAGCTTGGCGTCGCGCGCAAAGGCGTAGAAGAACTCGACGGCCAGCTCGGTATCGAAGCCGCCCACGCGCTCGGTCGGCACGGGCAGCTCGCAGTAGGCCTGCCCGCGGCCCGAAATATCAACGGCGGCCATCACGAGCGTCTCGTCCATGGCAATCGCCGCGTCGGCAAAGCGCGTAATGCCCGCCTTGTCATCCAGCGCTTGGCAAAACGCCTCGCCCAGCACGATACCCGTGTCCTCGACGGTATGGTGTGCGTCGACCTCCACGTCGCCTACCGCGTGCACCGTCAAATCGAACAGGCCATGGCGGCCAAAGGCGTTGAGCATATGGTCGAAAAACGGCACGCCGGTCGAGATATCGCACGCGCCGCTCCCGTCCAGGTCGAGCTTAACGACAATGTCGGTCTCGCCCGTCTTGCGGGTCACCTCGGCATAACGGCCCATCTACATCTCCTCCTTCACCAGCGCGGCAAACGCAGCCAGCACCTCGTCGTTTTCCTGCGGGGTGCCCACGGTAATGCGCAGACAGTCCGCAAGCCCCGGCGCGTAGCTAAAGTCGCGCACCAAAATCGAATACTCATCGCGCAGACGCTCGCGCACGCGCGTGGCGTGCGGCGTACGCACAAGCACAAAGTTCGCCGCGCTCGGCCATGCCTCCACGGGCAGGCCCTCGGTAGCCATCGCGCGCAGGGCACCCAGCTCGCGCTCGCGCTCGGATGCGACCTGTGCCACCACGGGCGTGTACGCATCGCGGGCACGCACGCAGGCAAGCGCCGCCGCCCGGCTCAGCACGTTGACCGAATAGATCTGGCGAATCGCCGCGAACACGTCGATGACCTCGGGCGCCGCGATCACATAGCCCAGACGCGTGCCGGCGGCGCCGAACGCCTTGGACAGCGTGTGCAGAATCACCAGGTTGAGATGCTCGGCGATAAGGCCTTGCGCCGTGGTTGCCGCGCCAAACGAATCGTCGGCAAACTCAACATAGGCCTCGTCGACCATCACCATGCCGGGGCATGCATCGCACAGGGCCGCGACAAAGTCGAGCGGCACCACATCGCCCGTGGGATTATTGGGCGAGGTCACGATTGCCAGGTTGCACTCGGGCGCCGCTGCGAGCACAGCCGCTTGGTCGAGCTCAAAGGTCGCCGGGTCGCGCCACACATCGCGCACTTCAGTCTGGCACAGAGACGCAAAGAACGCATACTCGCTAAAGCACGGCGGGCAGTTGAGCAGGGTCCTCCCCGCGCCGCCAAACGCCAGCAGGTAGTTATAGAGCAGTTCGTCGCCACCGTTGCCCACGCAGATATTCTCGCGCGTCACGCCATGCCAGGCGGCTAGCTCGTCGCGCAGGTCGTTGGACATGGGATCGGGATAGCGGTTGAGCGGCGTGGCAGCCAGGGCGGCGTCGACCGCCTCGCGCACGCCGGCCGGCACGGGATAGGTGTTCTCGTTGGCCGAAAGGTTGATGCGCGTGGGCGTAAAGTTGGGATCGTAGGGCTCGATGCCTGCCAGATAGGGCTGGACGAGTTCCTTCATGCGCGGCGTGAGTTCGGCCATATTAGGCCTCCCCACCGGTCGCACCGGCGCCATCCGCGCCCGCAGCCGCCGTCAGGTCCACGCCCTCGGCAACCGTCGCCACGGCGTCGCCCGGCCAGGCGACCTTGGTCAGGTCGGCCGCGGCCAGCGACTCGGCACTCACGGCATCCTCGCCCTGCTCCAGCACGCGACGACGCAGGGCGGCAGAAAGCGCGTGCGCCCACAGGCCCTCAGCCTCGGCCAGGCGCTGCGTAGCGGGAGCGTCGGAGAGCAGGCCCTCGGGTGTATAGCAAATGACGCTCGAGCGCTTGACGAACTCCTCCACCGAAAGCGGGTTTGAGAACATGGCCGTGCCGCCGGTCGGCAGCGTGTGGTTGGGACCGGCAACATAATCGCCGAGCGGCTCGGAGCTCCAAGCGCCCACGAAGATGGCGCCGGCGTTGCGAATGCCGCCGAGCAGGCCCATCGCATCCTTGCAGTGCAGCTCCAGGTGCTCGGGCGCCACGGTGTTCACCGCCTCGACGGCGGCCGCCATGTCGGCGGCCACCACGATGGTGCCCTCGTTATCGAGCGAAGCGCACGTAATCTCGGCACGCGGGGACTGCGCTACCAGAATGTCGATACCCGCCTCGACCTCACGCGCAAACTGCTCGTCGCAGGTCACCAGATAGCAGGCCGCCAGCGGATCGTGCTCGGCCTGAGCCATCAGGTCGGCCGCGACCACCATAGGCTTGGCCGTGGCATCGGCCAGCACGCAGACCTCGGAGGGACCGGCGACCATGTCGATACCCACGTCACCCGAGACAATCTGCTTGGCAGCGGCAACAAAGGCGTTGCCCGGGCCGGTGATTTTGTCGACGCGCGGAATGGTCTCGGTACCGTACGCCAGCGCGGCCACGGCCTGGGCGCCGCCCACCATATAGATCTCGTCCACGCCGCCGAGCTTGGCCGCCGCGAGCGTATACGGGCTAATCAGTCCATCCTTTTGCGGCGGGGTCACCATGACCACGCGCTCAACGCCGGCAACCTTGGCGGGAATGGCGTTCATAAGCACGGTGGAAGGGTACTGCGCGCGACCGCCCGGCACGTAGATGCCGGCCGCAGCAAGCGGGGTCACCTTAACGCCGAGCATCGTGCCGTCCGGGCGCGTGGTAAACCAGCTCTGCTCGACCTCGCGCTGGTGGAACTCGCGAATCTGGCGCGCGGCCTTTTCGAGCGCGGCGACAAAGGCCGGATCGAGGCCTTCGAGCGCGGCATCGATCTGCTCCTGCGGAAGACGGAAGCTCTGCAGCTCAACACCGTCAAAACGCTGGCAGTAATCGCGCACCGCGGCATCGCCGTTGGCACGCACGTTGGCCACGATATCGCGAGCGGCGTCGACGATGTTTTGCGGCAGCACGCCCTTACGGTTGAGCTGGTTGGTAACGAGGCGCTCACCGGGAGCAAGCTTGATGGTCTTCATTTCGGTATCCCCTATCGGTCGAGGTTGTGTTCGAAAAACGAGAGACCGGGCGGCGGCGCCAGTCGGCCCGCCGCCCGGACGTTGGGGCGCCCGTGCGTGCTCGCGCTATTGCGCCGAGCCCGCAACGGGCTCAAAATGCTTGTCCTTAACAGCCGCAGCCAGGCGATCGGCCAGGTTGCGCACGCGCGGATCCAGGCGTGCGGCGCCCGGATTGACAAAGAAGCGGGCCGTGCAGTCCATGATGCGCCCGGTAATGACCAGGTCGTTATCGCGCAGCGTAGCGCCCGTGGCGGTAATGTCTACGATGCGATCGGTCATGCCGACGATGGGCCCCAGCTCAATATTGCCATGCAGCGAAACGATGTCGGCGTTCACGCCGCGCTCGGCATACCAGGCACTCGCGATGCGCGGGTATTTGGTTGCCACGCGAAGCGACCCGCGACGGGCATAGTTGCGCTCGGCCTGACCGGCGCGCCATGCGGGCTCCGCCTCAATGAAAGTGCACAGGCCGTAGCCCAGATCGACCAGCTGCAGCAGGTTGAGGTCGGCCTCGATAAGCGAGTCCCAACCGCAGATGCCGCAATCGGCACCGCCGCAGCCCACAAAGGCGGGCGCATCGCTGGGGCGCACGATGACAAACTCGATATCTCCGACCGCGCCCTCACCGGCACGCGTGTCGCGGCCGCGCACGATTAGGTGACGGCCCGGATCGCGCAACTCAGAGACGTCCAGGCCCGCGGCTTCGAGCACGTCGAGCGTATCGGCCTTGAGCGAGCCCTTGGGCACGGCGATGCGCAGCGGGCCCTCGGCGCCACGGCCCGCGGCGTGATCGCCATCGGAAGCAGCGTCCTCGGCCGAGGTGTGCGCAGCCTCCAGACGCTCGAGCGAAAAGGCGAAACCCGCCGCCGGTACCTCGATGCCGTCGCCAAATGCGCCGGTAAAGATGGAGTCGTAGCGACCGCCCGAGCCAACTGGATCGGGCAACCCGCCGGCGTAAGCCTTAAAGACAAGACCCGTGTAATAGTCGAAGGAGTTCATAATGGAAAAGTCGAAGGACAGCACCTGAGCGTCCTCGGGCGCCAGGCCCTCGACCAGCGCGCGCAGCTCACGCGTGAGCGGCGCGACAATACCGGCAGCCGCCAGCAGCGCATCCACGCGATCGAGCACTTCGGCCCCACCATGCAGGCGCGGCAGTTCGCTGACGGCGGCCTTAACGGCATCGGTCTCGGCGCTTGCCGCCACGCGGGCATCGAGGCCCACAAAGTCGTTGGCGTGTACGCAGCGCAGGGCCTCGGCAGCCAGCTCACGATCCTCGCATACCGCGAGCAATTCCTTAAAAGGACGCACGCTGCCTGCGATGATGCGCGCATCGGGAAGTGCCAGCTCACGCACGGCCTCCGCCACCAGCGAAACAATCTCGACATCGCCCGCGGTATCGCCCGCGCCGATAAGCTCAAAGCCCAGCTGCGTAAACTGGCGCGAGCCACCGGCATTGCGCTGGCACTCGCGAACCACCGGTGCCTCATAGCGCAGACGCAGCGGCAAATCGGCCGCACGCATGCGGGTCGAAACCAGGCGCACGATCGGCAGCGTGTTATCGGGGCGAACCACCAGCAGGCGACCATCGTCGTCAAAGAGCTTGAACGGCGTATCCGCGATGCGGCCGCCCTCCTCAAGCGAACCCTTGTCCTCGAGCAGCGGTGTCTCAACCGGCAGGTAATGATGCTCCCTAAAGCAGCCCTTCACCGTCAGCGCAATCTCCTCGCGCGCCTGAGCCTCCTCGGGCAATATGTCCCGGAATCCCCACGGTGTGGCCGTCATCTGGTGAGCCTCCTCATGCTGTGTTTCGTATGGAACAGAAGACCGGCATAGCTCCGCCGGTCTTCTGGGTACTTTAGCATACTAGAGTGTTTGCGGGGAGAATCGTCCTCCTCGGCTCACACCGTATTCATTTGGAAACATAGGGCGAGCGGTTAGCAGCAGTCTCTTGTCGCAACGCAAAAAGGGCGCCCGCGCAAATGCGGACGCCCTTGTGCAGGGTCGAGATATCAACCAGCCAAGATATCGGACCCGTGACCAGCTCTTAGTAGTCGAACTGGTGGTAGTAGCGGCGGTACTTGAGGTTGTGCTTGGTGACCAGCTCGTAGTTGCGCGAGAGGCGGTCGGTGGTCAGCACGGACAGGATCCACGGCGACACGATGACGCGGAAGTCGTCGTCCAGGCCCGGGATCGCGTACTCGGCGGTGTCGATGATGACGTAGTCCTCGTCGCCGGTCACGCCGCTGGTGAGGAAGGCGCGGACGCGCTCGTCGAGGGCGCGGCACTCGTCCTCTCCCATGAACAGGAACACCGGGACGCCGGGCTCGAGCAGCTCGAGCGTGCCGTGGAAGAAGTCGTGCGAGGTGATGTGGCGGATGCGCTTCCACTGCATCTCCTCGAGCAGGCACATGGAGTACAGGATGGTCTCGCCCCACAGCGCGCCCGAGCCGATGAACATGGTGTAGTCGGCCAGCGCGTACTTCCTGGCGAGCTCCTCGGCGCGCGGCTCGAAGCGCTTGCGGATGTCGAGCATGTCCTTCCAGACGTCCTTCGTCTGCTCGATGAACAGGTCGAACTTGGGGAAGCAGCCGCGGCGGTTGAGCAGGCGCAGGCCGAAGCAGTCGGCGAGGTAGTAGCCCTTCTCGCAGCCGCCGGCGCCGTGGTCGGAGGCCATCATGACGCAGTTCTCGGCGCCCACGGCCTGCCCGATCTTGCCCTCGGGGTTGGTCATGGCGAAGACGCGCACGCCCATCTCCCTCATCTTGCCGACGGCCTCGAGCACCTCGGGGGTGGTGCCGGACTCGGAGGCGGTCAGCACGACGGATTTGTCGGTCATGCGCTTGTGGCCCATGACGTTCCACTCGGCGGCGTGGATCAGGTAGACCTCGAGGTCGCGGTCGCCGAACTTGTTCATGAGGTACTCGAGCTGCATGAACTCGTCCCAGGTGCCGCCGACGCCCATCAGGAAGACGGCGTCGTAGCCCTCCTCGTGCACGCGGTCGGCCAGGGCGGTCATCTTCTTGCCGGCCTCGTAGACGTTCCTGCCGTCCTCGAGGTAGCCCTCCTGGTCGAAGTGCATGATCTCGATCTTCTCGGTCTCCTTCATGTGTGTCCTCCCATCACATGTGCGCAATTCTATACATCGCGCTTCTTGCTGATACCAATTATAGCCATACGATTGCTTGTTATTTAATACCAATCCAAACTCACGGAGATTTGCGGCGAACGGTCGGTTTCCTCGCCCGAGTGGTATTACAACGCCAATAGTTGTCTATTTCGAGCGCTACTGCCAACGGGTTCCCCACAACTCGCCAGCTATAAAAGCGTTGCGCCAGACCCGCCCAAGCGTTTCCGGCGCAACCGCGCAGTTTAGTTATTCGGCTTCCATCTCCGCTGTCACACGGCGATACATCTCGATAACCTGAGTCGTCGCCTTGGACGGATCCTGATAGTAGCGGCCATCACACGTCTCGGCCGAGACATAGCCCGTATAGCCGTGGCGCATGAGTGCCTCGAGGTCGGCACGCATATCACGCTCGCCGTCGCCCCAGGCAAGATGCGTCGTGCCGCCGCCCACATCTACAAAGTGGGTGTGAACGATCTTGTCGCCCAAAACCTCAAAGTAGCCGTCGATCGTGTCGCCGGCAACTTCCATGGCGCCAAAGTCGATACAGGCCTTCAGGTTGGGACGATCGACCGCCTCGAGGATGCGCGCGACATCCTGTGCGGTGTTGACCAACACGGACTCCGACGGCTGCAGGGCCTCGAGCGCGACGCGAATACCGCGCGTATCGGCGTAGGCGCACACCGAGCGCAGCATGGCAACGCTGCGGGCCCAGGCGTCCTCAGCCGGCTCGTCCAGATAGGCCCAACCACTCGTCACCAGAATCTGCGGCACGCCCAACTCAACGGCAACGTCGATCACATTCTTAAAGTACGAGAGGATGCGTTTTTGGCCCGCCTCACCGCGCACCGCGACGTTCCACGGCTTGGGGTTGTTCTGCTCGGGGCACACGCACACGATCTTGATACCGTATTGGGCGGCAAGATCGCGAATCTTATCCACCGAATCGTGCTCATGGCAATCCACATACAGGTGCATCGAGCCGGTCCACAGCTCGATATTGCGATAGCCGGCCTCACCTGCAGCCTTAAAAAACGTCTCGATGCTGTAGTAACGATGGTTGATGTTCATGAGCGAAAGCTCGGGTACGACCATAGCCCTCCCCTTTCGTACGGAGTTTTAAAAAACAGGGGGCCGCCGCAGATGCGACAAGCCCCCAAAGATCGACGCAACCGTTAGACGCGATGGAAGCGCGATTCGAACATATTAGGCAAGCACGCCAAAGTAAGCGCCGATGATGCCCACGACCATGGTGCAGAGGATCAGGACCATCGGGTTGATCTTCTTGGAGAGCAGCCAGTAGTAGAGCCAGAAGGCGGCCATACCGAGCATACCGGGCATGATGCCGTCCAGGATGTCCTGGAGAGTCTGGGCGGAGTCGCCCTGACCAATGGCGATGGGCAACGAAGCCCAGAACATGTCCTTGCTCATGGCGCCGACGACCATGACGCCGACAATGCCGACGCAGGCCATGATCTTTTGCATCAGGCCGGTCTTCTGAGCCTCGTCGAGGAAGCCAATGCCTAGCTCATAACCCTTGATAGCGCCAAAGATACGAATCAGGAACGCCGGGATGTTGTAGACGAGCAGGAAGGCGATGGGGCCAAAGACGTTGCCGGCCTGGCACAGGCTGATGCCCACGGCAGCGGCGACGACGCGCAGGGTGGACAGGAAGAAGGAGTCACCCAGGCCGGAAAGCGGACCCATGAGGGCGGCCTTGATGTCGTTGACGCTCTCGGGCTCAACCTCGCCACGAGCGACCTTTTCTTCCATGGCCATCGCGATGCCACCCACGAAGGGAGCGAGCTGCGGGGTGATGTTGAAGAATGCGCTGTGACGGTGCAAGGCCTCGGCGTAATCATCGGGACGGCCGGCATAGATCTTCTTGAGCATGTTGGCGACCATCAGGCAGAAGGCAATGTTCATCTGCTTGTAGTAGGTCCAGGAGAATTCCATGCCCAGGGCGCCGGTGTTCACGGCGCTCTTAATGAGGTCGGAGCGAGTAATCTGGTTCTCGGAATTAGAAGTCATCGTCCTCATCCCCTTCCACAGAAAGCTGGGACTGGGCGCCACCAAGGCCCAGCAGGTCGTACTTGTCGATGCCGATGATGATTGCGATCAGGGCGACGCCGAGGACGGGCACGTTGGCATAGGAGCACAGCAGGAAGCCCAGGAAGTAGAACGGCACGAGCTGCTTGGTAAGCACCAGACGGCCGAGCATGGCGAAGCCCATGGCAGGCAGGATGTTGGCTGCGACGCCAAAGCCATCGAGGACGAACGTCGGGATGAAGTCGAGCAGGCCCTGAACGGCGTCGGCACCCAGATAGAAGGAGACCGAGCACAGGATAAAGGCCAGGACGACAATCACGAGACCGATAATCCAGTGCATAGCGTAGATACCCTTGAGGTTACCCTTGCTGGCAAAGACGTCGGCACGGTCGACCAGAAGGGGCATACCGGCGTTGACGACGTTCTTAATGGCCAAGCACAGAGTGGCGATGGGCATCGCGAGCGCGATAGCGGCCTCGGTGCTCTGACCCAGCTGAATAGCGAAGGCGCAGGCGAGCACACCGCCAATACACTCATCGGGCGGCACGTAAGCGCCGATGGAGATTGAACCCATGAAGAGCAGCTCGAGGCTCGCACCGATGGCGAGGCCGGACTGCAGGTCCCCGAGGACTATGCCGACGAGCGGGCACAGAACGATCGGGCGGAACGCATAGAGCGTACCGAGCTGATAATCGAGCTTACCGAAGGCAGCGATAAGTCCGATGAGGATCGCTTGAACAAGCATTGTTCCTCCCTTTGATCCCTCTTGGATCCGCGCGGCGATTCCCGACTTGTCAGCGCGCCCTTTTCCATGCCGACAATCGCCTAGACAGATCAAGCTTGTACCGGTGTGCTGTTAACACCTAAACCGGTGCAAATGATTTGATACCAATTATATAGTCATGAGAAAACTATTTAATACCAATCGCTCAACGGGCGTGTACTCCCGGTGAACGGTAGATGGGGGTAACGGGTAAAGCGTTTATCCGGTACGCCCACGAATAGGGGCGGCGCCGTGCGCGCCGCCCGTGGTTCCCAATTAGAGGGCGCTTAGGGCATCGACCTTGGGGTCGTCGGCCAGAGCGCGAATCTCGACCTCGACACCGCGGCCGACGAGCTCACGAATGTCCTCTTCCTCGGCAGCAGTCACAAAGATCTGGCGGGAGATCTTACGGGCATCGGGACGCTGCTCGTCCTTGGACTTGGTGTTGCCCAGGTTGATGGAGGTGATCTGCGGGCAGCCGTCGACAAGCTGCTTGGCCTCGGCGATGCTGGCGACGCAGATGATCATCTTGTACTTATCGGTAACACCGGAGTTGATGGCCTCGATGGCGTGCTCCATGTCCTTGATGACGAGCTTGACGTTGGCCGGCTTTCCCATCTTGAGCGTAGTCTTCCAGACGGGATCGTTGGCAACCTTGTCGCCAACGCAGAAGATGCAGTCAGAGCCCAAGCCCTGGACCCAAGAGACGGCCACCTGGCCATGAAGCAGACGATGGTCGACGCGAAGCAGTTGAATCATGATTGACCCCCAAAGGTCTCATGCCGGAAACCCGGCCCCATTAATAGCAGGCGGTGACTAGAACTCTTCCTCGTCATCCGCATCGGTCAGCAGGTCGTTGACAAACTTGACGCGCGTGTCGTCAGCCGCGAGGATCTCGCGGATAACCTGATCGGCGGGAGCCTCCTGGTCCGAAAAGAGCAGCTGGATCAGCAGCGGCAGATTCATGTTGGCAACCAGGTGGGTGTTGGGGCGCGTCTGGACGATCTTGGTGAACTCGTTGTTGACGCTGCCGCCAAACAGGTCGGTGCACACGATTACGTCGTCGGCGGGGTCGAAGGTCGCCAGGAGCTTGGCGGCCTCCTCGGCGACGTCGGTGCGGCCGTCGACAAACATCGACAGGTCGTGGACGTTATCGCGCGCGCCCGAGAGCAGCTCGGTGCTCTCCTTGATGCCGGTCGCAAAATGCGCGTGGCTGGCGAAGATGTATTGCCTCATTGCGGTTTCCCCCAAATGAAATTAGTAGTCGAACTGGTGGTAGTAGCGGCGGTACTTGAGGTTGTGCTTGGTGACCAGCTCGTAGTTGCGCGAGAGGCGGTCGGTGGTCAGCACGGACAGGATCCACGGCGACACGATGACGCGGAAGTCGTCGTCCAGGCCCGGGATCGCGTACTCGGCGGTGTCGATGATGACGTAGTCCTCGTCGCCGGTCACGCCGCTGGTGAGGAAGGCGCGGACGCGCTCGTCGAGGGCGCGGCACTCGTCCTCTCCCATGAACAGGAACACCGGGACGCCGGGCTCGAGCAGCTCGAGCGTGCCGTGGAAGAAGTCGTGCGAGGTGATGTGGCGGATGCGCTTCCACTGCATCTCCTCGAGCAGGCACATGGAGTACAGGATGGTCTCGCCCCACAGCGCGCCCGAGCCGATGAACATGGTGTAGTCGGCCAGCGCGTACTTCCTGGCGAGCTCCTCGGCGCGCGGCTCGAAGCGCTTGCGGATGTCGAGCATGTCCTTCCAGACGTCCTTCGTCTGCTCGATGAACAGGTCGAACTTGGGGAAGCAGCCGCGGCGGTTGAGCAGGCGCAGGCCGAAGCAGTCGGCGAGGTAGTAGCCCTTCTCGCAGCCGCCGGCGCCGTGGTCGGAGGCCATCATGACGCAGTTCTCGGCGCCCACGGCCTGCCCGATCTTGCCCTCGGGGTTGGTCATGGCGAAGACGCGCACGCCCATCTCCCTCATCTTGCCGACGGCCTCGAGCACCTCGGGGGTGGTGCCGGACTCGGAGGCGGTCAGCACGACGGATTTGTCGGTCATGCGCTTGTGGCCCATGACGTTCCACTCGGCGGCGTGGATCAGGTAGACCTCGAGGTCGCGGTCGCCGAACTTGTTCATGAGGTACTCGAGCTGCATGAACTCGTCCCAGGTGCCGCCGACGCCCATCAGGAAGACGGCGTCGTAGCCCTCCTCGTGCACGCGGTCGGCCAGGGCGGTCATCTTCTTGCCGGCCTCGTAGACGTTCCTGCCGTCCTCGAGGTAGCCCTCCTGGTCGAAGTGCATGATCTCGATCTTCTCGGTCTCCTTCATTCCCGCTCCTTTCACGAGCAGTTTGAATTGTCGCACGGAATGAACGGGCTTGCCGCCCCGTCGCACCGCTTAACCTTGTGGACATCTTGGCCCCAAGCTCAACAATTCAAAGGTTCTTAATACCAGTGAACGATTACAGGTTAGCCGTTTTTAATACCGATTTTTCGATTTAATCCTCCTCTCTCGGTAGACGGTCAGTTTTGACCGCTCATCGGTCGAGCGGCACATGTCCTAAAAAAACGAGCGTCCTCGCCGTGCGCAAGGACGTTCTAGATACTAATAGTTGTAGGCATAACCGCCGGCATCGCCGCGAGTAAAGGATTTGGCGCACTCGATGACCTGTCCGCTCGCATCGTAAGTCAAGCATTCCAGCACAAGCGCCAGATCTCCTGGCTCAAGATTGAGCAGGCTCGCATCGCGTGCGCCCAAAGCCTCGATATCGAGCTTCTCAATCGATTTATCCGGCTTTCGACCCAACATGTCATAGGTTTCATACAGACTGAAAACCGAAATATCGACATCCTCGATACCCGGGAACAGCAGGCACGGAATCAGCGTCATCTCGATTGACACGGGCTCGCCATCGATGCAGTTAAGACGGCGCACCGAGTAAAGCAAATCGTCCTCGGCGATACCAAACAGGTCGGCATAGTACAGGCCGGCATAGCGCTTGGAACGCGCGAGGATGCGTACCGATGGCGTCGCGCCCGAGGCCAAAACCGTCTGGCGAAAACCGCCTTTGCGAACGTGCTCGTCAAACCACTTATGCCCCACAAAGGCGCCCTTGCCCTGCACGCGACGAATCTGACCGCTCTTGACCAGCTCGTCCATGGCGCTACGAATTGTCAGGCGCGTGGTGCCAAACTCCTCGGCCAGTTCATTTTCGGATGGAATCATCGAACCCGTCGGATAGTCGCCGCGCTCGATCCGCTCCGCAATACAGCGGCGGATTTGTTTGTAGACCGGCAGGTCCCCTACCGCTTCAGCCATTCGACACCCACCTTCGTTGCAACGCCGTCCGCCTCGCCGTTATCGGCAAAGCGATACTTGGTCGGCAGAATCACGGACTTGCAATACTCGACAAAGCCATCGTTCTCGTCGCGTTCGTGAGACGCCTTGTAAAACACCGGCGTGCCCTCCTGGGCATCCAGTAGCTTGGCCTCGTCGGCGTTCAGGCGGCTGATGGAAATATGCTCCTTGCCGTGCGTCACATGGACATTTCCCTCTTTGAGCAAAACGTCGTAGAGGCTCTCCTTCTCAAAATCGTGATCGGGAAGCGAGGGACACAAAGACAGATTGACGTATGCCGTCTCGATCGATGCGGGGGATCCATTGACCACGCGAACGCGTCGAATGCAGAAGAGCGGCATGCCCAGATCGATCTGCGCCTTTTGAGCCAAATCGATATCGGAATACACGACCTTGGACCATATCAGGCGTGCGGTGGACTTTGAGCCGACCCTCTCGACGGCCTGGGTATAGTTCCACGTTTCCTGGAAAATGTTCAGCGGTTTGGGCGGGCACACATAGGTGCCCGAACCACGACGGCTCTCCAAGGTTCCACACGATATAAGGCGCGTGATGGCGGCACGAAGCGCCGTGCGCGATACGCCCAGCTCTTCGCAGAGCACGCGCTCGGCAGGCAACCGATCGCCACCCTGTAAGTCATAGTGTTTGATATACCAAAGAATACCCTCAAAGGCGCGATCTTTGGGCGGAATCGCATATGGTTCGCTCGACATGGGCAAGGCTCCTCAACCGCTTGATGCTGCGGGCATCATTGCTCCGAACACCCCATGGCGTCGAAAGCTTCCTTAATCTGCTCCGCAACGTTCCGATACGACCGATATAGGCCGGAGTCTCGCTTGACTTCGCCCGCAGTCACCGGAATCTCAAGCTTCGAAATCTCATCCTCGCCGGTTCGCACGGCAACGATGACACCCATACCAAGGCACATATTACGCTTGGCGGCGTTGTTTTTAGTGGCCTGAGCTGGATTGATCAAAATCTGCTGAGCGAGCTCACGATTGCTGAGCTCCGGCACATCCTCGGGATTCCCAGTCTCAACGATCTCGCACTGCAACACGTCCGCATAGTCAAAAATCTTCGGCTCGCCGCCGCGCTGATGCACGGCCCACTTGCGACGCGTGGCATCCTGGTAGATAGCCGGCAAAAACGTAAACCGCGGCGGGTCCAAAATCGTATCCGTGATGGTAAACACATCGGGATCAAAGGCATCCTGCGGGTTTTTCTTCTTGAACAGCCCCATATCAGCCTCCCGTACTAGCATTAAACAACTCAAGCCGAATATAGCACCAATTTCAAGCCGGCGCTTTACCGTATCGGTGCGTGGCGTCTATAGCTCGCTCAGCGGGGTGATACGGGCGAGGGCCGGGGTGGTTGGTATAGGTTTTGGAAGTGGGCTTCGCGAACTTCCAAAACCTATACCAACCACCCCGGCCCCGGCGATTTAACCTTGGCTGACCAAAGGTAGATGCGCTGTCTCTAAGGCAGCAACAGCAAAGTCCCCATTACATTAAATAATTATCAGACCCGCAGATCGAAACGGTCGAGAGGGCCCTGTCAGGCGGGGTGACTTTGTCCGGGGAAGTTCGCGAAGCCCACTTCCCCGGACAA
>UQZM01000032.1 GCA_900545615.1 uncultured Collinsella sp.
CGAACACGCCGAGTGCCACGGCCAGCGCGCCCGCGCCGAGCGCCGCAAGGGCGAGCAGCTTCGCCGCGGCGGCGCGCCCGCGCGAGGGGGCCGCCGTGAGGTTGGCGAGGCGCCCGGCAGCGCGCTCCTCGTCCACGGCGAGCCCGCAGACGATGGCGGACATGAGCGGCATGAGAGCGCCGAGGAACTGGGCGTAGGCATCCGCGCCCAGCGCCGGGTCCCATCGGGTTACGGAGAAGTACTCGCCGCAGGCAAGACCGGCTGCCAGGCCGCAGGCGAGGTGCACCGCCGTGAGCGGGGAGCGCGCCAGGCGCAGGGCCTCGGAGAGCAGGGCCCGCGGGAGAGTCATGCGCGGCGTCGGGTCGGAGAGTCGTGTCATGGCCATCACCTCTCCTCGGAGCGCGCGAACCAGGCCGCGCCCGCCGCCGTGAGCGCGGCGAACGCGAGCGCGCAGACCGCAAGGCCCGCCAGCGTGAGCATGCCGTCCGCCATGAGCGCCCCGCCGAGCGCCATGTCCGCCGCGAGCGGCTCGCCGCTCGGCAGCACGGGGATGAAGCTCGTGGGGATGACCATGCTCGCCGACGGCGGAAAGAGCTGCGGCAGCGGCACCAACGACCAGGCGAACCCACCCACGAGCTGCGCGGCGAGCGGGCAGAGGATGCCCGCGAGCATGCCGAGCCGCGCCGTGAGGAAGAGCCCTGCGGGGATCATCCACGCCGCGGTCACCGTGTTGGCGAGCGCGCAGAGGAGCATCGTGAGCGTGCCCGCGGCCGTGAGGCCCTGCGAGGAGAACGCCGATCCCGCGAGGTAGATGCCGAAGACCACGAGGTTCGAGAGCGCGCAGAGCGCGAGGCACCAGAGCGCCTTGGCCCACCAGGCGCGCCTAAGCGGGAAGCCCAGGCCCAGAAGCCCCCGCATCCGCGTGCGCGCGTCCGCCCGCGCGACGCACGCCACCACGAGCGAGAGGGCCACGGGCAGGAAGAGCGCGTACCAGTAGTTCCACGCGCTGAAGATCTGCACGCCCCGGTAGGGCATCGCGCCGAGCAGCGGCATCGGCAGCGCCATGAGCACGGCCAGGCGAACCGGTGCCGCGTGGCGCGACTTCAGGGCCTCGGCGCGCAGGCCCGCGAGCAGGCCGCCTTTCTCGCCCGTCATGCCGCCACCTCCCCGCGAGCTCGACGCCCCTCCCGGCAGACGCTCATGAAGAGTTCCTCGAGGTCCTGCCCGGGCCGAAGCGCATCCTCGTAGGCGAGGCGCCCCCCGTAGATGATGCCGATGGTGTCCGCCATCTGCTGCACCTCGGAGAGGATGTGGCTCGAGACGATCACCGTCGTGCCCGCCGCCGCGAAGCCGCGGATCTGGTCGCGCAGCTCCTCGATGCCGATGGGGTCGAGGCCGTTGGTGGGCTCGTCGAGCACGAGCAGGCGCGGCCGGGCGATCAGCGCCAGCGCGAGCCCCAGGCGCTGCCGCATGCCCATCGAGAAGCGCCCGGCGCGCTTCTTCCCGGTGTCCGCGAGGTCCACGGCGGCGAGCACCTCATCTACGCGGCTCTCGGGAAGGCCCAGCAGCGTGGTGCGCACGCGCAGGTTCTCGCGCGCGGTGAGGTTGGGGTAGAGCGGCGCCTCCTCGATGAGGCTGCCGATTGCGTAGAGGTCCTCGCGGCGCCAGGCGTGCCCGGCAAAGAGGATCTCCCCGGCCGTCGGCCGCAGCATCCCGCAGATCATCTTGAGCGTTGTCGACTTGCCGGCGCCGTTGGGACCGAGCAGCCCGTACACCTCGCCCTCGCGGATATGAAGGCTCACGTCGGCCACGGCGTCCTGCGCCTGGTCGCCGCGGCCGAAGCGCTTGGTGAGCCCGCGCGTCTCGAGCATGTAACCCATGGGTTTATCCTTTCTCTTCCGGGAGCGCGGGCCGAGTCGCCGTGCCCGCGCGCCTTACCTTTCGGGTTCACCATCCATGGTGGGGCGCGTTTCTAACGAAGCCGTAACGGCCGTTGGGCTCTTTTGGCGCCAGCTCTTCTCGACGTTGCCGAGCGGCTCTTCGTGGAGCGCGGCTACGAGCACACCACGATGATCTGAAGAGCAATACACTAAATCGAAAAAAGTAATCGAAGTCGCGCCTGTGGACTTAGCGAGAGTCGAGATTCCCGCCCCATCCATCGCCACCCAGCGGAAGGTCGTCGATATCCTCGACCGCTTCGACACCCTAACGAAATCGCTCACCGACGGTAGGATAAACCCCCATAACTATATGAATTGATCTGCTGACTCCAATGAAGATTGGAGGGTAACTGCCAGGGGTGACGGCCCAGCGAGTGTTATTTTGCGAGCTATGCGCATTGAAAGCGACCTTTCGTGGTATAAACTACTTGCCGGAAGCCGCGGCTTTCAGAGTACGGCTTACGTGTACGTTTAACCTCCGTGGGCGACGGGGTGCCGCAAGGCGTAGAATATCGCCCACCTGTAGGGGCCTGCAGCGATGCGGGCCCCGCTTCGTATGAAGGGGGCGTAACCGATGAAGATCGTATCCATCTCCCAGGACTTCTTCGATCTCGTCGAGGGCGACCGCGAGCTCATGCTTAAGCACAATCGTCCCTGCATCGTGGTGGTGAGGCTGCGTTTCCGCGGGAAGCGCAGGGACTTTGCCGTGCCGCTGCGTTCCAACATCGCCCCTAACGTGCCCAAAGACCAGTATTTTGCGTTGCCACCCCGCCCCACGACGCGCCCCGGCTGCCGCCACGGCATCCGCTACATCAAGATGTTTCCCATAACCAAGTCCTACCAGCGCCGCTTCAGGACCGAGGGCTCGGCCTACTACGAGACGCTCCAGCGCATCATCGACGGCAACACCAAGCGCATTGTCTCCGAGTGCCAGGCATACCTCGACCGCTACGAGCGCGAGGGAAGGCCTCGCTTTGCCGTCGACATCGACCGCATCGTGGGGCTGCTGGAAGGCGAGAAGTAGGGCACCTCGGCTCAGTCTCGAGCCATGTGGAGTCGCTCCGCATTTTTGAACGCCGCGTGTGCGTCCCAAATACTTGAGAAACAAGCTGTGAAGTGCGGTGGCGCGCCCGTGCCCGTGCATAGCCGTCACCATCAGCGTCTACGCGGCGTCGGCTTCAAGTGGAACTGACGCCGCTGCTGTATATTGTTTGCCTTGCTGCAAATGGCGATCAATGCCCACGATGCTTCTGCTTGCGCTTCAACTTCCGCTGTTCGAAGCGCGCCTCCGCCTCATCCGCGCGACGCTGCCTTCTTGCTTGAGCCGACTCCCGCTTCATCGCTTCTCTCTGTGCCGCGAGCGCCTGCTGCGCCTTGGTGCTCATCGCCGGCTGCTTAAGTGCTTTCGCCGCCTCGCGAGCGCGCCGCTTGGGGTTCTTCGCGGGCTTGCTCGCCTCCGCAGGATCATCGCTGAAGAACGAGAGCTTCGCCCATTTGTTGACGACGAATCGCAGGATCTCCTCAGTGGACGGTTCTGCGCCGAAGACGATGCGGGCGACGCCGTATCTGCCGTCCTCGACATGCTCCGCCAGCCCGACCCAAAATTGGCCGCCGTGATATGACGATGAGCAGCAAGTCGCTGATAGCCGCCCTGCGAAGCTAGTTGCCTTGTTCGCAGCCGGTTCACAGGCCGCACTTACGCTCGAGCTCTGCCACGAGGGCATCGTTGTCGGTCACCGAGACGATGGCGTCGCCGTCGTAGGGCGCCTTGATATAGACGCGGTCGAGCGAATTGGCCGTCCCCGCCCAGAGCGTCCTGGTGCGCCGGACGCCCCGCACGTGGGCGTAGGGTATCACCGAACGCATCCCAGCATACACGACGACGAGGCGGTCGCTGTAGAGCTCGAGGCGGTTGCTGCGGACGGGAAGGGCGGCCAGGGCCACGAGGGCCGGGACGGGCAGCAGCGCGAGCCAGCCCCATAGGAGCGCGGGACTCGAGCTCAGGAAACACGCGATACACGCCGCGGATAAACCGCCCGCCACAATCACCATGGCCGCTATGAACCACGGGTCTGTCCTGCCGGGAAACACCCGCTCCGGCCGCTCGCCCCTCTCACCCATTACGGCCTCCCTCCCGACGTCCTCCCTGGCGGAGCGTGGGGCCGGAGAGTGCCTTGAACCCGTCGCCGACCATCTCGCTCCCCGTTCCGTGGGCCATCTGTAGTGGTGTGTACCCCCGACTGTTCGACGGATGTCGTACTATTAGACCTTTTTCGAACTTTTTTAAGACGTGCACGGCAAGATCGAGCAGATTGTCCGCGCGAGAGGCTTCCCGCCGCAGCGCCCGGTCTCGGGTTCGATGCATCGACGTCCGTCTCAGGTGGTGTTTCCGCTGCGCGGCATTGCAGGGGGCAAAGTCGAGATGCCATGGGGCGCGCCGAGGCTTTGCCCGCGGGGCGAAGATTCTAGGGGTCCGACGTGGCCCGGAGGGGAGACGGACATGTAAGCGCTTATGACCGAGGAGCTGGCCGAGTGCCTGCCGCCGCTGTACGCGACCGAGGGAGGGACGCTCGCCCTCGACCTCACAAATCCGGAAGGCGAGGACTACCTTGACCTCTGGCGCTCGCTTACCATCAACCTTTCGGGTGGCCCCTTCGCCTCCACGTGGCGCATTCACACTTGTGCCCGGCATCATGGACAAGGGCGTCGCCAAGTCGGCCGACGGGGCGCAAGCCCCTGTTGACTCAACGTTCGACGAGATAAACCGCATGTTCTCAAAGCTCGGCTTTATCGATTACGATTCACGCCTCGCGCAAGGGCCGTTCTACTCCCCAAACCTAATCTGCCTGTCGCACGCATCGAGGCGACGGGGCGGCGCCTTCTCGCGTGAGTCAATTCCCGTTTTACTGGTGCGGATCCCAACATGCCCTTATGCATGTTGCTCCGCCGCTTTCGAAACTTCAAAACCATTCGATTTTCGAAACTGAGTGGGAATAAGTTATCGGTACGCTTTTTTATAAAATGTAAAAAAGCACCCCCATAACTGATGAAATGGACGCTGAGAAAAGGGGGTGCATCTTGCGTATATACCGACGTGAAGATCTACCTCTATCTTGCATCGCGCGGGTACGAGCTTTCTGTGAGCCTTATTGGGAAGCTCGAGTCTGACTTCATCGCTCGTAGGCGCAATGCTTACGCCTATATCCAGGTCTCTATGTCGATTGCCGACAGAGGCGTCGAGGAGCGCGAGTACAGGCCGTTCGGCCACATCAGGGATGGGTATCCGCGTTACTTGTTCACGCTTGATCCTCTATTGCAGGAGAGGGATGGCGTCAGACACCTTAACATGGCGTCGTTTATGCAAGATGGCGGTAATCTTATTTGAGTGGTGGCCAGATTCCTTTGCTTCCTGGTGCGCAGACAGCGCGGGTATCAAATGATGATCATTGCCTCACGTAGAATCGACAGATTGAGAACTTGTTGTGATGTTGACAGGCTTTTGGCCAGTGGCTCCTATTGTCGAGTGGGAATAGCGGGAATAACAGCCTCCGGATCCTCTGGGTCGGAGGTTTTCTTTTTCGTTCTGTTCGGAAAGAGCTCCTTGCCGGAGCCCCATGGATAGCGAACGGCTTTATCGAGCGTGCGCGTTCTCGTAGGCATCTTTGATCTCTTCCGGCAAATTGTCGGGAATCAGCGCCTCCAGCCTATCCTCGCTGCCATCTTGAATCGCCTGCTCGTAGTACCAGCATTTGAACTTCAACATGTCCAGGGCACGGTTCATCTTCGCGATCTCCGACTCCATGTGGGCCTTCCGCTCCTCGAACATGGCCTTGCGCTTGGCGTAGGTCGATGGCCCCTCTGCGCACCATTCCATGAACAGACGGATGTCCTTGATCTCCATTCCCGCCTTCTTCAGACATTCGATGACCCGAAGCGCTTCGAGTTCCGTATCGCCGAATCGGCGAATGCCGGACGTCCGCTCCAGCCCCGGGAACAATCCCTGCTTGTCGTAGTACCGCAGTGTTGAGGCGGGCAGACCGAACATCTCCGCAACCTGTCCGATTGTGTACATGGCTCCTCCGAATTAATCTCGACTTCATTCCTTGACCTAAAGTCAGGTTTAGGTATTACCTTCATTCTCGTCAATACAAATCGGTAGCGCAAGGGGTGTTCGTTATGGGCAAAACGGTTTGCGCCGGCGGCGTGAACGGTGTGGGCGATATCGCCGGGCATCCCGCTCTGGAGCAGGCGCAACGAATGGGCATGGAAGTCTAGGCGCGGCTTAGCTGCGCGGAAGCAGCTTGTACTCAAAACCAACTACAGGAGGAATCAAGCATGACGATTAAGCAGACAGCGGGCAGAGATGCCCTAGGGGAGTTCGCCCCCAAATTCGCACAGCTCAACGACGATGTGCTGTTCGGCGAGGTGTGGAGCCGAGAGGGCGAGCTCTCCCTGCGGGACCGTAGCATCGTGACGGTGGTGGCCCTGATGTCGCAGGGACTGACGGACTCTTCGTTCCAATATCATCTGATGTCCGCAAAGAACAATGGCGTGACCAGGACGGAGATAGCGGAAATCCTTACACATGCGGCGTTTTACGCAGGATGGCCCAAGGCATGGGCGGCCTTTCGCATGGCGAAGGAGGTCTGGGCGGATAGCGATGCTGCTGATGCAAGAGCTAAGCATCAAAACGAGATGGCCTTTCCCATCGGTGCCCCCAACGACGCATTTGCGAAGTACTTTATCGGGCAAAGCTACCTCGCGCCCCTTTCCACAAATCAGGTCGGCGTCTACAACGTGACGTTCGAGCCCGGCTGCCGCAACAACTGGCACATCCATCACGCCAAAAGCGGCGGCGGACAGATCCTCATCTGTGTGGCTGGTCGAGGGTTTTACCAGGAATGGGGTAAACCGGCACAGGAGCTGCGCCCTGGCGATGTAGTAAATATTCCCGCGGGCGTAAAGCATTGGCACGGAGCCGCGCCCGACTGCTGGTTCTCCCATCTCGCGCTGGAGGTTCCGGGCGAGGAGACCTCCAACGAGTGGTTGGAGCCCGTGGACGACGAGGAATACCTTACAGCGGCTGACAAGGAGGCTTAAACTTTGACACCCGAATCAGAGCCATCGCTTCTATGGGCGTGATGTCCGGGCTGATGAAAGCGCAAAAGCCTCGCCACGTTACTCGTCTCCCACCCGCGCCACCGAGAGCAGGGTGCGCAAGTCGGCCTGGATCGCCTCTGCTTTGCTTCCGAGCTGCAGCGGAGCCGAATCGCCCGAGATGTTTACGCTCAGCAGGTGCGCATCCGGCAGCTTTGCGGTCATGCTCCAGAATGGGAGCGTGATGATACCGGGGGTCATTTCGCCCACGCCAAGTTCCAGCAACAGCACGCGGCAATCGCTGCGCTCGCGCACGAAGCGCTCATATCGTTCGATACTCTCGCGCCATGCCGCGCCCTGCAGAAATGTGTCGTCGCGCACCCACGGCACAAGCTGCCAGCCGCAATGCGGGCAGCGGGGAACGTCCTCGCTGCGTACCTCAAACCTCTCCATCCCGGCAATCATGCGATCAACGTAGGGGCTCGCGTCGAAGAGCTCGTCGCAGCATGGCTGCTTGCACTGAAGGTATGCGAAGCTTCCCTGGTAGTTGCAGGTCCTCTCGGCGGGGAAGGCCTTTTCGACCTGGGTGTCCACATTGGTGCTCAGGATGAAGTAATCCTTATGGCCGATGAGGGACCGCAGGTCGAGATAGGGTTGTGAGGCCGGCTCGCGCAGCATGAAATCGATGTATCGCGCGTAGTAGGCCCATTGCTGCTCGAGGCTGGGGTAGAGGTGATAGAAGCCGTCGAAAAGGCTCTTGAAGCCAAAGGCTTTCTGCCAGTCCGCCATTCCGGCACACGTCATGCCCGCATGGTTGTAATGGTTGAACCCGGCGGCGCTCGACATACCCGAGCCGATGCCGACGATGATGGCGTCGGCATCGTCGATGAGGCTTCGAAGCCTCATCGCTTCTCTTTCTAGAGGTGGCATCGAACGATCTCCTCGAAAGCCGGGGTCATATCGCCGTCAACGAGAATTGTCTCGCACGAAGCGTCGGGCGTCAGAGCCTGACTGTAGTTGAACACGATGTAGGTGGCGTGTTCGCAGGCGTTTGCGACCCGAGCGAGCATGCGCTTTATGACGCCGTTGCGCAGCCCCACGCCAAGTTCGAGGATGGCAACCTTGTGGTTGCGATGCGCTTGCACAAGGTGCGCGAGATCTTCGAGCTGCGCCATGGCGAGGGCATCTGGGTGGGCGAGACGCTGCTCGTCAATCGACGTGCACGTACTCCCCTCCGTCTCGAGCACGTGGTTCTCGTTGAACCCTGCGCGTGCGAAGTGCCCGTCAATATTGCATGTGATCACGAAGGTATCAGCGTGCTCCGTAAGATGCCGCAGCCCGTTCATGATTGGGCCGGGCTCATACTCGACATACTCCTTTTGATGGAATCGATCGGCCCATCGGCGTCGCACGTTTGCATCCGGAGAGGTGAGCCCCTGCAGTATGCAGCCGATGCCATCAGCCTGGGCGAGGTCTCCGTACGCTTCTTGGAAATGAGCATCGGCGTAGAAGAGGTTGAGCCCCTCTGCCATGTCGAGCCCGTTGCTGGCGCCGATGATGATAAGATCCGCCTCGGCAAGTGCCTGGCCGATACGAACCGCTTTTACCGTTTCCATGCGCTACCTACCCAGCGTCTTGCGCACGTCGGCGAGCACGTCGGCGATATCGGCACGAACGGCGAGCCCCCGATCCTCGATTGCACGGGGGAGAAACTGCGTCCTGTTGTTCACGGCGATGTAGCCAGCCTGCGGCAACTGCGCCGTGAGGGCCCAGAACGGCTCCTGGATAAACGCAGGCGTCATGCGGCCCACGCCCAGCTCGAGGAAAAGGATCCTCTGCCGCGCGTGCGCGTCGAGCCAGTCGGACACCTTGCGGTACTGCTCCTCGTAGAGCTCGCCCTGCAGGAAGTTGCCGTAGCCGCGAACCCAAGGGAACGCCTCTGCCCCGCAGTGCGGGCAGCGTGGCACGAATTCTGTCGGAACCTCAAGGCCGTCTCCCATGGCCTCTACCATGCGGGAGACCGGCTCGACCGCGTCCCACACCTCGCCGGTGCAACAGTGGGAGCACTGGAAGAAGCGGTGATCGCCTTGGATCTCTGCTACCTTCTCCCAAGGGTAGATTTTCATGAACTGCGTGTCCTGGTTGGTGGTGAGAACGAAGAAGTCTTTCTCGGTAAGAATGGCGTCGAGATCTTTGTAGGGCTCGCGCAGCGGGGCGTTGAGCGTGGTGTCGAGGAAGGTGGCAAGGTAGCCCCAGCGCGACTCGGCGGTGGGCCAGCGGTAGGACGACCCTTCAAAAGCGCCCCTGAAACCGTAGCGCTCGGCGAATTTGCCGAAATGCCTGCGATAGGTCGCGTTGTCTTCGTAGTAGAAGTCGCCGCCGCCCGCCGCGGAGAGCCCAGAGGCCCCGCCTACAAGCACGCAATCGGCTTCATCGATCATGCGGGCAAACGTTTCGATTTGCTGGTCGTAGCGCTCGGGCTCGCGGGCACTCAGTTCATAGGGCGTGCCGCCGGTGCGGTAGGCGGCCTGATGGGAAAACGATTGGTTGGTGAGTTCGATAACGAGCCGCTCGTATAGAGTCACTTGATACTCTCTTTCAACTACAATGAACAGGTGTCTATAAAAAGTATCAGTGTTGATTTGCGTCAGAGCAATGAACAGTTTCGAGCTGCTGTCGATAAACGAGCGGCTTCTGGATATTGTTGAGCGTTGCAATTGGAGGGGTAATGGAAGCGGGGAAGATCGATCGTCGCCGACGCTATACGCTCTCGGTCATACGGGAGGCGTTCTTCGCGCTGCTGGCTGAGGTCGGCTTCGCGAAGATGACGGTAGCGGATATCTGCCGCCGCGCCGATATCAATCGCGGCACGTTCTATCTGCACTACGAGGACAAGTTCGCGCTGCTCGACGCGCTTATCGACGAGGCCTTGGCGGCGGTGCCGCCGCTCGAGGGAACGGAGGCGGGTGCCCTCTGTCAGCGTCCGCCGGCAAACGATGACTATTATCTGCTCTACTCGGATGACGACGCGTACGCCCGGGTGGCACAGCGCGTCGTCGAGCGCGGCGCCGAGCAGATGGTTCCCTCGATCATGGAGGAGACTGGGCTTTCGCGCGAGGACGCCTATCTGCTCTTCGTCCACAACGTCCAGGGAAATCTCGCGGTCAACCGCCTGCTCGGTTGGAGACGAGGGCCCGAGTTCGCCCACGCCCAGGAACTGCTCAGCGCTTATTCCGAAGGGGGCATGCGGGCGGTATCCGCCCCTTGCACACCGATCGCGAATTAGAACATGATAGCGTCGTCGGCCGTGAAGGCATCAAGGGATCCCTGCTTGACCTGAATGCAGACGTATGTGATGCCCGAGTCGGATGCGGCGCGGAACTGACGGTGTGCGGCGGGGGAAATGCGCAGCCAGTCGCCGGCTGCAAGCTCGATTTCCTCACCGTCGATCGTGACCGAGCCCGCGCCCTCGAGCACGCCATAGATCTCCTCGTTTTCCTTGTGTGTATGGACGAACGGAATGCCAGCGCCGGCGGGAAGGTTGTTGACGCTCACCTCTGCTCCGGTAAGTCCGAGCACCTCGTGCAGCTCGACGCGGTTCTCGTCGCCGATGTGGGTCTTTGCATAATTGGCCATAATGGCTCCTCTCTTTGAGGTTGATGTACCTTGCAGGCATCTCCTGCGTGAGCTATATTCAACGCGAAGGCGCATGCAAATACGAGTACGCACATATTTGTAACTGCGTACTTTTTGTGAAACCGGTATGGTCAAGGAGGTTGGGTCTCCCGTGATGGCGAAAGAGGAACTTCCGGAGTGTCCGGTCGCAACGGCGGTAGCGCTCATTGGTGGCAAGTGGAAGTTGCTCATTATCCGTAACTTGCGCGTACGCCCCTGGCGTTTCAACGAGTTGCGCCGCAGCCTTGAGGGGATCTCTCAGAAGGTGCTTACCGACAGCCTGCGGCAGATGGAGGATGATGGGCTGGTCTTTCGCCATGACTATGGCGAGAATCCTCCCCGCGTTGAGTATGGCCTTACCGAGCTCGGCCGCCAGATGATGCCCATCATGGACTCGCTCGCAGACTTCGGCGCTTATTACAAGACGGTCGTTTCGTAGCGGACACATCGCTTAGGAGGCGGAGTACCGCTACGAGGGTGCTGACGAAAACCTGTTACGAATCATCCTTACGATTCCCGTAGCTCATCTTGACCGCGTGCCATTTCAGACATGCGACGCTGCTATGGCCCCCTCTTTGATTTTCGACGTTGTATAAGGCAATCGCAATTGTCTTGAGCTTCTTAAGGGAACTTCAACAAGAGATGTGGTCTGCAGACGACTGAATAGCTCCATCTGTTTTGGTTACAACGAAATGTGTGCCGCGCGCCTGCGGCATGAAGGAGGGAGATTTCTATGAATATCGTTGTATTGAGTGGTAGCCCGCGCAAGGGTGCCAATACCGACACCATGGTCGAGGCCTTTGCTGAGACCGCGCGCGAGGGCGGCCATACGGTCGAAGTCGTCCGCGTTGCCAGCAAGAAGATTGCTGGTTGCCTGGGGTGTCAGTATTGCTTCGCCCACGAGGGCACTTGCGTGCAGAAGGATGACATGGCCAACGTGATCGAGTCGCTGAAAGCCGCCGACATGGTTGTCTTCGCTTCGCCCATCTACTGGTTTGATATCACTGCGCAGGAGAAAGCCGCCATTGACCGCCTGTACGCCTTCGGTGCTACGGGCTTCCCGTTCACCAAGACGGCCCTTTTGCTCGATAGCCACAGCGAGGGCGTCTATGATGCGGCGATCGCTATGTACAAGTCGACCTGCGCGTACTGCAAGTGGGAGGACCAGGGCATTGTCACCATCAGCGGTATGACCGAGCGCGACAGCATGGCCTCCTCGCCCAAGTTGGAAGAGGTGCGAGAGCTCGCTCGCAAGCTCGCCTAAGGACAAGAAGAACGCATGGCAATCGGTGTTGGTGGAAAATGCTTGCTATCCTTACCAAGAGGAATGCTGATTGCCATGCGTTGATGCTTCCGCGGACAATTCCGGCGTGCTAAAACGCCTTCTCGTTCAAGAATTCCCTGAACGCGGGAATGTCAAAGCCAACGAGACCACGCCCGCGCTCTCCAATGACGCCGTCCTCCAGGAGGCGGCGTTTGTATTGGCTTGCGTAGTTGCTGGCGACGCCCATGCGTTTGGCTATCTCCGAGACCCTGCTGGGGCCAGAATCGGGCAGCATCGCGAGCAAAAACTCAATGTCTTTATCGGAAAGCTCCCGATAGGTAGTTTCGAGAATTCGATCGCGCAGCTCCATGTGGGCAAGCAGAGAACCCTGCTGTACATCAGGTGCACTGATTTTGGGCGAGTTCTCCGAAACATCCCATGTGCGATATCCGACGAGCTGCATCATATAGGGAAATCCGTCGACGGCCTTCACCGCATCCTCGAGCGCTTCTGGCGTGATTGAGCGGCCTCCGGCCTCAACGGTTTTGCGGAATGCGTTTGCAATTTCAACGTCAGTGATTCGTCCCAACTGATGATATTGGGAACGCCTGAGGAACGAGACGGAATCGTTGCGCAGCAACGCCGATACTTTGTAGGGCAGTCCTGCCATGAGTAGTGCAACTTTTTTACCTTCGCGTACAAAGTGCTGGTAAACAGAGGCAAATTGAAGCATTTCTTCGAGATCGACGGTGACTTCATCGATGGTGATGAGAAGTCCGATGTCATGTTTTTCGAGTTGCTTAAAGATGCCATTCATGCGCGTGCGCCAGTTGCCCTGAGCCTCTTGAGCATATGTCCAATCGATGCCCACTGGGCCAATTTGAACACCGTTTTTGCGCGCGTGAGGCTGTGAGAGGTAGCTATCTGCGGCTTCTTTGGTTCGCTCGATAATATCTTCGAGCATGCCTGGCATGGCGGAGACATTTGCTGCGATCCAGCCGTGTTCAAGCGCCGTTTCTGAAAGGAGCGAGAGAAGCGCCGTCTTGCCCGTTCCCCTTGCGCCAGTAAAAATGGTTGACAGGTTGGGATCTCCCGGGCCGTTGATAAAGCCACGGTTGATGTCACGCAGGATATGCTCGCGACCCGCTGGAAAGGGAGGGACGCTTCCGAACGTCGGGGTAAAGGGGTTCTTGCTGTACTCCATGGTAGCTCCTTTGCAAGTTTTGCTAATTTTTGCAAGTTTTGCTAACGACTGACCAAAGGGCATCGAAGCAGTGGCGCTGACATTTTTTACGCAGAAAAATAAGCAGAAATCAATTTATCTGCGTTAAAAAATAGTTGAGAAGAAAAACGACGAGTCCCGGGCGCAATGCCGTTGCGTTCCGGGCCCCGTCGCTTTGCGAAGTATCTAACGATCTCGTTGCCGTGGTACCTAGTCAAACAGACTCGGCATGTCGTTTTCCTTCATGAGGGCACCGGCGGAGGGTAGGGTCTGCGCGGTGAACTTTTCGGCTGAGACGCCGGCGCCGAGGATTTCCTCGGTTGTGCCGACGGTGGTGACCGAGCGGCCCTTCTTGGCGGTAAAGGCCTGGACGCCTTGCGTGTTGGTGGTCGTCTTGGTCTTGAGCAGCGACGTGTTGAAGTTCATCAGGCGGTAGTCGCTCGAGACCAGCGCGATGTCGCGGTCCTCCTTGAGCACCTGGGCATACAGCAGCTTGCTGCCGCCGTAGATGGCGTTCTTAAGGCGCTTGCGGTTGGTCTTGGTGACGTATCCAGAAAGCGCGACGCGCACCACGCGGCCGTTCTCAAAGACGAACAACACGTCGGCCTTGTAGTCATCGGGGTCGATGACCCAGATGACGCTCTCGTCGGGTTCCATCTCAAGATCGGTCGGCAGGTACGAGCCCAGCTGGGCCGACTTGGTGTCCTCAAACGCGGCAACCTTGCACTTGTACACCTGGCTCTTGTTGGTAAACACGAGCAGCTCGTGCGTGTTGGAGGACGGGAACTCGATAAAGGGTTTGTCACCGTCCTTGTACTTGAGCGTGGTCGCCTTCTTGAGCACGCGGTCCGTCATCTTTTTGAGATAGCCATCGCGCGAGAGCATGATGGTGACCGGGTACTCCTCGACCTCGGGCTCCAAGCTTACCTCAATAACCTCGTGGGGCTCAATCCTGCCCGTGCGGCGCGGCATCACGTACTTCTTGTTGACCGCGGCCAGCTCGTCGCTGATGACCTTCTTGATGTTCTCCTCGCTGGAGAGGATCTCCTCAAGCTCGGCGATCTCACCCTCGAGCTTAGCGATGTCCTTGGTGCGGTTGAGGATGTACTCCTCGTTGATGTTGCGGAGCTTAAGTTCGGCAACAAATTCGGCCTGGGTCTCGTCGATGTCGAAACCCTTCATAAGGTTGGGCACGACCTCGGCTTCGAGCTTGGTGCCGCGGATGATGGCGATGGCCTTGTCGATGTCGAGCAAGATTGCCTCGAGGCCGTGCAGCAGGTGCAGGCGCTCGGACTTTTTGCCCAGGTCAAAGTTAATGCGGCGACGCGTGGATTCAATACGCCACTTGACCCACTCGTGCAAGATCTGGCGCACGCCCATAACACGGGGATAGCCGTCGACCAGCACGTTGAAGTTGCATGAGAACGAATCCTGCAGCGTGGTCGAGCGATAGAGCTTGGCCATGAGCTTGTCGGGGTCGACGCCGCGCTTAAGGTCGATGGCGATGCGCAAACCCGAGAGGTCGGTTTCGTCGCGGATGTCGGCAATCTCCTTGACCTTGCCCTCTTTGGAGAGCTTGACGATGCGCTCGATAATGACATCGGTCTTGGTGGTGTAGGGGATCTCGTAGACCTCGATGATGCGCTCTTCGGGAATCCAGCGCCAGCGGGAGCGGATCTGGAAGCTGCCCAGGCCGGTCTCGACGATCTTCTCCATCTCCTCGCGGCGATAGATGATCTCGCCGCCGGTCGAGAAGTCGGGCATGGGCATGTACTCGAGCAGGTCGCAGTCGGGATCCTGCAGGTAGTGCATCGTGGCGGTGCAGACCTCGTTGAGGTTGAAACCGCAGATGTCGGACGCCATGGCGACGCCGATACCCTTGTTGGCCGAGACGAGGATGTTGGGGAACGTGGTGGGCAGCAGGCGCGGTTCCTTCATAGCGCCGTCGTAGCTGTCAACGAAGTCGACCGGGTCCTTATCGATGTCTTTGAAGATCTCGGCGCTAATGGGGGAGAGCTTGGCCTCGGTATAACGCGAGGCGGCGTAGCTCAGGTCGCCCGAATAGTACTTGCCAAAGTTGCCCTTCGACTCCACGAAGGGGGCAAGCAGCGCCTCATTGCCGGTTGCCAGACGCACCATCGTCTCGTAGATCGCGGCGTCGCCGTGCGGGTTGAGCTTCATGGTCTGGCCCACGATGTTGGCGCTCTTCTGGCGCTCGCCCTTGAGCAGGCCCATCTTGTACATGGTGTAGAGCAACTTGCGGTGCGAGGGCTTAAAGCCGTCGATCTCGGGGAACGCACGCGAAACGTTGACGCTCATAGCGTAGGGCATGTAGTTGACCTCGAGCGTCTGCGTGATCGGCTGATCGGTGACCTCGGAGTGCAGGCCGATGACGTTCTCGGCGTTAACCTGCTTTTTCTTTGGCTGGTTCTTCGTCTTCTTCTTTGCCACGATTTCCTCTTGAACTTCTTATGGGCCGTCGTTATCGATTTGCTGCTATTGCAGGTCCAGCTGGTCCAGGTATTCCTTGCCGTGCTCGGAGATATGGCGCTTGCGGCCCGCCTCGTCGTTGCCCAGCAACAGGTTGAACATGGTCTCCATCTTGGTGACGTCCTCGGGCTCAACCTTGATCAGGCGACGCGTCTCGGGGTTCATGGTGGTGAGCCACATCATGTCCGGGTCGTTCTCACCAAGACCCTTGGAGCGGTTGATGGAGCACTTTTGATCGCCGATCTCTTTGAGGATGCCGTTCTTCTCGAGCTCGGTGTAGGCAAAGTAGGTCTTTTCTTTGCAGTTGATCTCGTAGAGCGGCGACTCGGCGATATACACGTAGCCTTTGTCGATAAGCGTGGGCACCAGGCGGTAGAGCATGGTGAGCACGAGCGTGCGGATGTGGTAACCGTCGACGTCGGCGTCCGTACAGATGATGACCTTGTTCCAGTTGAGGTTGTCTAGGTCGAAGGCACCAAGGTTCTTGATGCGCTTGTCTTTGATCTCCACGCCGCAGCCCAGCACGCGCATGAGGTCCATGATGATGTCGGACTTAAAGATGCGCGGGTAGTCCTCTTTCAGGCAGTTGAGGATCTTGCCTCGGACGGGCATAACACCTTGGAACTCGGCATCGCGCGAGGTGCGGATGGCGCCTGCTGCCGAGTCGCCCTCTACGATGTAGATCTCGCGACGGTCCTTGTCCTTGGAGCGGCAGTCGATGAACTTCTGCACGCGGTTGGCCATGTCGGTCTTCTGCTGCAGGTTGGTTTTGATGCTCTGGCGCGTCTTCTCGGCGTTCTCACGCGAGCGCTTGTTGATGAGCACCTGCTCCATGATCTTGTTGGCAGCGTCTTTATTCTCGATCAAGTAGGTCGAGAGGCGCTCCTTAAAGAAGGCCGTCATGGCCTGCTGGATAAAGCGGTTATTGATGGCCTTCTTGGTCTGGTTCTCGTAGGACGTCTGGGTGGAGAAGCAGTTGGTCACCAGCACCAGACAGTCCTGGACGTCCTGCCATTTGATGCCGCTCTCGTTTTTGTTGTACTTGCCCTGTTGCTTAATGTAAGCATCGATGGCGCTGGTCAGAGCACTGCGGGCCGCCTTCTCGGGCGAGCCGCCGTTCTCGAGCCATGACGAGTTGTGGTAGTACTCCTGCATCATGAAGGTGCGCGAGAAGCACATGCACGCGGTGATCTTGACGTTGTAGTCGGGCAGGTCCTCGCGGTCGCGACCGCGGCGGTCGGCCTCGATAAAGAAGGGCTCGGTAAGGTAGTCGGTACCGACCTTCTCGAGCACGTAGTCCTCGATGCCCTTGGGATAGCAGAAGTCCTCTTCGGAGAACTCGCCGTCGTCGCCCTCGATGCGCAGGCGGAAGGTCACGTTGGCGTTGACCACGGCCTGGCGGCGCATGGTCTCGCGATACCACTCGTGGGGGATGCTGATCGAGGTAAAGACCTCAAGATCGGGGCGCCACTTGATGGTGGTACCAGTGCGGTCCTCATCGCTGGGCTCAATCTCGAGTGCCTTCTTTTTGGCGCCGACGACCTTGCCCTTTTTAAAGTGCAGGGAGTATTTGTTGCCATCGCGCCAGACCGTGACATCCATGTATTCGGAGGCGTATTGGGTCGCGCACGAGCCCAGGCCGTTGGTGCCGAGCGAGAAGTCGTAGTCACCGCCCTGGTTGTTGTTGTATTTGCCGCCGGCATAGAGCTCGCAGAAGACGAGCTCCCAGTTAAAGCGCTTCTCGGAAGGGTTCCAGTCGAGCGGGCAGCCGCGGCCGTTGTCCTCTACCTGAATGGAGCCATCGCGAAAGGCGGTAAGGGTGATGAGCTTGCCGTAGCCCTGGCGCGCCTCGTCAACGGCGTTGGACAGGATCTCGAAGGCAGCATGCGCGCAGCCATCGAGTCCGTCCGAGCCAAAGATGACGGCGGGGCGCAGGCGTACGCGCTCTTCGTCCTTGAGCTGGCGGATACTGTCGTTACCATAGTTTGCGGTGTTTTTTGCCATACTCGCTCTCTCGGTGCTCCTTTGCTGCGTTTAAGTCATATAGATAGTCAAGGTAGCATAGCCCAGCCCGTAGGCAATTCCAACCAACACGAAATCCATCGAACAATCGTTCGATTAGATAATGAATGCTTGGAATGCGGGAGAGACCTGTCCTGTCCTATCCAAACATCTGCGGCAGGTCGATGAAGACGGTTCGATCGCTTTCGCCAGCTTCGAAGCCCGAACGGGAGAAGAACCCGTAGCGATGGCACTTGAGCCCCGTTGCCTCAACTTGAGCGATTTCCTCGTCGACCATTTTTTGCGTGACGGGGGATTTGCGGAACTTTGCTTCGTAGAATGCGTAGCCCTCGGGGTCTTGCGTTACCACATCGAATTCGCCGCTCGCTTTGTTTGCGGGATCGTCGTACCAGTACTTGCCAATGGCGTCGAAAGCCGGTTCGATCTTGCCGGTCCTGTTTTGCCGCACGAGGTATTGACGGCAGATCTCCTCGAACATATGAGGAACGTAGTTTTCCTCGAAGTCTTGGGAGACGTGACGATCATAGAAGACTTCCGGGTCGAGCAGCTGACGCGCAGAGGCATTGCGGAAAACGTAGCGATAGTAAAAGAGCGAAAGCGGATCCACTACAAAGTAGCCAGACTTGCGCTTGTTCGTAGGGTCGTTGATGGGTGCACGCTTTTGGACGATTTCGAGTGACATGAGCTTGTCGAGCACGTCTGCCATGGCCGGACCGCTCGAGACGTGTGACTGTGCCAGCACGTCCCCCCAACGGGAGTAACCTTGTGCAAGAGCCCCGAAAACTTCGTTGGCGTTGGTCATCTTCGAGATCTCGGCGTTGAGATAGGACGGCACCTCGCTTTCTAAGCGTGCGCCAGGTTCCGTGACGAGCTCGATGATGTTGTCGCGTACGCTTTGGGATTGATCGATGAGGCGATTGTAAAAGGGGATGCCGCCAAAAACGCTATAGAGCCGCACCTTGTCCTCGGGCGAGAACGCGGGATAGAACTTCGCAGCGTCAAAGTAGTCCATGGGCTTAAGCTCAAGCGCGAGATCAATTCGCCCGTAGAGGGGGCTCTCATGCTCGATGAGGGATTTCATAATCTCAACGTAGGAGCCGCACAGGACAATGTTTAAACGTGAGTCTTCCCTGTGAGCGTCGATTGAGGTCTGGAGAATGCTGTCTAAGCCTTTAACCGCATCTCTCAAGTAGGGGTATTCGTCGAGAACAAGGGTAACGTTCTTGTCTTTGGCTTGGACAAACAGAAATTCGATGAGCTCGCGGATGCCTGTGAAGGCGAGCGGAGGAAAGCTCAGCGCTTCAGCAACAAGGGCGGACAGACTCTCTAGGTTGTCTGCCTCGGAGGTTTGGCGGCACTCGTAATAGACCGTTGCGACGTCCGGCAAATCGGTTAGCGCCTGCTTGATGAGCTCACTTTTTCCGACGCGACGTCTGCCGTAAATGAGAACATTGCGCTGCTCGGGTGCTTTGAGCGTTTTCTTAATACGGGCGAGCTCACGCTCCCTGCCAATGAATTCCACTTACTCGGTTCCTTCCGACTCGGTTTTGTCCGAGTTAATTGTATCGCATGAATCGGTTTATGCTCGAGTTTACTCGGACAAAACCGAGTCGGTTCTGACCGAGTAAGTTTGAATAGCGAATTGAAATTGTTATGTCCGCATGGTGATGACAGACATGGTTTTCATAATGACAGATATAGTTGACATCTTCTGATGGATGCAATATATTTCTGTCATGTTGCAACGGATATCTGTCCATTACTACGAAAGGAACTCCATGCCGGGCAAAAAGAACCTCCGCATGAAGGCGGCGCGCGCGGCGGCTGGCCTTTCGCAAGCTGACTTGGCCGAGGCCGTGGGCGTTACGCGCCAGACCATCGGCCTGATCGAGGCGGGCGGCTACAACCCCACGCTCAATTTGTGCGTGGCAATCTGTAAAGCGCTACGCGTTACGTTGAACGACTTGTTTTGGGAAGACGAGAACGACGTCGACCCTGACGCTCTTTAGGAGTCCACTATGAAATTTGAAGATTTAAAACTCGTGCAAAAGTGGCGTGAATATGCCGGCCCAAAGGATGAGCGCCTGGAAGCTGAGAGCGCAAAAATCTACAAGATTGGTTTCGTGCTGCTCTCGTTTGGCATGTTGATGATCTTTTTCTACCAGTTTATAGCTCGACAGGTTGCGTGGGTTCACAGCGACGCCAGTGAAATGCCGCATGGCTTTGCAACGCCGTTCGAGGCGGCCATGTATTTGTGGCTCGTCCTCGTGATGTTGATTTGCGCAGGACTGCAAACGCGGAAGGGATATGTCGATACCAATCGTTTTGGGCAAACCGAGCATCTTCCTGCTGGATATTTCCTGCTTGTCAGCGGTCTTAGCGGCGCCGCGTTTGCGCTTGTTATTGCCGCAATGCGCTGTATCGCTGAGGCGCAGATCGTACCGCTCGAAAGCGTCTTTTGGTTGGCGAACCTGGCCACGGGCGTGTTCTGCGGTGCGACGATTTTCGCGGCCACGTTTGCTGCCCTGTGCGCAACGTTTTTCACGGCGAAAAGACGCCGTGCCAAGCTCGAGGCAGAACTCGACGACGCCAGCGATATCTAATGCGCAAGGGGCTGGCTCTGGGATATCAGAGCCAGCCCCTTTTTGTTCGACGAATAGGGTCAGCGCCGCTCAAAAAGCGGCTGAGAGCTAGCGGGACCCATCCGTACCGGCTTCATCGCTGCCGCTACGCTCGAGCGCCGTGCGGCGGACGCTGTAGGCGACGAGGCCGGCGCCTGCCGCGGCGAGTGCAGCAGCGGCTGCCGTAAGGGGAGCGTTGACATCGCCCGTGCCCGCAAGCGCGCCCGCTTTTCCGGAGCGCTTGTTATTGCCGTGGTCCTTGCCACTGCCGGAGCTGCTTCCGCCGGAGCCGCCGCCCTTGTCAGTACCGCCGCCACTTGAGCCACCATCGCCGTCCGCCGTCATCGGGGCGTCGTGAAGCCCTGTGGCGTCCGCGCTGTCGCATACGCCGACCTGAACTTCTGAGCGTTCGCATGCCGCGTCGGGCACGTGGAGCTCGTGCAGTACAGCACCCAGCGCCGAGTTCGCGCCCGGTCGAATTTCTTCGAGCGTTACGGGATCGAGCGCCACCAGATTACGCGCCTTCGCATACAGCGTTACGCGTTTGCCCACTTCGTCGCTCCAACTCTCGGGGATGGCGAAGCTCATACGGAACTGTGCCGTGCAACCCGGTGCCAGCACGGCGTTGCCGTTGTCGGCTACCAGCGGGTGCGTTGCAAAACATGTGCCCAGCGTCTCGAGCGCGTACTTCACGTGTGCCATGTCGTCGGCCGAAGCATCCTCGGCAAGCTCCGGATCGTAGATCGAAGCCATGCGTGCGTTTGCTCCGAACCCGATGGATGCGCTGGAGAACGGCTGGCTGGAGCCCTCTCGGTACAGATCGATCGTGCCGGCGGTCAGCAAGGTGTTACCGTCGTTTCGCACCGTGACCATGAAGGATTCGCCTGCTGCTCCGGGCACCACCGCGCCCGAGGTAGCGACCGCGCCCGTCGGAGTGGCACACGCCACCAAGGGCACTTCGATGCCGTGTAGTTCTGCCTCGCTCTTCTCCGCGCTCACAATGTGCGTGGCGAGCGCGGAGAGCATGCTCCCCGACGTCAAAAATGTCGTTATCTGATCGACGGGATGGTCCAGCTCGCACATCACGAACGGCTCCGTAAACAGATCGCCTGACAAGGTGCTGGCGAAGATGCGGAAGTGCTTGCCCATCACTGCTACCGGGTTGCCTTCTTCGTCGTAGGTTTGCCCCACCTTGCCATCGGTGTTCTCTACATAGAGCGCGCACCTGCCGTTGTTGCTTACGCTAAACGATGCCGGGCCACAGCCTGCGGCACCCACGGGCTGCGTTGCAAATGCCGATGCGCCTCGCGTCCAAGTAATATGCTGCAGCTGCTCGTTGACGGTGGCCAAAAAGCCCGAATGTTGTGGCCACGGCACCGCATGGGGCACCGTGGCGTCTGGTGGCATAACGCCCCAGCCCGCAATGGACTGGCCGATCACGGCGTATGATGCGCAGCCGCAACCGTCTGCGGTCTCGTACGCAACGGGCACCACCATTTTGCCGTTGATATTCTCGGGCGTGCCGAGCTCGATGCTCGACGGTGCCTGCGGAAAGCGGAGGACCTGACGGAACGTGAGACTGTCGCCCAAATCATCCGACCACAGGGTAAAGCATTCCAGTGCAACCTCGGCCTCGCTGCCGAGCGCCTTCTCTGCGGTGGTTCCGCGGCGGTGGAGGTAAGCGCCCGACAGGCGCCCGTCGACCAGCGTCTTGCCCACCGTGATGCGTGGGCACTGCAGGCAATGGTAGCCATCCTCCTGAAGGCGGCCGCGCGAGATGCTGCGCCACGACGTGTGCGATATCACGCGGGCTCCGTCGTTGCTTATGCGCAGGCGCACAACGGACAGTATGCCGGATGTGCTCGCCGTATCGAAATGGGTGTTGTCGCCGGCGGGGCGCTCGCCCGAGACCAGCAGCACGTAGGCGTCCTGGTTTCCTCTTCCGTCCGTATATTCCACCACGTCGAAGTCGTAATCGTATACGCTGTCGCGCTCCACGTCGTTCTCGCCAAACCCAAGGGGAAAGTCCACGGGCGTGGGAGCGGACCACGTGCCGTTTGCCTTTGTGTGCACCACCAGGCGCGAGCGACCATTGTCGCCGTAGCGCACCGAGGCGATACGGAACAGGCATTCTACGCCGGCAATCATTGCCAGCTTCATGTGAGCTTCGCTGAGCACGCCAGCAAACAGCACGTTGTCGCTCGAGGGTTTGATGCCGCCACGCTCGTCCTCCGACACGCCGGTAGAATTGGCGTTGGGGTCCGCAACGGCGTTCGTTGCCTGACCGATGTAGGTGTACTCATACATCGGCGCGGCGTTTTCGTCGTTCTCTATCAGTGCGTGGACGAAATGCTCGATCTGTCCCGTGTCGTCGCTTTCTGCATCCGCCTCGAGCTCAATGCGCGTGACCGACCGGTCCCAATCGCGTACGGTAGGCGCGACATTCCTTGCAGTGGCTTTAACCTCGGCGCGCGCGAGCAGCTCGGCGTTGGTGACAATGGTGGCCGATGCGATAAATTGCGGAACGCCGCCCGCCTCGGCGTTGCCGGCTGAGCCGAAGCAGGCATCTAGTGTATAGGGCGTATCTCCACCCAATGCGAGCTCAGAGCGCTGGAGTACATACTGGTCGCCGTTGTTCACCGACATATTCCACGAATCGATGAGCGTGGGCCACGACCCCGACCAAGCCTTGGTGGTCCACTTGAACATTACGAATTGGAGTATCACATCGACATCGACGTCTGCACCCACGCGCAGCCGCGGAAGCTGGTGCCCGTCCGCCTTCTCGTACCCAATGAACAGCGTGAGGGATGCGGCGCCGCGCACGGCAGACGAAGCGACGCCTGCAACGCCGGCGCCAAAGGTGACGGCAAGCCCGATCTGGATGGTGAACGAGCCCGACGTGTTTGAATAGTCGAGCGAAATGTTTTTAAAAAACGCCGCGCCGCTGCCGTGCGTGTGGGCACCCACGGCGAGCGCCAGTTTTGCCAGCACCCAGGGGTTGACGTTTAGGAAAAATGGCACCGGTCCTAGGGTAAACTGCTCGGTCCAATTGAGGTCGGTTCTTACCTGGAAGAGGGCCTTAATATTGCCGTATGCGGGGTCGTTGTTGTTACCCCAGGTTTTGCCCACCCAATCGTAGGCGAGCGAGCCGTACAGCTGTGTGGCGATATCCATCGTGAACAGCGGCGTGCAATGGTGGCGAAGGAGCTTGGTGTTTCTTGGATCGGTGCCCGAACCGGCACTCATCCTCTTGTACTGATTCCACTTCCCCTCCATCTCGTCGAGGTAGCGGTTTGCCTGCTTGGCGCCCGACTCGCGCGGCGATTTCTTCCAGTATTCCGGATCAGGGTTGCCCGAATCGTTCATATAGCTAGCTGGTTTGTACCCTCCGCCAAACAGCACGGGTCGCGCGCGCAGACGTGGTGTAAGAGTGTCCTGAGGTCCGTCGCTGCAAGTC
>UQZM01000033.1 GCA_900545615.1 uncultured Collinsella sp.
ATCGTCCCGGCATTCAGCATCAGGGTAGCGCTGCGACGCGGAAATCGCGCGCCGTTGCCGCGCCCCGCAGTGCCCGCTTCCCCCGAGAACAATTATCAGTGCAGGTAGATAGCTTGCTGATTTTCGAAAAAACCGGCTATGGTTGGCCACCGCGGCTTAAACGTAGTAGATGGGCACTTTTCGTGGCACAGCACCGGACCAGTCTTTTTGGGACGGGGCTTTTTTGACTACTTTCGCCTGTCGGATGATTTTTCTGGGACGGGGATTAAAAAATCATCCCCCATATGACGGTCGATATTTGATTCAGCTCATGTAATCCATCGGCAGTTAAAGGGTAGCTAAAACAGCCCCGTCCCAAAAAGACTACCCCGGGAGCCCGGTTTGGCTGGGTAGTCAAAAAAGCCCTGTCCCAAATTAGCTGCTTTGTGTGGCGCGAATGGTTCGCTTTTACGCTTGAGTGGCAACCTGATGGGCAATTTCTGGTTAGCCAAATTGCTACACTTTTAAGTATATTGCGATGTCCTGCCTTGCGTTTCTGCGGGGGGGGGCGTATGTTTGCATCGATGAGGGCGACGACACACATATAACGAGCTACTGCTTGCCGTCCTCATGGATTGGGGAGGGCCTTCATGAATCGCTTGTGTGCGAGAGTTCGAGAAATATTGGAGCCTTTTGGCGAGAAAACCAATACTGCCAAGCGCGCCTTAAGGGTTTTGGCCGTCCCGCTGGCGGCGTGTGCGCTCATGTTTGGTGCGACGAGCGCGTCGGCCGATCAGACGGTTCCCTATAGCAACCATACCGTGCAGACGGTGAATCCCACCGGCACCACGGTCAATCTGTTCGACTACTGGGTCGTGAACGGCGATAACGATAGCTCGAAGAACACAAACAATGACAACAAGAATGACAACACCGGCATCAATAAAGACCGTCAGCTCAAGTTCAATGGTGGTGCCGGTACGGGCATTAACAAGTGGACGGGCAAAATCGGTACTGCTGGCTACGGTCGCCTACAGTTTGTTAAGGACCAGCTTGTAAAGGGCTATCCGGAGATCAAGGCTGGCACCTACGCCTCCCAAGGCCAGGGTGTTAACTACACCGACGAGTCGCTGGCTTATCTCTTTAATAATGACAGTCAGGCAAATGGCAAGCAGGATGGCAAGGCTGTCTACAGCAACGTGAAGGGCCTCTTCCAGCTCAAGGATGGTTACTACGTCTACGACTCGTACGGCTCTAACGGCTCTAACGGCAACTACGCTGTGTATAACTTCACGACCAATTCCTTTGACGTCTACGATAAAGCGGGCGTATATAAGGGCGATGCGAGCAAAGAAACCAATCTGGGCCAGTTCTTTCCCTTTGACTCTGCAAGCAAGGTTTTTGATGAGAACGGCAACAACCTCTCCCCTAAAAAGATCGTTGATGGAAGCACGGATCTCAACCATCACTTTGGCATGTCCATGACCACGGAGTTTGTCCAGCCTAACGGTGGCAAGACCACTAAAGGCGAGGACATGGTCTTTGAGTTCTCGGGCGACGACGATGTGTGGGTGTATATCGACGGTGTGCTCGTGGGCGATCTGGGCGGCATTCACGAGAAAGCAACGCTTAAGATTAATTTCGCCACTGGTGAAGTAAAAGTCGGTCATGTCGACGGTGCGAATGGAACCAAGAAGGAAATCGAAAATACCACCATCAAGGCGAAGTTCGACGCCGCCGGCGCAGATACCAAAAACTTCCGCGACAACACCTTCCGCGACAGCACCAAGCACACGCTGAGCTTCTTTTATCTGGAGCGCGGCGCGGGCGCATCGAATATGTCGCTTAAGTTCAACCTCACCACCCTGCCGTCGTCCGAGGTCGAGAAGGTCAACCAGAACGGCGAGGCGGTCCAGGGCGCCGAGTTTGCCTTGTATCGGTCGGATGCCAACTGGAACACGCAAGGCGAGGCCATCGCCCTGGGTACGACGGACGACAAGGGTCAGCTGGTGCTTTTGAAGCCGGGTGGCTCGGTTCTCTCGTTCGACGAAGAACACAACACCAATCATTGCGACTACTTTGTACTCAAAGAAGAAAAGCTGCCTGAGGGATACCGCTCGAGCTTGACCTCGTCGACCACTGCAACGCCAGGCGAGCTGCACCTGCAGTACAAGCAAGCTGCGGCGAGTGGCTCGGGTGGCGTGGTTGTTGCACCGGAAACAACGGTCACCATGGCCGACGGCGCAACGCAATGGACGGGTAGCCGCATGTGGCTCAACGGCGGCTATCTGGCCGCGAAAGAGACCATATCTCTCGATAAAGAAAAAAAAGACAATAAGGGTAACGCCATTAGCTCGGGTGCGACCTTCGCTGTCGTGCTTAAGCTCACCGGTGCGAGCGAGGACCATAAAAGCGAAAATGCATGGACGCCAGTCACGGGCAATCCGCTCGATGGCTACAAGCTGTGCTCCAAACACGGCATTGAGGGCGCGGTAGAGGCCGCCAAATCGGCGGACACGAGCGTCTTCGCCGTCAACACCAAGGGCGACTACGAGGTAACGGTTAGGTCGTTGCCCGGCGATATCGAGAAGTACGCCGCCATGATGGAAGACAAGACCAAATCCGAATATACCGTGGCGGTCTACCACACCACGGCGTCGTCTCTGGCAGAGGCAACCACGGAGAACACCTCCATGGTTGAATACCAGGCGACAAACAGGCAGTTCTCAACCGTGATCCACCTCACGAACGTTCAGAACCGTCTGTTTGTGCAGAAGGTCGATGACCTGGGCAAGCCCGTGAACGGTGCGACGTTTGAACTGTACAAGGCCGAGGACGTTACCGGCAATAGTCCTAAAACCTATGCCATTAAATCGGGTGCCGAGCCGTATGACACCGTGCAGGCAAACGGTATGACCTATCCGTATGACATTGAGGGTGCTGCATGCTTCCCGCTCGATTCGACAAAGCATAAGCCCCTTATCAAGGGTACGTACTATCTGCGCGAATCGTTGAGCCCGGATGGCTACGAGTCAAATACCACCATTACCAAGGTGATCGTGGACGATTCGGGCGTGTACGTTGATGCCGGCGAGGAGAACGACGGCGTGCGTAGTATGAGCGGCCCGGGCTCGCTCATTGCCTCTCTGGCGCAGTTTGGTTCTCCCGATTCGATCGATAACACGCTTACGCACATCAAGGGCAAGCTGCAGAGCGCAACTGGTATGGATGCCAACGGAAAACTGACGTGGGGCCAGACAAGTACCGCCAAGGGCGTGACGCCGACTCTTGCGGACGGCCTGATGCACATGCGCTATGACAAGACAATGCAGGGCACCAAGACCGTCTTGCGTTATGTCGAGGACAAGGGCGTCCGTGACGGCCAGCTGGCGACCATCTATGCCGACACGGGCATCAACCGCATGGCCCTCTACCAAGACGATGACGCTAACGGCACTGACCTCGGCACGCTTCAGCTCAATCATCTCTTTACCACGGCAACGGCCGTGCAGTATACCGATCGTCGCGTGGCACGCCTGCAAGTGACCAAGACCGTGACGGCAGACAATGGCCTTACCGCGCCTACCAAGGACGCGAGCAACAACGACCTGACTTTTACATTTAAGTTCACCCTGCCGGAGTCCCAAAAGGGCTACGAGGCACGCGTATTCGATGCGAACGGCAATGCCGTGGGCAATTCCTTTAAGCTTAGGAACGGCGACACCCACTCCATCAAGGCCGGCGAGACCATCCGCGTATACGGCCTTAAGAAGGGTGCCAGCTATAGCGTGAGCGAGCTCACTACCAAGCGCGAGGCGTCCAACGGCGACGTGCTGGCGAGTATCGTCAACACCGTGACCGGTTCCGCCGAAGAGTCGGTGCTTCCGGCCGGCTTTAGCCTCGTGAGCCGTAAGGTCGGCGGCAAGGAGCAGTCGGGAACTGGCAACACCATCGAGGGCAAGATTGCAGCGCTCGTGGACGGGGAGATCCCTGCGAGCAACAAACTCGAGTTTACCAACAACTACAGCGCCAGCTCGGTAACGCTTGACGCCCAGAATAGGCTGGGCGCCAAGAAGGTGCTCGAAGGTCGCGATTGGGCCGATGGCGATTCCTTTACCGTGCGGCTTACGCCTGTGGGCGGCGCCCCCATGCCCGACGGTGCCAAGAGCGCGGCGGCGACGGTCGAGCTCACCAAGAATACCCAGACGGCGACGTTTGGCGATATTACCTATACCAAGCCGGGTACCTACGCCTATACCATCTTGGAGGATATTCCCGGCTCCAATGCCAAGGCGGATGGCATAAGCTACTCCGCTGCCGTCTATACCGCGACGGTCAAGGTGGATGATAACCGCGCCGGTGCACTGGTCGTTACGAGCGTGAAGGTGGTGAAGGTGCGCGACGACGCAGGCGAACCGGCTGCCGCAGAGGTTGCCGATAAGGTCGCAACCTTCACCAACCGCTACGATACGCACGAACACAGCATCATCATCCATGCTCAAAAGAACCTGACCGACAACGCCGGGACGTTCCCGCTTGCCCAGAACGCCTTTAGCTTTACGCTTGAGGGTATGGGTGGCTATGCGGACGACAACGCAGCGTTCGACCCCAAGACGGTCGCACCGAGCATCAAGGCCCCCATGCCTCAGGGCGCCGAGGGCAACATCGCAACCGTGGGCAACAACGCCGACGGCACGGTGACGTGGCCGGCGATCTCCTATACCGCCACGGCGGATGCGGGACGCGCCTACGTGTACAAGTTTACTGAGGAGAATCCCGGCAGCGTTACGGGCATGACCTACGATGGATCGGTCTATTACGCCGTGGTGCGCAACGACAAGAAGGGTGCCGGCATCCAGACCTCGGTCGAGTACTACAAGGCCGCAGAAAACAACTCGGTAAAGCAGCTGGACGAGAATGTCACGCCCTCCTTTACCAATATATATAGTGTGGATCCCACGAGCGTGACCCTACAGGGCCAAAAGACGGTGAGCGGTCGTGACTGGAATCAGGGCGAGAGCTATGCCTTTAACCTTGCTGCCGCTACGGACGATGCCGGTGCGACCGGTTTGGGCAAGACCACAAAGCAGGCGGTAACGGATGGGGCCATTGCCATCGGCACTAACCAGGCCGTCGCCAGCACGCCCGAGTCGGGACGCGTTGCCTCGTTCTCCTTTGGCACCGAAGCCGCCCCGACCGTGACATTCAACCGCGCGGGCACCTTTAGCTTCAATATCACCGAGAATGTCGCGCTTGGTGCCCCGGCGAGCATGTCCATGGACAGGCACACCGCACGTGCGACCGTCGTGGTGACCGATCTGGACGAGCGGGGCAACCACACGGGCAAGCTGCACGTGTCGAGCGTGACCTACGCCAACACCGGCGCGTCCGATGCGGACAAGGGCATAATCGATAAGGCCGCCTTCACCAATGCATACCATGCGTCGGGCACCTTTGGCGGCGTGACGGTGAGCAAGACCCTTGAGGGCCGTGCCTCTACCGCGGGCCAGTTTACCTTTGCCGTGACGGGTCTTTGGTACAACGGCGTTCAGACGTTGGTCAATGGCGCCGAGACTAACCTGTCCAACAAGGCGGCGGAGGCCGGTGTGTCCGGTGCCGTGGTGGGCACGAACGGGAAAGAGAAGCTCTTTGCCCGCAAGCTCACGGAGCAGGACCTGGGCCATACGTTTGCCTATCGCATCCACGAGAACCAGCCTGTGGCCGCCGGCTACACCTATGACACCGGCTACACCGGCGACGCCATCGTGCTCGTTAAGGTTCTTGCGAGCGAAAACAACCCCGCCAAGCTCTACACCGTGACGACCGTGCTCAAGGGCGCGGGTGTGACGGAGCTGCTGGGCGATACCGGCGATGCGAGCGCGTTGACGGACGAAAAGATTGCCGAGCTCGACCAGAATCCGAATACCTACGTGCAGCAGTACGATGCAAGCGAGGCCGGCGCCACGACGCCTACCGTCTCGTTCGTGAACCGTTATGAGGCAAGTCTCGACTATGGCGCCGCTGGCGGCCTGCAGATCGAGAAGACGCTGACGTACCCCGAGGGCGCGACGGTGTTTGGCTCGCCCAAGAGTACGTTCCGCTATATCGTCAAGCCTGTCGACGAAACATCTGCCAAAAAGGTTGGCCTTTCCACGGACGGCAAGGTCTTTGAGACTGCAAACGTCGAGGCCAATGACCCCAAGACCGTGAGTTTGATACCTGAGGGCGGACTGAAATTCAATCAGAATGACGCCGGCAAGACGTTTACCTATACGGTGAGCGAGATTGACGACAAGGCGACGGGCTATACGTACGACAGCACGGTCCATACGGTTAAGGCTGTCGTGGCGGATAACGGCGACGGCACGCTCAAGGTCACGACATCGGTAAGCAAGCCGGGCGACGGCGGCGACGAGCTCGAGGGCCAGTGGATCTACCCGTCGGATGCAACGTCCACCGGTGTCGCGACGGTTAAATTCAAGAACACCTATACGGTCACCGAGGCGGCAACCTACACCCCGTCTGTGACCAAGGTGGTTGCCGGCCGCGATGCTGAGGGCAAGTTTACCTTTACCATGACCGCGGCCGATGACGCTACCAAGGCTGCCATCGACGGTGGGCTCATCACCGGCTCTCCGATGAGTGCGGGCAACGGCTATGCCGAGAAGAAGCAAACGGAGGAGGGCCTTAAAGACGGCGAGCACGATAAGGTTGATTTCTCGAAGCTCACCTTTAATGCGCCGGGCACGTATAAGTTTGATATTCACGAGCTGATCCCGAACAGCGGACCCGGCGAGTGGAAGTATGACCAGCACACCTATACCCTGACCGTTACCGTGACCGATGAGGGCGGCAAGCTTGTGGCCCGCGCCGACGGCACGACCGGCTCGGAAGGCTTCATCTTCACCAATAGGTATCGCACCTCGACGAGCTACGAGCTCCAGGGCGGTCTGGAGATCGTCAAGACGCTCATTGGCAAGGATCTCCATGCCGGCATGTTCGGCTTTACGGTGACGGGCGAAGATGCCGCCTCAACCGAAAAGCTCAAGGCGCTGCTGCGCGCGGATGAGGGTAAGCTCACCGTCACGAACGATGAACCGCAGGCCGATGGCACGTCGCATACCGGTATTTTGGGCGGTCTGACCTTTGCGACGAGTGATGTGGACAAGACGTTCACCTACAAGGTGGTCGAGAATAGCGGCAAGCAAGGCGGTTACACCTACGATTCGTCCTATTGGACGGTAGAGATTGCGGTTAACAACCGCGGTGACGGTTCGCTCTATACCGAGACTACCGTCAAGCACTATGACTCCAACGGAGTCGAAGCTGCTGGCGATGTGAAGACCTATAGCTCCGAGAACGGTACCGCCAAGGCCAAAGTGTCCTTTACCAACAGCTATGCCGCGTCCGGAACGTTTGAGGGCCTTACTGCCCAAAAGGTGATGGATTCCGGCGACAAGATCAAGGCTGACCAGTATACGTTTGACCTGTATGCCGAGAAGACCGACGGTACGCTCCAATGGAGGGACGAGGGCACGACCCAGGCGAGCGATAACGGTATCGCAACGGTCGACTTCGGTAAGCTTTACTTTAAGCTTGGCGATGCTACCAGCGAAACTCATGAGCAGACGATTGACCTTACCCGCGCCGTCAACGATGGCATTGCCATCAAGCGGCACAATGCCGACCACACCACTACCTATAGCTTTAACCTGGTGGCAAAAGAGCGCTTGGTCGACCTGCCCGAGGGCGTGCGTCCCGTGGACACGTCCGCGACGTGCCGCGTGCTGCTCGAGGTGACCGATAACAACGACGGTACGCTTACGTCCAAGGTGACCTATCGCGATGGCACCGAGAACGGCAAGATCGTCTTCCACAACACGCGCGATAAGGTCAAGACAATCGGCACGGTCGCGGAGCCCAGTGTGGACATCGACGGGCAGCTGCTCTCTGTGGGCGACTCCTACGTCTACACCATCAACTGGGTTAACACCAAGGCCGATGCCAGCGTGACCGTGACCGATGAGCTGCCCACCGGCGTTGTGTTCGAGGCCTTTGAGGGCAAGAACGCCGATAAGGGCACCGCGAGTGGCCAGTCGCTCACTTGGAACCTGGGCGTGCAGCCTGCGGGCAGCTACGGCTCGGTACGCGTGCGCGTCAAGATTTCCGAGGACGCCGTGAAGGGTGCTCAGGGCGCTGTCGGCACCGTCAACAACGCCGCCACCATTACGGTTGGCAACAAGAGCTATACCGGCACCACGACCAACTACGTGCCCAAGAAGACCGAGAGCGACGCTCAGGATTCGAAGGGGTCGGGCGTCAAGTTGGGCGATGAGCTCACCTATACCATCGGCTACAAGAACACCGAGAACAAGCCGGCTAAGGTGATGGTCTCCGATGCCGTTCCCACGGGGACTGAGTTCGTGGAGTTCACGGGCGACCATAAGGATGCCGGCTCCAAGGACAATGACGGCAGCCTTACCTGGACGTTGAAGGACGTTCCCGCAGGCAAGGAGGGCACGGTTCAGTTTAAGGTTCGCGTGACCGAGGACGCGTTTAAGAGCGGTGGCGCTTCGGGCAATATTTCCAACCAGGCGTCGGTGACGGTCGGCAACAACCCTGCCGTCAAGACCAACACCACTACCGATGAGGTCTCTGACGGGCGCCTGACGTTGAGCAAGACGGTCACGGCCGCCGAAGGCATCACCGCGCCCAACAAGGCATTTACCTTTAAGGTACTGCTCTACCAGGCCGATGGCACAACGCCTCTGGCCGGCACCTTTGCGTACGCCGGTCGCCCCAGTGGCACCAATGGCACTTATGTAAGCGGACAGATCAAGAGCGGTGACACCATCGCGCTCAAGGCTGGCGGCTCCGTCACGGTTACCTTGCCCATAGGTGCGCACTACGAGGTGCAGGAGCTCGACTCCAAGGGTGAGCTCATGACGAGCGAGGACGGCTTCGCGGTTGTCGATAAGGCGAACTCCCAGAAGGGTACCGTCGGACAGGCGACGCAGGTGGGCTTCACCAACGTCTACAGCGTGGAGTCCACAAAGGTGGAAAACGCTTTTAAGGTGCAAAAGAAGATCTCCGGACGCAACTGGATGACATCGGATGCCTTTACCATGACGCTGACTGCCCAGGGCGAGGCACCTATGCCCAAGGGCGTCAAAGACGGCGTGTCGACGATTGAGCTGCACAAGGATGCCCAGGTCGGCAACTTCGGTACCATCGAGTACACCAAGCCCGGTACCTATACCTATGTGATTACCGAGCAGCCGGGTGACGAGGCGGCACTCACGTTCTCGAAGGCCACCTATCGTGCCGCCGTCACGGTGACCGACAACGACGCCGGTAAGCTGTCTGCCAAGACCAAGATTGCACAGCTGACCGACGATGCGGGCGACGCTGCTGAGCGCACGGTCGAGGCGGCGGTCTTTACCAACACCGCCAAGACCGGCAGCCTCACCGTCAAGAAGACGGTCGTCGGCGGCGACAGCCAGCGCGAGTTCGGCTTCACGGTCGCGCTGGCCGACGGGGACGGCGAGCCCGTCTCCGGCACCTTCGGCAAGGGCGAGCACGCCGTGACGTTCACGGACGGCAAGGCGACCTTCACGCTTAAGGACGGCGGGGAGAAGACCATCGCCGGCCTGCCCGTGGGCGCGCGCTACACCGTGACGGAGGACGCCGCCGAGGGCTACACGACTGCTGTTAACGGGGCTGACGGCTCCAAGGCCGAAGGCGCCGTGACCGAGGACGGCGCGACCGCGGCGTTCACCAACACGTACGGAACGGCCACCGAGGGCAGGGACGTCTCCACCGCGGGATTCTTCACCAAGACGCTCGAGGGCCGCGACTGGGCGGAGGGCGATAGCTTCCAGTTCGTGCTCACGGGCGAGGACGGCGCTCCCATGCCCGGGGACTCTGCCGACGGCTCCAAGACCGTCAGCGTGACGGCCGCCGCCGGCACCAAGGCGGGCGATAGGGTCGCCTTCGACTTCGGCTCCATCCGCTACACGCTCGACGACATCAAGGACGCCGGGTTCGCCGAGGTCGGCGGCAAGCGCGTGCGCGCCAAGACCTTCACCTACGCGGTGCGCGAGGTCAGGCCCGATGACGGCTCCGCCATCGCCGGCGTGGCCTACGACGGCCACGTCGCCACGATGACGGTGACCGTGACCGACGACGGCTCCGGCAACCTCACGGCCACGACGCCCGCGATCGCGGAGGTGAGCGGCGGCGACTTCGTCAACACCTACACGACCGAGCTCGACTACTCGGCCCGCGCGGGCGTGCGCCTGTCCAAGACGCTCTGTGGCCGCGCCATGGAGGCGGGGCAGTTCGCCTTCACCGTGACCGCGGACGCCGAGACGGCCGCCAAGCTCGGCCTCAAGACCGACAAGGATGCCTACGCCGTGGCCGCTGCCGATGACGGAGAGGCCGACCTGGTCGACCTCATCGGCGGTGCTGCGGGCAGCGACGTGAAGTTCACCGATGCCGACGCGGGCAAGACCTACAGCTTCACCGTCACCGAGACCAAGCTCGGCGGCGAGGGCTACACCAACGACACCGCGCCGCGCACGGTGACCATCGCGCCCGGCTACGACGCCGCGACGGGCAAGCTCACGGTCACGACCACGGTTGCCAAGGACGGTGTCGAGGTCGCACGCAGCGAGGTCTCCACGGCAGATGACGCCACGGAGACGCCCGCGCCCGTGACGGTCGCGTTCGAGAACTCCTACGAGGCTACCGGAACGCTCGGCGGCGAGGGCAACGTGGCAATTAATGCCACCAAGACGCTGACGGGCCGCGCCGCGGCGGCAGGCGAGTTCTCGTTCTCCGTCCGCGATGCCCAGGGCGACGTGGTCGCGACCGCGTCCAACCAGGCCTCCGGCGACGGCGAGGCCGCGGGACTCGCGTTCTCGCCCATTGCCTACACCACCGACGCTCTCGAGCGGATGGTGGCGGACGGCATCGCCACCAGGGCCGCTGACGGCTCCTGGGCCATTCCCTATACCGTATCCGAGGACGATGCGGACCAGCTGTCCGCGGGCGTGACGGCGACCGCCTCGAGCTTCGACATCACGGTCAAGGTGACCGATGACGGCAAGGGCGGGCTGGACGTTAGCGTGGTCTACCCCGAGGGCTCCGACAGCACGCTGTCGTTCGTGAACGGCTACGGCACCAACGAGGCGACAGTCGACCTCGCGGGCACCAAGACGCTGGCGCTCGGCCAGGCTGAACTCGGCCTCACGCAGGCCGACATAGAGGGCAAGTACACCTTTAAGATCGCACCGCTGAACGGCGCGCCCGCACCGGTCGACGCCTCCGGCAAGATGGTGACCGAGGCGACCAACGACGCCGCCGGCAACGTCGAGCTGGGCCATGTCACGTTTAAGCAGCCGAGCGACCTCGATGACGTCGAGATCGACGGCGACGGCCTGCGTACCAAGACGTTCGCCTACCGGGTGGGCGAGTCCGGTTCGGTCGACGGCGTGGTCAATGACGCGGTGGCGTCCAGGACCTTCACGGTCAAGGTGGTCGAGGACACCAACGCGGGCACGCTCGCCGCGGAGGTCCTGCCCGCCGAGGGCACGCCCGAGGGTAAGGGCGCGTTCGAGTTCACCAATACCTACGGCGTCGGCCCCGCCCCGAGCACCGTCACCGACCAGATCAAGGTGAACAAGAAGCTCAAGGGCCGCGATCTGGCCGAGGGCGAGTTCGAGTTCCAGCTGGTCGAGATTGCCGCCGACGGCAGCGAGAACGTCGCGGTGACAGGTAAGAACGCCGCCGACGGCACGGTCGCGCTCGGCTCCATCACTTACTCCGCGCCCGGCTCGCACAGCTACGAGCTGCGTGAGGTCACCGGCACGGCGGGCGGCGTGACCTACGACAGGGCGACGCACCGTGTGCGCACGACGGTCACCGATGCCGGCAACGGCAAACTCACCGTCGAGCACGAGCTTGTGGATGCCGAGGGCAATCCCACGGGCGACGACTCGGTGGCGTTCACCAACGGTTACGAGGCCGCGCCCGTCACCCTCAAGCTGGGTGCTGCCAAGGTGCTCAAGGGCGCCGAGCTCAAGGCGGGCCAGTTTAGCTTTGAGCTCAAGAGCCGGGACGGAAAGGTGATGTCGACCGCCAAGAACGCCGCGGACGGCAGCGTCACGTTCGACGCGCTGACCTTCAAGCAGGCCGGCACCTACACCTTCACGGTGAGCGAGGTCGACGACGGCCAGGCGCACGTGACCTACGACAAGGCCGTGCACAAGATCGTCGTCACGGTGAGCGACGAGGCGGCAGACGGCACCAAGACAGGCTACCTGTCGGCGAAGGTCTCCTACGAGGACGACGCCAACCTGCCGCCGGTCTTCACCAACAGCTACGCCGAGGATCCCGGCACCCCTGGTACCCCTGAGAATCCCGGCACGCCGGGCGGCGGTTCCGATAGCGGTTCCGGCGGCGGCTCCAAGGGCGGCATGCCCGACACCGGCGACCGCAGCCTGCCGGTCGAGGCGCTCGGCGTCATTGCCGGCATCGGCGCGCTGGCCGTCGCGGGCGGCGCGACCCTGTACCGCAAGCGCCGCTAGCGGTATGCACGAGTGGGGCGGATCCATCCGATGGGTTCGCCCCACTTGCCGTGGCGGGCGGGAGCAGGTAAGATATACCGAGCGCCTAGCGCGTTCGATGGGTTCGGATGACGACATGTTCCGAATCTGGTCAGGTCCGGAAGGAAGCAGCCATAAGGAGCCTCTGTCGGGCATCCGAATCCATCGAGCGCACGGGCGCTTTTTGGTGCCGCGATTTGGCCCGGCCGGCGGCGAGATATTTGGTGTCTCGCTGGTCCTCGGCTGCGCCTGCGGGATCGCTCGACTACCAAATATCTCGCCGCCGGCCGGGCCACTTCGTCCAAAAATCACCCGTAAAGGCGCATTTATCTGAAGAATTGAATCCCGTGTTTTGTGCTGCTTGTTGGCGTTGCCTGGGCATCGGTGGCTATGTGCTTCAAGAGACGGCGGCGTTGCCATTTGTTTTTACAAGTAAAGAGGTCCGTTTGCGAACGAGCTTCGACTACTGAAGATGCGATGTTCGCACTAACGACATAGCGTAATTACGGCATTGTTGGTTTACGCACAAATTGAAGAAATCTAAAAGATGCGTCGATTTCACTTCGCCCGCAGCGTTACGGTGCGAGAACGTCCAATGGAACAACTTGGACGCCGCGGTCGGTAACATAGGCTTGTGAACCAAATCCAATAATCGCTACTTTAGAAACCGGCGGGGTGTTTCCGGCAGCAACCATCCGCTCTTCGACGGCAACAAGATTGTCAGATGCCTCTTCGATTTGAGCGGAACTGAGCTTGACCTCAACGGGAATCCACATCCCACCTGGAGCCGCTATGACAGCGTCGACCTCAAGATCGCGGGAATCGTGATAGTGATAAAGGCCCATTCCGTTTGCCCTCGCATAGACCCATAGATCATGGAGCGCCAACGATTCGAAAAGCAGCCCAAGTGTCTTGAAGTCTGACAACAACGTCTCCACAGTCGCCCCGAGCGCAGCCGCTGCAAGCGACGGGTCGGCAAGATGATGCTTACGCGCCTCCCTCAGATGCACCGGAGATCTCATCGCGGGATTCCATGCGGGGATATCGCAGACGAAACTCAATCTGCTAAGAAGGGATATGTATGATGCCGCTGTTTGTCTCGATACGTCGCCACCCAAATCGGCCACAAGCGTCTTGAGCGTCGCAAGAGTGGATTCGTTGCGCGCCAACGACGCGATGACGGCTTTCACTTTCTCAGGATCTCGTCGAGAGCCATCGACGCGGGGGATGTCTTCCTCAGCGACTATCTCGATATATCGTTTTGCCGTCGCGGACGCAATTCGCGCGTCACGCCCAATCGACGCCGGCCATCCACCGCAAACGATGCGCTCGGCGATCTCGGCAGAACCCATCGATCCGAAGGCGCCCCTGAACTTTTCGCCAGAAATGATGCCCGACAGCTTAACCGCACCGCTAGATTTCCCAAGTTCGAAAAGCGTCATGGTGTCCATGCGCAATTTAGCGAACCTTCCAGCGCCACTGTGCATCGGCCGCTCATTGTCTCGCGGTGTCGCCGACCCCGTAAATATGAACTGGCCAGGCTCGCCGCCGCGGTTGTCACACTCAAACCGCGCCGCGTCCCAAAGTTTCGGAACCTCCTGCCATTCGTCGATCAGCCGCGGCACCTCGCCAGAAACGGCAAGCGCCGGGTCCGTCTCGGCACGGAAGCGATTCTCGAAGTTGCGCGACGGGTCCATGAGGAGGAGCCTGGACGCCGCACGGGTCCCGGCCGTGGTTGTCTTCCCGCACCATTTAGGTCCTTCGATGAGAACGGCACCGAATATCCCAAGCATCTGGTCGAGCTCATTTTCGATAATTCTAGCGTAGTACTTTTTTGGCATAGTTTTCACCATTGCTTACCAGCGCGTTTAACCAAATATACAGTTTTCATTTAACCAGATTTCAATTATTTGATTAACCAGATTTGCATATTTCGGTTAACGAGACAGATTAAACATGAACGAGCCAAGTCAGATGAGAATCATCTACTCGACACCGCGCATGAGCTCCGAAATGGTGATGTGAAAGCCGTCGGTAATCTTCTTGAGATTTGAAAGGCTGACATTGCGCTGCCCGACCTCAATGCTCGCGTAGTAGGAGCGATCCATCTCAATCAAATTAGCGGACGGAGTGCCCGGGCTCGTTGCGCCTAGGGCGCGGCGGGGTCGGCGACGTCGGAGGTGTCGATCTCGCCAAGAATGGCGAGCCGGCTGATGAACGGGATGCCCTCGGGTTCGTCCACCTCGACGCCGCCGAGCACGATGGTGTTGTCACGCATGTCGATTTGGGTCGTGAACACGGCCTGATCGCGGCCCGAGGCGATAAAGCCGATGCCCGCGAGAACGATGCCCGCGGCAATAAGCCCGCCCGCCACGGCGAGGTAAATCTTCTTCGCGCTGGTCATGGTACTCACTCCTTTCTACGCCGCGAGATACGCGGCAGCAGCCCGGAGAGCGTCGCCCCCGCCGCGAACTCCTCATCCTGGACGAGCAGGGCTACGTGCCGCTGGACATCGTGGGCGCGAGGCTGCTGTTCCAGGTGATGTCGGTGCCGGAGGGCAGGCAGAGCATGATCGTCACGGCCAACATAGAGTTCAGCAAGTGGGTGACCGTGTTCGGCGACGACAAGATGGCGGCGGCTGTCGTGGACAGGCTCGTCTACACGGGCAGGCTCGTGGAGTTCAACGGCGCAAGCTGCAGAATTGAATCCCGTGTTTTGTGCTGCTTGCTGGCGTTGCCTGGGCATTGATGGCTACGTGGTTCAAGAGACGGCGGTGCTGTTGCTTGGATTTTGCAGTTAAAGAGGCCCGTTTCCCTGGGTTGGGGAAACGGGCCTCTTTTGTTTCTGGGGTTGTGGATTGGCGGAGACAATAACCGTTGGCCGCTATTTTGAGTTCTTGAGGCGGCGTGTGGCTGTGGCGGTTATTCCGAGTCCCGTGGCGGCGATTCCTGCTAGTGCGATTGCGCTTGGCGCTGTGTCGCCTGTGTTTACGAGCTTGTCGGCGGTCGTAGTTGCTTGCTTGCCGCTGCTCGTGTTCGCCTGCTTGGTGGAGCTCGATGGAGCGCCCTTGCCGGTCGCGGACGAGCCGGCGGGCTGTGTCGTCTCGGCCGGTTGTGCCGAGCTGGAGGGAGGCGTTGTCTCGGTCGGTTGCGTTATCTAGGGCGAGGCGGCCTTGTCTGCCGCGGCTTTTGCCTCTTCGTATGCCTTGCAGGCGTCGTCATAGGCCGCTTGCGCCTTTTCCAAATCGTCGGTGAGCGCATTTCGCTTGGCTATGCTTTCGTCGACGCTGGCTTTGGCTTCCTCCGCCGCACTCTCGAAATACTGAACGTGTCCTTTCTGACTTTCGAGGCGGCTTCGGTAGTGGGCAAGCTCATATTCGCAAGAACGTTCTCGCGAATCTGCCATCATGATCTCCGAACGCAACTGTTGAGCAGCTGCGTAATCTCCGTTGTCGTATGCCTCTTTTAATTTTGCCTGAAGCTCGATTACCCGGTTGTGGGCCTCATCGTATTTGGCTTGGGCCGCATCGACGTCCGCTTGCATGGCGGGAAGGGGTTCCCTCCGTTTGGCGGCTTCTGCCAACATCATGTCGTGGAGCTCTTGAGAAGCGGCAATGTCAGCATCGATTACCGCGATTTTCTCGGGACTTGCGGCCTCTTTTGCGGCTTCGAGGTTTTTGAGCGCTTCCTGCATGGCTGCATACGCTTTTTCTTTTTCGGTGGCCGCGGTTTCGCTCGAGTTCGCGGCCGCTGTCTGCAAGGCGACTGCATCGGTGGGGGAGCTGGTTTCTGCCGCGATCGCCGTTGCGGGGGCGATTCCCGCGGCAAGTGCCAGGGAAAGGGCGATGCCCATGGTTGCTCGTCTTGCTCTTCTTGCGAGAATGTCGTTCATCTCGGCACCTCATTTCAAGGGTCGGCGGCTCAACTTGGTAGCACTAAGGTAAGTATATCAGGCGATTGACCTGCTCTTGAATCTCGCCAGAAATGACTCGTTGTTTACGCATGCTCTAGGGCGACAGTACTATCATGGTTCGAATTGAGTGTGAATGATGATAGGGAGCGCCTTTTTATGATTGAGTTGCTCAGGCGTTTTGGCGGTAAGTTTCGCCGATATATGGTGATCGGCCCTGCGTGCAAGTTGATCGAAGTGATCTTTGACCTGCTGACGCCGCTCGTGATTGCCCAGATGATCGATAAGGGTATTGGCGCACACGATGTCAACGCCGTCGTCCACTACGGTATGCTGCTTGGCGCCATGGCTGTGATCGGCATCTCGTTTACGCTCGTTTGCCAAAAGATGGCGGCGCTGACCTCACAGGGCATGGGCACCGATATTCGCGGCGCACTCTACGGGCACATCAATAAGCTGAGCTATGCCGAGCTCGATCGCTTTGGCACGCCGTCGCTCATCACGCGCATCACCAACGACGTCAATCAGGTGCAGCTCGCCGTGGCGCTGGGCGTGCGCATGCTTATCCGCTGGCCTTTCCTGGCGGTGGGCTCCATGGTTGCGGCCCTCGCCATCGACCTTAAGCTCGGCATTATCTTTTTAATCTGCACGCCCGCCATCGGCCTGGTGTTTTGGTTTGTCATGGCGCGCTGCATTCCGTACTACAAGCAGCTGCAGGCAAAGCTCGACCGTATTGCGCTCATTTGCCGCGAGGGGCTTTCGGGCGCTCGTGTGGTCCGCGCGTTTGTGCGCGAGGATCACGAGCGCGAGCGTTTTGCCCAGGCGGCTGACGATCAGGCGCATGTCGCCATCGCGGTGGGCAAGCTCTCGTCGATTCTCAACCCCGTCACGTTTTTGGTGATGAACCTGGGCGTGTGCGCCATCCTGTGGGTGGGCGGCATCCAGGTGAATGTGGGCGAGCTCACGCAGGGCCAGGTCATGGCGTTTGTCAACTACATGACGCAGACCCTGACCTCCATCGTCTACGTCGCCAACCTGGTCGTGGTCTTTACCAAGGCGAGCGCGAGTGCTTCGCGTATCAACGAGGTGCTCAACTGCGAGCCGAGCATCACCGACGAGGGCAATCAGTCGGTCGCGCTGCCCAAGCCGGGCAATGTCGCTCCCGTTCCTGCGCTGAGCTTGAGCCACGCGAGCTTCTCCTTTGGCGCGGGCGCCGCCAATGCCGTCAACGACGTGACTCTGGATTTGCCGCTGGGCAAAACGCTCGGCATTATCGGCGGCACGGGCAGTGGTAAGTCCACGCTCGTCTCGCTCATTCCACGCCTGTACGATGCGGGTACCGGCAGCGTGAGCGTAATGGGTGCCGACGTGCGCACCTGGCCGCTCGACCAGCTGCGCCGTGTGGTCGCGACCGTTCCACAGCGCGCGTCGCTGGTGAGCGGCACCATCCGCAGCAACCTGACCTGGCGCGACGAGGCTGCGACCGACGAGGAGCTCTGGGTGGCGCTCGACATGGCGCAGGCGAGCGAGTTCGTGCGCAACAAGCCGCAGGGGCTCGATGCCCCGGTCGAGGCGGGCGGTAAGAACTTCAGCGGTGGCCAACGCCAGCGCCTGACCATCGCGCGCGCCCTGGTGGGCTCGCCTCAGATATTGATCATGGACGACTCCGCCTCGGCACTCGATTTTAAGACCGACGCGGCGCTTCGCCATGCCATCCGCGAGCGCAGCGTGCGCGGCGCCGCCGAGGGCGGGTTGCCGCTGACGACCGTCATCGTGAGCCAGCGCGTCTCGACCGTGCGCGATGCCGACATGATCTGTGTGCTCGATCACGGTTCGGTTGCGGGCCTGGGTACGCACGACGAGCTGTACGCAAGCTGCCAGCTCTACCGCGAGATTTGCCAGTCGCAGCTCCGCCGTGAGGAGCTCGAGGGCCAGCAGGGGAGTGCGACGCCCGCTTCGGACTCCGCCCCTGCATCCACCCGCGCAAAGGAGGGCCGCTAAATGAATCCGTATACTTCTTCCGGTTCGGTCGCCACGATGACGGCCAATGTGTCCGGTAGCGATAACCTCAACGATCTGGGTGACGGCCCGCGCCAGCCCGGCGACCCCGAGCGCTACCCCGTGGGCGCGGTGACTCGCCGCCTGATGGGCTACGTCCGTCCGCACCGCATCTCGTTTGCGGCGTCGTTTGTGAGTGCCGCCATCTCGGTGATTCTGCAACTCTATACGCCCATCCTCGTCGGCGAGGGCATCGATCTCATCGTTGCCGCCGGACAGGTGGACTTCGATGCGCTGCTGCCGCTTGTCACCAAGCTCGCGATTGTCGTGATGGGCGCTGCGGCGTTCCAGTGGCTGCAGGGCTACTGTGTTAACCGCCTGTCCTACGAGACGGTGCGCGACATGCGCGTGGAGGCGAGCGACAAGCTCAGCCGCATGCCGCTCAGCTTTATCGACAGCCATGCCCACGGCGACCTTATGAGCCGTGTGGTCAACGATGTCGACCAGGTGGGCGACGGCCTGCTGCAGGGCTTCACGCAACTCTTTACTGGCGTCATTACCATCGTGGGCACGCTCGCGTTTATGCTCTCCATCAACCTGACCATGACGCTCGTGGTGGTGCTTGTCACACCTCTTTCCATCTTTGCGGCGGGCGCCATCGCCAAGCTCTCCAACAAGAGCTTTACAGCGCAGCAGCGCATTCAGGGCCAGCTGGGCGGCCATATCGAGGAGTATGTGGGTGAGCAAAAGCTCGTGGACGCCTTCGCCTATGGACCGAACGCGCAGCAGCGTTTCGACGCCCTCAACGCCGAGCTCTACACCGCGGGTGAGCGCGCGCAGTTTATGGGTTCGCTCTCTAACCCCGGCACGCGCTTTATCAACAACATCATCTATGCCGTGGTGGCCGTGATCGGCTGCGTTGGCGTGATTACGGGCGTGCCCGCGGCGCTCACGGTGGGCGGTGTGCAGATCTTCCTGTCTTACGCCAACCAGTACACCAAGCCGTTCAACGAGGTCACCAACGTCATCACGCAGATCCAGACGGCCTATGCCTCGGCGCGCCGCATGTTTGCGCTGCTCGATGCACGCGAGCAGGAGCCCGATGCCGCGGATGCCGTTGAACTCACAGCCCCGCAGGGTGAGGTCGCCTTTGAGCATGTGGACTTTAGCTACGTGCCCGACCGCAAGCTGCTGCAGGACATCTGCATCGACGCCAAGCCCGGTATGCGGTTTGCCCTCGTTGGCCCCACGGGCTGCGGTAAGACGACGCTCATCAACCTGCTGCTGCGCTTTTACGACATCGATGCCGGGCGCATCGTGGTCGACGGGCATTCCTCGCGCGACTACACGCGTGAGAGCCTGCGCCGCGCCTTTGGCATGGTGCTGCAGGACACCTGGCTGTTCGAGGGCACGGTGGCCCAGAACATTGCCTACGGTTGCCCCGATGCCACGCGCGAGCAGATTGTCGAGGCCGCCAAGCGCGCGCACGCGCACAAGTTTATCGTGCAGCTGCCAGGCGGCTACGATACGGTGATCGGCGAGGACGGCGGCACGTTTAGCCAGGGTCAAAAACAGCTGCTGTGCATCGCGCGCGTCATGCTCACCGATCCGGCGATTCTGCTGCTGGACGAGGCAACGTCGAGCATCGATACACGTACCGAGCTGCAGGTGCAGGCGGCATTCGACGAGCTCATGGCCGGTCGCACAAGCTTTGTCGTGGCGCACCGCCTGAGCACCGTCCGCAACGCCGACTGCATTCTGGTGATGCGCGACGGGCAGATTATCGAGCGCGGCACGCACGACGAGCTGCTAGCGGCAGGCGGCTTCTACGCCGAGCTCTACCGCAGCCAATTCGCCCAGTGAGCAAGACGCGGGACATGTAACGCAGCGCTAGGGCGCGAGCGTGTCAACGGGGGCAACGATGATGCCCTCGGGCGTTGTGTGGACCGGCATGCCGAACCCGATGACGATGAGTTTGGCCGCGGGAGGCCTCTCGCCGCGTTCGACCAGCTTGCGCTCGAGTCGAAGCAGGTTTGCAGACGCCTCGGGGATCTGCGGGCTTCCGAGTTTTACTTCCACGGCAATCCAAGTTCCATCGCGCCTGTGTATAACGGCATCGACCTCGAGATCGTCGGCGTCGTGGTAGTGGGACACCGATGAGTCATTTGCGGCGGCATAGACCTTAAGGTCGTGCAGGACGAGGGATTCGAAGAGCAGCCCCAGTGTCTTCGGGTCGGATGCCAATGACTCCGGATTTGCTCCGAGCAGCGCAACGGCAAGCGAAGGGTCGGCGAGGTGCCTTTTCGCACTTTGCCGCAGCTTTACCGGCGACCTGAGCGCCGGATGCCAAGCCGGGATATCGTCGATGATATTGATTCGTCTCAGAGCATCCATGTATCTGGAGACCGAATTCTTCGAAACGCCGGTACCGATATCTTTATCGATGGACTTCGATCCAGCAAGTGTCGACTCATTTCGCGCAAGCGATGTCAAAAGAGACCTGACCTTGACCGGATCACGTTTGACGCCGTCAGTTCTAGAAACATCCGATTCGCATACGCCATCAACATAAGCAGCGGCAATCCGCATAGCATTTTCAGTTGTTTTCCCCATCGCTTGAGGCCAACCACCGCGACACAGCAAATCGGCGATGCCGGCGACACCAGCGATCGATCCGACCGCCTGCTTGGTGGGGTGGCCGGAAAGCAGCGCTCTAATCGAAGCCGCGCCCGAAGAAACGCCGAGCTCAAACAGCGTCATGGTATCCATTCGCAATCTAGCTATTCGCCCAACGCCGCTATGCATTGGCTGCTTCGAATCTTGCGGCGTTGCTGAGCCCGTAAGAATAAACTGTCCGGATTCTCCCTGTCTTGCGTCACACTCGAAACGTATGGCATCCCATAGTTTTGGTTCTTCCTGCCATTCGTCGATGAGTCTAGGCGACGGTCCTGCTATTGCCTGCGCTGGGTCGATCCGAGCCAACTGGAGAGCGGAAAAATTTCCAGCCGGATCGGAAAGAGACAAGGATGATTTGGCAAAACGTCTGGCCGTAGTGGTCTTTCCGCACCACTTCGGGCCTTGAATGAGAACCGCACCGAAGATATCGAGATTATGCCTGATTGCCTTGTCGATGCATCTGTCTACATACCTATCCATACCGTCACCTTCTCAACTTGCCTTGATTATGTATTTTACCAGCTGCGTAGTGACGATTGACGGTAATCTGTGGTGACGGTTGACGGAGAATTATGGTGACGATTGATGGCATATTATGGTGACGATTGTTGTTGATTCGGGGGCAGGGCCGCTTGACTGTCCCAAATTTTAAAAAGTATGGGGTTTGCGCTGCGAGCTTTTGTCCAAAGATGTCGTCTGCGTCGCCAATCGACAGACGGTGGTTTACATCTGTCGCGTTAGTACTAAGATATGCTTCTAACAAATTGCATTAATGGCTCGAGTTTCGGGGGAAACGAGGCAACGTGACTATGACGTGCTCTATGGTGGTCAACAGCAAGAGCGGTAATACCAGGATGGTTTCGGGGGCGATTAAGCGCGCCCTGCAGGCCGCGGGCGCTGAATTCGTCCACGCCGCCGCACTGAGCGATGACGCGGATCCGGAGCAGGTTGCGCTCGAGGCTCAAGGCGCCTGCGCTGCCGACACGGTGCTCGTGGGCTTTTGGTGCGACAAGGGTACATGCTCGTCTTCGGTGGCGGCGTTGCTCTCCGCCCTGCACGGCAAGCGCGTCTTCTTGTTTGGCACCTGCGGCTTTGGTGCCAGCGAGGACTATTTTCAGCAGATTATCGATCGCGTGTCTTCTAATTTGGCCGGAGATGCCGAGCTTGTGGGCTGGACCATGTGCCAGGGCAAGATGGGTCCTGCGGTTAAGCAGCGCTACGAGGCGATGCTTGAGCAAGAGCCCGAAAACGCGCGCTATAAGATGCTGCTCGACAACTGGTTTACCGCAAAGGATCATCCCACCAAGGAGGATCTCGACAACATGGCCAAGGCTGCCAAGAAGGCCGTGCTGGGCGAATAGCCTTGTCGTTTTCCCAAAATGATATGTGAGCGAAAGCCTCGACAGTATCGAGGCTTTTTTCTTGACAGGCGCACGCGGCGTGCGGCGTTTCGGAAACTGTGTCCCGGAATTTGCCTTAGGAATGGGATGTAGTTTCCGGTTGAGGGTCTTGGCGGAAAGTGCGAACCAGAATTTAGGCTCAGAGTGGGACACACTTTCCCAGTGGCCGCTCAACGGGAAACTGCATCCCACTCCGGATGTGAATTCTGGGACACGGTTTCCGCGATTCACATGACCGGCCACGCTTCTGCTATGAGGCGAGATCGGCTTCTCGTCAGCCCATTCAACCTGCAACGGGTGAGGGGCGGCGGCGGGCGGAGGCACGGGAAAGGTCTGTCGCGAGTTCCGCACGCAAAGGGGGCCACTTAATGTGGCCCCC
>UQZM01000034.1 GCA_900545615.1 uncultured Collinsella sp.
CGGTCTTTCATGCAGCAGGGGCTCTCAATGTTTTTATGTCCTGCTCATATCGTCTGTGGTGGTTTTTGTTTTAGGCGGTGGCGAGGATGAGGGTTGGGGCGTCGACGTCGGCGGCCTCGGCGATTGAGGTGGCGACGGTGTGATCGGGGTCGCGGTCCATCACGATGGTGTCGACGTCGGCAAGCTCGGCAAAGCGATACATGCCGCGTCCGTTAACCTTGCTGGCGTCCATGAGGGCGACGCTTTGATGGGCCGCGGCGATCATAGCCGTTTTGGTCTCGGCCATCTGGGGAAAGTCGGTCGTAAAGCCGCAGCTGGGGACAAAGGCGCCGGGGCACATGACGGCCAGATCGGCATGGACCATTTGGAGTGCCTGCATAGTGAGCGGTCCGTACAAATAACGATGGCCTTTGCGCAGTGCCCCGCCCAGCATGACGACATCGACCGAGGGCATGCTCTCGTCGATGTAATCGGCAATGGTAATGTCTGCTGTGATGACGGTGATACCGTCGCGTTGATCGAGGAGCCGGACGAACTCGAGCGCCGTGGTGCCCGAGTCGACGAGCAACGTGTCGCCGTCATTGACGAGCTCGATGGCGCTTTGCGCGATGGCCTGCTTGGCGGCGACGTTGACATTGATGCGGCGATCCTGCGTGGAAACGGTCAGGCGTTTGTGGAGCGATACGGCACCGCCATGCGTGCGGCGCAGCTTGCCTGCTTCGGCGAGCGCGTCCAGGTCGGCGCGGGCGGTGACGGAGGACACGCCAAAGGTCTGGGCGATTTCTGCTACCTGCACCGAGGCATTATGCTCGAGCATTTCCATAATGGCGGTACGGCGTTCGTCGGCAAAAGCACGGTTGGTGGCTTGGGCCATGCTTGCTCCATTCTCGGCTAAATTTGCAGGAATTGTGTTGACTCTATTTTCGTTCATTTTCTTTTTGAGTAAGAAAAGACCTTTCGATTACTTATCTTTTCTATAAAAGAAAGACGCTGAACACTCAAAATTCAATATCGAACATGTCCACTCGGCTCAAATTCCTTCCGTTTGCTTTTCAAAAATGACTGTATTGACCTGCATGGGCTCAATATCTCGCACGTGCAAAGCTGCTGAATTTCATACAATGAGCGCAGCAAAACGCAAGGTAAAACGCCTTGCGAACAACTACGCCCGATGTCCAGATGCGGGCGAGGGAGAGGAGCAAACGCTCATGGCACTTGTTACCACCGAAAAGATGCTCAAGGACGCTCAGGCCGGCCACTACGCCGTCGGCGCTTTCAACGTCGAGAACCTCGAGTTTGTTATGGCCGTTCTGGCCGCTGCCGAGGAGACCAAGTCCCCCGTCATCATGCAGACCACTCCGGGCACCATCAAGACCGCTGGTCTGGACTACTTCTACGGCATGGTCAAGGCTGCCGCCGAGCGCGCTTCCGTGCCCGTCGCTCTGCACCTCGATCACGGCGATGGCTATGACCGCTGCATGCAGGCTTTCCGCACGGGCTACACCTCCGTCATGATCGACGGTTCGCACGAGTCCTTCGAGGACAACATCGCCCTGACCAAGTCCGTCGCCGATGCTGGCCGCGCCATGGGCGTGCCCGTCGAGGCTGAGCTCGGCAAGGTTGGCGGCAAGGAGGACGACGGTCCCGCGGTTGAGGGCGAGAGCCCCTACACCGACCCTGCCGAGGCCAAGGAGTTCGTCGAGCGTACCGGCTGCACCTCCCTCGCAATTGGCGTTGGCACCAGCCACGGTGTGTACACGAGCGATCCGCACATCGAGCAGTCCGTGGTCAAGGCTATCCGCGACGCCGTCGACGTGCCGCTGGTTCTGCACGGCACCTCCGGTGTGCCCGATGAGCAGGTCGCCGAGGCTGTGAAGAACGGTATCTGCAAGGTCAACTACGCCACCGAGCTGCGTCAGGCCTACACCAAGGGCTTCATGGCCTACATGGCCGAGAACCCCGCCTGCTTCGACCCCAAGAAGCCGGCTAAGGAGGGTATGCGTGAGATCACCGAGCTGGTTAAGATCCGCATGACCAACCTCAACTCTGTGGGCAAAGCAGAGTAACAGCAAGGGTACTCTGATCCCACCGGGCCGTCCGGAAACGGAAAAGGGCCTATCTCTCAGAACGTCCTCGGACATGTCGGAAGCCCCGCCGCGCGCTACGCGCTGCGGGGCTTCCTCCGTCCTGCGGAATGTTCTGAGAGATAGGCCCTTTTCCGTTTCCGGACGGCCCTGCTCAATCGCCCTTGTGGCGTTGGGGCTGATAGGATGGGGCGCGTGGGTTACTTGGTTGTTAGGGTTAGCAGGTCGTTGGGGGTTTTGAGGTTGTAGGTGGCGTTTGGGATGTCTTGGTGTGATCCCCATGCTGCTCTGGCAAAACTGACCCCTGCTGAAGTTGCGCATTGTTCGTCGTAGACGGTGTCGCCAACGTAGACGACGTTGCCAGGATTCGCGCCCGTACGTCGGAGATATTCGAGCATGGGTGCGGGCGAAGGCTTGTGCTCGGTTGTGTCTTCGACAAGGATGATGTGTTCAAAAAACTTATCGAAGCCAAGGGGTGCAATTTCGTCTGTGTATTCGTCGCGCGCACGTGAGGAGACGATGCCAAGTTTGCAGCCGTTGTCGGAGAGTGTTGCGATAACTTCGTGCAAGCCGGGAAACACGCTGATGGTGCTTTTAAAGCTGGCGGCAACTTGGCACCAGCGATCCAGCGTTGCCTGTGAGTAGATCCCAAGTTTCTCAAGGGCATCCTTGCCGGGTATGCCGAGGGCAAATTCAAGCTCGTGTCGGGGGAGCGTTTTGCCGGTTTCTTCTTGGACAATCTGGCCAAGCGATGACAGCACGCTTTCTTCTGTATCTGCCAATGTCCCATCAACGTCAAACACGATATAGTCAAAGTGCTTCATATGATTGCTCCTCTCTGTTGTTTGCCTGCAAGTTTGATGCGGTGACAGAAGAAAGGCTAGCGGGATTTCTGCCTGGTGCTATCGAGATTCTGCCTCGCTGCTCGATAGCTCGAAGGAGTGCACCCCATTTGTTCTTTAAATACCTGGCCAAGATGGCTTGCTGTTATAAATCCGCATTGGCGCGCGACTGTCTGTACCGTTCGCGTGGTGTGTGCCAAAAGTTCGCAAGCACGGTTTATGCGGTATGCGCGTAGATATGCCGCTGGGGTCGTTCCTGCACAAGTTTCGATAATGCGGTAACACTCTCTTTCGCTTACGCCGGCTGCAGATGCCATCTGGGGCACATCTATAGCGGCTGCATAGTTTGCGCGGATAAAGTCCAGGATTGCCTTGAACTGTACGTCGCGGCTGGTCATCCAAGAGGCGCCGTCGGAGGAAAAGAGCGGTTCGGCCTTGGCGTAAATCTGAATCCAGAGCTCTGACAAGTTATTTCGAAGCGCCATCTCGTTCTGCGGCCGTTGAAGGTCGTGGCTAAAGGAGCTCTTCAGCAAATCGATAAAGGGCATATCGTCGGGGTTGGTGGGCGACCATTTGAGCACATCGACGCCTCGACATTGAAGTAATGGATTGATGTAGCGCTTTTGGAGACGTCCCGCGGGATCGCCGAGCATCGACGGCTGAAAGATATGCAGCATTTGAATGGCTGGCGCCGAATTGGGCGATTGCAGCGTGCTGTGCAAAACGCCGCCGTTGATAAAGCCGGCGGACCCTTCCTCAAAGCGTACGTGCTCATGAGCCGCGCGCGTTCGATAGTCAATCGCTCCCTGCTCCATGTAGAAAAGCTCGACTTCGGAATGCCAGTGCCAGGGGACGGAATTGCCCGGATAGCGAGCGAATTCTGCGCGTTCGGCAATATAGGGCCAGTCTTCGGCGGTCTCGGGAAACGCTTCCTCGCGTCCTCCGCGGTGCAATTCTATGTGATCCATGTTTCGCATGGCATCAGTATAAAGCGCGATGGGCTTAGATTGCTCTTGCCTGTTCGGGGAACGCCTTGTCTAGAGATGCTTGGAGCTTTTCGAACGATGCTCGCAAGTTGTGGCTCTGGTTTGTTGAGCGTTTGGCTTTTGTGGCGGGGGAGTCGAGGAGACTGTTTCTCTGTGTCGGGGGGAAGGAGAAAAGGTTTGCATGTTTTAGGGATAGCTGCTGTGCTGCGTCATTGGAAGAATGCATGCTTATGCGGCCTCCTCGATGTCCACCAAAAGGTTGCGCTCGGGGTATGCTGCTAGGCCCCGTGCGTTGGCAGTATTATGCAGCGGACCGTTCAAAGAAGCGCTAAAGAAAGGCTTAACCTGGTTTGGTGTTACGATGAAACCGCAGGTCAAGGCTATTGAGTAACACTCTTGAAAGGTTTTGAGCTTAAGGGCTTTCTAAGGTTTGTGGCGTAGACGTGGCGCGGACGTGCGGAGCGTGTGAATGCTCGCTGTTAGCGTTGCGGTGCCGCGGCACGCACCTGCTCGATGACCTTTTCCATCGTGGCGTCGATGCGGTCCTTTTTGAGTTCGCATTCCCAGATGGTTATGGGCGTCCAGCCCATTTCGGTGAGCGCTGCCACGGCGGCACGGTCGCGCTCGACGTTGCGACGGAACTTTGCCTCCCAAAACTCAACGTTGCGCTTGGGCTGGCTCGGATTGCACTTGGGGCAGCGGTGCCAAAAGCAGCCGTTGACGAAGATGGCGATCTTGCGGCCGGGGAAGGCGATATCGGGTTTGCCGGGAACCTTCCATTCCAAGCGATAGCCCGTAAGACCTGCTGCCCGCAGGCGCTGGCGAACGAGCAGCTCGGGTTTGGTGTTGGCGCGCTTGTTGCCCTTCATGGACTTTTTGATGGCGGCGCGACGGCGCACCAGCTCGCGCTCGTCGGCGGAAAGGTCCGAGGTATCGATACCGTCGAGCAGACCCGGCTTGGGGCGCTTTTTGCTGCGGCGCTTAGGTGCGCGCTTGGGTTTGGCGGCAGGCTCGTCGGCCGTAGCGGCCTCAGCGTTATCGGCAGCGCTGGCCTCAAGCCGGTCTTCCTTTAGCTCAATCAGCGCATCGATCAGCCCCTTGTCGGCGGGCATCCACTCAACGGTGGCGAGAGACGTGCGCGGAATCCAGCGGATATCGAGCTGACGGTCGTGTTTCTGGGGCTCATCTGATTCATCGGCTAGCGAGCAGTAATAACACTCCATGGAGAGATGGAAATCGGGGTAGTCGTACTCAACGGTATAGAAATCGCGCAGGTTGGTGACCTTCACCTGCAGCTCTTCCATAAGCTCGCGGCGCACAGCGTCCTCGGGCGACTCGCCGCGCATGAGCTTGCCGCCGGGAAACTCCCAGAGTCCCTGCATGTCGCCATAGCCGCGCTGCACGGCAAGCAGCTCATCGGAACCTTCTTTGCGAATGATCCCAGCGGCAACATGAACGGTCTTCAACAGGAGTCCTCTCTCAACAGCGACAATCAAACCCTACCTTACACAACGGTAAGGCAAGCGTAAGCCATATCGATGGTAGCCGACTCGTCTTCTTGCGACTATAGATGCCGTAGACTAATCGCAAGAAAGGACTCGGTATGCAAACCACGCAAGCAGCGACCCCGGTACTGGAGGTCGCGCATCTCGAAAAGGTATACGGTGCGCTGGGCAATGTGACCCGCGCGCTCAACGACGTTAACTTTACCGTCAATCGCGGCGAGTTCGTAGGCATCATGGGCGCCTCGGGCTCGGGTAAGTCGACGTTGCTCAACTGCGTGTCGACCATCGATAGCGCCACAAGTGGCACGATCCGCATCAACGGCCAGGACGTGACGCGCATGAAGCAGGCTAAGCTTTCGCAGTTCCGCCGCGAAGAGCTCGGCTTTATCTTCCAGGACTCCAACCTGCTCGATACGCTCACGGCACGCGAGAACATCGCCCTGCCGCTCACCATTGCCCGCACAAACTCGGCAGAGATCTCGACCCGCGTGCAGGATGTGGCCGCGCGCCTGTCCATCAGTCAGGTGCTCGACAAGTATCCCTACCAGATGTCCGGCGGTCAGCAGCAGCGCGTTGCCGCGGCTCGCGCGCTCGTCACCGACCCCACCATGATCATGGCCGACGAGCCCACCGGCGCCCTCGATTCCAAGAGCGCTCGCCTGCTGCTCGAGAGCCTGGAGGCCCTTAACCGCCGCCTACGCGCCACCGTGCTCATGGTTACGCACGACAGCTTTGCCGCCAGCTACACGAGCCGTGTGCTGTTTATTCGCGACGGCAAGATCTTCACCGAGCTGCGCCGCGGCGACACCGACCGCCGAGAATTCTTCGACCGCATTATGGAGGTCGTTGCCATGATGGGCGGTGAGGGCTCCGATGCTCTGTAAACTCGCTTGGGGCAACGTCCGCCGCGCCGGCCGCGATTACCTTGTCTACCTTTTGACGCTCACCCTGGGCGTCACGGTCTTCTATGCCTTTAACACCATCTCGATGCAGGTCGACATCGCCGGTATCGATGAAGAGGGCGTGGCGCAGGTTATGGGCAGCATGCTCGGCTACCTGACGTACTTTTTGGCCGGTGTCATGGCCTTTTTGATGGTGTATGCCAATAACTTCATCATGAAACGCCGCAAGAAGGAGTTTGGCCTGTACCAGGTGCTCGGCATGGGGCGCGGGCGCGTCGCTACGATCATGGCGCTCGAGACCGTGATAGTATCGGTCGTGGCCTTTGTCGCCGGCATTGTGCTGGGTGTGGGACTCTCCCAGCTCATGACGTTCTTTACGGCCTCGCTCTTTAAGACACAGATCGCCAATTTCCACTTCTTTTTCTCGGTGCATGCGTTCAATCTGACCCTTGCCTGCATGCTCGTAATGTTTGTGCTCACGCTACTGCTGAACCTTCGCGCCGTGCGTCGTACCAAACTCATCGAGCTTATGGGTGCCGAGCGTCGTAACGAGAGCATCAAGACACCCAACCCCTGGATCGCGATTGCCATCTTTGCCGTGGGCGTGGTGTTTGTGGGCGCGGCCTATTACCGTCTGCTACGTGATGGGTTCCCGCTAACCGCGACGGACAGCGAGCTGCAAGAGGCCATGAACCAGTTTGGTATTACGACCGCTATGGTTACCGTGGGCACCTTTGCCCTGTTCTGGGGACTCTCGGGCATGCTCATCAAGCTGCTGCAGAGCCTGCGCAGCGTGTATTGGCGCGGCCTCAATATGTTTACCGTGCGTCAGCTTTCGGCCAAGGTCAATACGGTGTGCTTTTCGATGGGCGTCATCGCGATGATTCTGTTCCTCGCCATCACCTCGGTGACCTGCGGTATGTCGATCGCCAACGTGATGAATGAGAATCTGGAGCGCTGTACGCCGGCCGATATGTCGCAGACGTATATCTATTACACGCCCGAAACGCTCGACTACTACAAGGAGTATGTCAATCCGTCTGAGGCCGATCGCATGGTGCTGGCCGATACAACGGTCGATTTGTACGCTGCATGGCACGGCAGGGGCAAGTCGGCGGACAACAACGACGAGACCGGCAAGAAGGTCAGTATCGCCGATGTTGCCGGTGAGCATGTGCAGATCGATTCGTATCTGAGTTACCCGCTTGGCGGCTCGGATCCTTCGGTGACTCCAAGTGAGATGTGCAAGACCATGGGCGAAAAGCTTCCCAGGGCGCTCGGGGGTAGCAATGCCGATACGATGGGCCTGTTTGTGACGCCGGCGAGCCAGTACAACAAACTGCGCCAGATGATGGGCGAGGAGCCGGTGAGCATTGGCCTCGACCAGTACTTGCTTACGTGTGATATGGGCGGTGATCTGGGCGACCTGTACACCAAATACATGGCCGGCGGCCATACCCTCACCTTGGGCGGGCATGAGCTCAAGCCCGCAACCGATAAGTCGGACAAGGACACGGCGGCCATCGCCAACTCGGCGATGAGCAGCAATCCCGGTACCGTGGTCGTAGCCGACGAGCTGTTGTCCCAGCTTAATCTGCAGCCGTATTCCAGTAGCCTGCTCGTTAACTACAAACAGGGGATGGATACGACCGAGGCAGACGAGAGCATTAAATACACGGTGCTCGACAATCTGCTCGTTGACGGCAAGGAGCCGGGGTCGTGGGGAATCTTCATCACACGTTCCGAGATGTACACGCAAGCAGCGCAAATGAACGGCATGATTAGCTATCTGGCTATCTACATTGGCTTTGTTCTGGTCGTTGCGTGCGCGGCGATACTGTCGATCCAGCAGCTCTCCAATGTGGCCGACGGCAGCCGCAACTATCGTGTGCTGGCACAGATCGGCTGTGACGACCGTCAGATTCGCCATTCGGTGATGGTGCAGCAAGCGGTATTCTATTTGTTCCCGCTGGCAGTGGGGCTGGCTCACTCCTGTGTGGCGCTCAAGGTGATCATCGAGCTGGTGAGCACGTTCGGCAACATGAGCATAGGCGGCACCGTGGGCCTCACCTGCGCGATCTTCCTGGCAGCATACGGCGGCTACTTCCTGGTGACGTACCTCATGAGCGCTGGCATGGTGCGAGCCGCCATCGCCACCCGTTATAGCGAATAACTCGTTCAGCTCGGAATTATCGTAAGTTGAGCATAAGTCAGCGAAAGCGCCCCTAGGTGAGCAAGGTGACGTGAAAGAGGAGGGAAGCGTACTTTTGGTACGCGACCGACGATTGAACGTCAGATTGCCGCCTAGGGGCGCTTGCAGCGTCGAGCCGTTACGCGGTTTGGTAAAACCGCGTAACCTCAACATTTCCAAAAATGCAGGATGAGCGTGGTGCGGTTTTGCTGCTCGGTTTTGACCAGGATGTTGTGGATGTGGGTCTTGACGGTGCCCACGGCAAGGAATAGCTCGTCAGCGATCTCTTGGTTCGACTTGCCCAGCACAACCAAGCGCATGACTTCGGTCTCGCGGTTGGAGAGCTTGTAAGCGTTGCGATAGAAGGGCATCTGCTCTTCGATATGCCGGTCAAGATCGCTGACGTTCTTTTCCTCGGGCGCCTCCTGCATGCGGATTGAAAGCACGTGGTAGGAGTAGATAATCAGCAGAATCGCAAAGTAGCACGCAAAGAAGTTCTCGCTGAAGTTGCGCTCGGATAGATACAGCTGCAGCCAAGAGGGCGCCAGACTCATGGGGACAATCAGAATGTTGTAGAAGTCCTCGGCAACGATGCAACCGACCAGAATAGCGCCGATAATCAGGTGCTTTCGTTGGTTGTTAACGCGTGCCTTCAGCTCAACTTTTGTACTCTTATGAGCCGTCCAAAAGATATACAGTCCCACAAAGGCAAGGAATACCTGACGCATCGTGTAGTAGAGCCACTGATGCATGGGGCCGGAGGGGACAGCGACGATAATCAGCGACTCGCACAGCAAAAACGTCAAGACGGGGATAGCGAACTGCTTTTTAGAATGTTTGTCGAGCAGGTCCATGGCAATCAGCCAAATAAAAGCCTGCGAAGCGGTCGCCACAAGGGTCCGCATTACAGGCATGGTAATTGAGTAATAGTCACTGGCCGGAAAACTCTGGTTTTGCAATGCGTATTCAAAATAGAAGATCTCGGTCATCTCGATGGCATAGCAGATAAATACGCCGCTGCCATAGATAAAGAAGCGTCGACGAGACGAGGCATAGGCGGCAAGCGAAAGCACTGCCGTCACAATACAGATTACGAGTATTGCTAGGGTATAGAAGAACATCAGAGTGTTCATCTGTCACCGTCCTGTCTCATTTGATCTCTCGTGGGGCTCGCTATATCCCTCAGGTATATATGTCCCAGCCGGCCGTTCCATTGCGGATTAGGCGCTGAGATACAGCATAGCCGTATGCCGTTCGCGGTTCCAGACGGTAAACCCCCTATAAGCCCACTACCTGCGGGTTTATATTGGTTTAGAGGGGGTGTAACTCCGTGAACGGTCTTTAATCCCGAATAAACTAGGTAATAATTGCATACGGGTGAATGATGGTCTTGTCAACACGAGGCGTGATGTTCGAGCGCCTCATAGTAATAGTCGGCGAGACCGGCGGAAAGGAAATCGACATGGCACTGCCTAAGGATTTCATCGACACCAACGACTTCACCAAAGAGCAGATCCTGGCTATCGAGGATCTTGGCCTGGCAATGAAGAAGGCCATCAAGGTTGACGGTTATTATCCGCACCTGCTCCGCAACAAGAGCCTTGGCATGATCTTCCAGCAGGTCTCCACCCGCACCCGTCTTTCCTTCGAGACCGCTATGACCGACCTTGGCGGCCATGCTCAGTTCTATGGCCCTGGCACCATCCAGCTCGGCGGTCACGAGTCCCTGGGCGACACCGCTCGCGTCATGGGCTCCCTGCTCGACATCATGATGGCCCGTGTTGACCGTCACAAGGACGTCGTAGGCCTCGCCGAGGGCTCCGCTGTGCCCGTCATCAACGGCATGTCCGAGTTCAACCATCCCACGCAGGAGATGGGCGACCTCATGACCATGCTCGAGAACCTCCCCGAGGGCAAGAAGATCGAGGACTGCACCCTGGCCTTCATCGGCGACGCCACCCAGGTCTGCGTCTCCCTCATGTTCATCGCCTCCAAGGTCGGCATGAAGTTTGTCCAGTTTGGACCTAAGGGCCACCAGATCCCCGACGGCGGCCTGCACGTCGGCACCGTCGAGGAGCGCGCCGAGTTCGGCAAGCAGATGATGGCCATCGCCGAGGAGAACTGCAAGGTCTCCGGTGGCTCCATCGTCATCTCCGACGACATCGAGTGCATCAAGGGCGCCGACTTCATCTACACCGACGTGTGGTATGGCCTGTACGACGAGGAGGTCTCGGGCGAGAACTACATGGACGTGTTCTATCCCAAGTATCAGGTCACCATGGACATGATGAACTTCGCCGGCCCCAACTCCAAGTTCATGCACTGCCTGCCGGCCACCCGCAACGAGGAGGTCGTCGACGAGGTCATGGACGATCCCGAGCGCTCCCTGTGCTGGGTCGAGGCCGAGAACCGCAAGCACTCCATCCGTGCTCTCCTTGCCGCTCTGGGCAAGCGCACCCCGCTCAACGACGAGGGCGTCGAGTACTCCGCCAAGGCCGAGCTCCACGCCGCTCTCGAGGCTCTCGAGCAGCTCTAAGCCTCAAGGCTGCTAAACGCACGTTTGCGGGCGGCGGATGCTCGTCTCCTGTCGCCCGCTCACCGAGGCCCAAGCAATTGCCTTAGTCCTTGGGGTCTCGGATCTGTCCAAGACTGAGCGAAGGAGCTCATCATGAGCGACGGAAAGAAAAAGCTTTCCTTCTTGACGGTCATTTCGACCATCATCTGCGTCGTCTTCGTTTGCGAGGCCGCCGCTCCTGCTGCTGCCATTGGCAACCAGCAGTTCTTCTGGTGGATCTTCCTGATCCTGACCTTCCTGCTCCCTTACGGCATGGTTGTCGCCGAGCTCGGCACCACCTATGACGGTGAGGGCGGCATTTACGACTGGGTACGCGATGGCCTGGGCGACAAGTGGGGCGCACGCATCTCGTACTACTACTGGATTAACTACCCGCTGTGGATCGCCTCGCTGGCCACCATGTTCCCCGACATCCTGGGCATGGTCTTCGGCGTCGAGTTCAACCTGATCGCCAAGATGGGTATCGAGCTTGCCTTCGTGTGGATCGTGTATCTCATGGGTCGCTCCAAGGCGGCCGACTCCGAGTGGGTCCTCAACGGTGGCGCCCTGATCAAGGTCGCCGTAGCCGTTATCGTCGGCGCTCTGGGCATCTGGTTTGCCATGGAGAACGGTTTTGCGAACGACATGTCCGCTGCCACCTTCCTGCCCGAGCTCACCAACACCAACGCTCTTGGCTACCTGTCCATCATCATCTTTAACTTCATGGGCTTTGAGGTTATCTGCACCATGACCGACGATATGGCCGATCCCGCTCGCGATATCCCCAAGGCTATCATCGTTGGCGGCCTGTCCATCGCCGTGATCTACCTGTTCGCTGGCTTTGGCATCGGCGCTGCTGTGCCGGCCGACTCCATCGATCCCGACTACGGCATGATCGTCGCAGTCCAGACCATGGTGGGCGACTCCATGATCTTCAAGGTCATCTGCATCGCCTTCCTGATCACCCTGTTCGCCAACATGGCCGCCTGGTCCTTCGGCGTCAACTCCGTCGCCCGCTACGCTGCCGAGCACGGCAACATGCCCAAGGTCTTCGCCTCGATGATCTCGGATGACGACATGCCCAACGGCGCCAACCTGGTCAACGCCATCGTTGCCTCCCTGGTGCTGTGCCTGCAGCTGGTTCCCATCGACGCCATCTCCAATGGTGTTTTCTGGATGCTCTTCGGCACCTCCGTCGTCTTCCTGCTGCTCACCTATATCCCGATGTTCCCGGCGTTCCTCAACCTTCGTAAGAACGACCCCAACCGCGAGCGCATCTTCACGTTCCCGTTTAAGGGCGCCATGATGAAGGTCATGCTGGCCATCCCCTGCATCGAGCTGGTCCTGGCCATCGTCGCAACCCTGGTTCCGTTCTCCGCCGCTGAAATTGGCGACAAGCTCTCGATGATCGTCATCTTCATCGTGCTCGTGCTCATCGGCGAGGTCGTCCGCGTCGTCAGCGCCAAGGGCCGCAAGGAAGAGTACAAGGGTCTGACCCCTGAGCTCGCAGCCCAGCGTCTCGCTGAGGAGGCCGCCGAGGCCGAGGAGAACTAGAGCACCCGGTTCTGGGGCTCCAACCCTCCTCGCGTACCAACGCGCGCTTCGTCGGGCTTGTCGCTCCCGACTCCAGGCACTCTAGCCTCTTCGGAGGCGTGCCCAAGCGACAGGTTTGCTAACCATTCCCCCGGGGTGGGTGTGAGCGATAGCTCCGGTAACCACCGCCCACCCCAATCTCTCTTCCGTATCCTTCGTGCGTTTTGTCTCCGCGCACTTGGTTACGTCGTCGCTTGCCGGTGCGATTCCGTGAAAACCGGCACCGGGCGCCCCGATCTTTGCCGGGGAACGGGCGCCTACCATCTCTTGGTTTTAGGCTGCGGGTAACCCGCCCGCAGCAAGCGATCGTTCGATTTGGAGGAAATCTTATGCGTACGATCACCGAGTCCGAGTCCACCCCCAAGGCCGACGGCTTCTTCATGCCCGCCGAGTTCGCCCCGCAGGATCGCGTGTGGATGGGCTGGCCCCACCGCACCGACACCTGGGCCCACGGCGCCAAGCCGGCCCAGAAGCAGTATGCCGCCATCGCCCGCGCCATCTCCGAGTTCACCCCGGTCTATATGTGCGCCAACCAGGTCGACTACGCCAACTGCAAGGCCGTCTTCGAGAACGACGAGAACGTCACCGTCATCGAGATGACCACCGACGACGCTTGGTTCCGCGACACCGCCGCCACCTACGTCATCAACGGCAAGGGCGAGAAGCGCGCCAACCACTGGCACTTCAACGCCTACGGCGGTCTCGTCGACGGCCTCTATTTCCCGTGGGACAAGGACGAGCAGATCGCCCTCAAGATGGCTGAGCTCTCCGGCTGCCGCCGCTATCGTCCCGACGACATGATCCTCGAGGGCGGCTCCATCACCGTCGACGGCGAGGGCACCCTTGTCGTGACCGACCAGTGCCTGCTTTCCCCGGGCCGCACCTGCTCTGCGGTGCTCGAGGAGGAAGAGGATCCCGAGTCCATCTGGCCCAAGTACCACAAGAAGTTTGAGCCCTGGAGCGAGGAGCTTCGCGCCTACATGGACGAGCACCTCAAGGATTATCTGGGTGTCGAGAAGGTCATCTGGGTCAAGGAGGGCATCGACCCCGAGGAGACCAACGGCCACATCGACGACGTCGCCACGTTCATCGCCCCGGGCGTCATGGCCTGCATCTGGACCGACGATCCCGAGTATCCGTTCTACGAGCAGTGCCACGCCGCCTACGAGACCCTCTCCAACGCCGTTGACGCCAAGGGCCGCAAGATGAAGGTCTACAAGCTCTGCATGCCCGTGAACCCGCTGTTCATGGACCAGGCCTCCTGCGACACCATCGACGCCGACGAGAACGCCGAGCCGCGCGTCCCCGACGAGCCGCTGATCGCCTCTTACATGAACTACCTGGTCACCAACCACGGCGTTATCGTCCCGCAGTACGGCGACGAGAACGACCAGCTGGCCGTTGACACGCTCCAGAAGATCTACGACGAGGTCTGGGGCGAGGGCGTCTACAAGTGCGTCGGCGTTCAGTCCGAGCAGGTCGTCTTCGGCGGCGGCAACATCCACTGCATCACGCAGCAGGAGCCGTCCGCTTAATCGTCGGGCTTTCCGAGGCACCCCATCTCGCCGCTCAAACCGTCGCTCGCGTACCAAAGTACGCTTCGCTCCTCTTTCGTGGCGACCTGGGGCACCTCGAAAACCCAGCCGGTCAAGCGGACAGGTGGCGTGTCGTCCCATCTCGGGGCATTGATGGGCTGCTACTTGATGTCTTGGTCGGCTGGGTTTTTCTTTGGGCACTCCGTTGCCTCCGCTTCGGAGTGCCCGCCTCTTTGATTGAGTACGCGTCTGATCTGGGATTTATTGCGGGTTAGGCCAATTGTTCGCTTGAATTTCCCAGGTCAGACGCGTATTCAATTGCTGATAGTTTCCGGTTGCGAGCGCGACCGTTTTGATCGGAGTATCTATGTACCAGCGTATCGTTATCTACACGCGCCTGTTCCGCGAGCGTTGGTCCAACAATTGCATCCTCTCTTCTCTTTGGGATGGTACCTGCACCGGTGACGCGGCCTGCAACCCTACCTTGGGCTGCGCCTTCGGTACAGATGCCATCCTTTTTGCTGTAGGGGGAGCGTGTCGTGGCAGGTAAAAAGTTCTCCCTGTTCGAGGTCATCCTCTCGGTTATCTGCGTTGTCTTTACCATCGAGGCGGCCGCTCCGGCATCTGCCATGGGTAACGTGCAGTTCTTCTGGTGGATCTTCCTTATCATTACGTTTTTGCTTCCCTATGGTCTGGTGGTGGCCGAGCTGGGCACGGCGTTCGATTCCGAGGGCGGCCTGTACGATTGGGTTCGCCTGGGCCTGGGCGACCGTTGGGGCGCCCGCTGCTCCTGGTGCTATTGGGTCAACTTTCCACTGTGGGTGGCAAGTATCGCCTGCATGTTTCCCAGTGTCATCAATGCGGTATGGGGCATCGAATTTTCGCTTGGGGTCCGAATTGCCATCGAGCTTGCCTTTGTGTGGGGCGTCACGGTCATGGCAATGCAGCCGGTGGCCGAGGCCGATTGGGTCATGGATGGCGGCGCCGTCATCAAGGTGCTCATTACCGCCGTGGTGGGAATCGTCGGCATCTGGTTTGCCTGCAACAACGGCTTTGCCAACGATATGTCGTTTAAGACTTTTGTCCCCGATCTGGGAGACACTAACTCACTGACGTATCTTTCAATCATCCTCTTCAATTTTATGGGCTTTGAGGTGGTCGCGACCTTTGCCAGCACGATGAAAAACCCGTCGCGCGATATCCCCAAGGCGGTTATCGCCGGTGGCGTTGCCATCGCGGCGATCTACATTATCTGTGGCATCGGTATTGGAGCCGCGGTTCCCACCGAGCAGCTTTCACTCGATTCGGGCATTGTGGACGCGGTTGCCGCCATGGTGGGGCGCGCTCACCCGCTGACGATGGTCGTGGGCATGGCCTTTTTGGTGACGCTGTTCGCCAACATGATCTGCTGGAGTTTTGGCGTCAACAACGTGGCGAGCTATGCCGCGCGCCACGGCAACATGCCGCGCCCCTTTGCGCTGGTGTCCAAGAAGACCGGCATGCCCAACGGCTCAGCACTCATTAACGGTTGTTTTGCCAGCTTGGTGCTGCTACTTCAGATTCCGCTGGGCGAAGGTTCCGACGTCTTTTGGGTCTTCTTCTCGATGAACGTCGTCTTTCTGCTCATGAGCTATATCCCGATGTTCCCGGCGTTTTGGCGCCTGCGTAAATACGACGACCGCCCACGTGTGTTCCGCGCACCCTTCGAGGGCAAGGTGCTTGCGGTAGCGCTTGCGGTGCCGGTGGTAGAGCTCGTGCTTTCGATTGTTGCGACAATCGTGCCGCTTAACAGCTCGCCCGCCGAAATGTCAAAGTTGCCGATCCTCATGGGTGTGGTGATCGGCGTGTTGCTGGGCGAGGTTTCGCGCCTCATATCGCGCCGCGGTCGCAGCATCGACAATCCCGGCGTTGGCGCAAGGGGGACAGGTCGCTTTGCGCCAAAACAGTAGCGCCGCGAGTTGTGCGGTGCTAGATGCATCTTGGATTACTGCTCACGCTGCTCGGGATCAGATGCGAGCTTGGGTGCAAAGTAGGGGACGTGGCCCAGGTAAGGGCAGCTGTCCGTGCGTTCGTCGACAACACAGGGGATATCGTCGTAGGTGAGTGAGTCGCTCAGGCGGGCGATGGCCTTGGCTGCAGGAGCGACGAGCATCTTGAGCGGTGCGATAGGCGCCATGGCATCTCCTTTTCTTCATGCGACCCGTGTTTTGGCGTGAATGTATACGCCGCAAGTCTAGCATCCCGCCGCGGAGAGCTTCAAACCACCACAAAGGTGATGAGCAGATGCAAGTGAGTAGACTTTTTTGAACTTACCGAGCACATCGCAACAAATACTCAATAAAACCGCAGGTCAGAGCTGTGGCGTTTTGGGGCGTGCTTGGTCTCCTACAAAAAGCCTACTCACTTGGTTTTTCTGCTAGAAGACCGCCGCGATGGAAGGCATCTCCCTCGTGGCGGCAGACATTTGCCCAGATAAAACCTGCCAAAATAAACCTGTCTACTCTTTGAGCCAGAGCCGACAATAATTCAAATGGCGAAATCAAAGGGTGTTCTCCGTATGGAGGGCGCCCTTTTTATCGCGGGATGTTTTGCGTGGCAGTCATGAGGCCCAGACGGTTGCTGACGCCGAGCTTGCGATAGATGGCGTTGACGTGCTTCTTGACGGTTGACTCGCTTATGAATAGCTCGTTTGCCATCTGTTTGTTCGTTTTGCCGTCGAGCATGAGCCGCATGACTTCGGCTTCGCGCGGTTGGATATTGTGTTCTGTAATGAAGGCGTTCAGATGGTTTGTGTCTTCGGTCTGGGTGAGTTTAATGCCCCGAGGATAGAGGTTGGCGAGCGCGAGGCTCGCGTGCCGAGCGATTTCGAGCAGGATTGCGAGCTCGGTGTCGGTGAAGTCCCCGGCCGTGCGTTCGCGAAACAGGGTGATGCTTCCCAGCGGGCTGTCGTTGTGCGCGAGCGTGGCCGTGCAGCCAAAGTAGACGCCCTGCGGTTCCATCCATTTGCGATAGATGGGCGTCGCGTCGCGTCGCTCGACGTCGACGAGGTCGAGGTCGCGGTAGACGCCGACCTTATGTAGGTCAAAGCTCCATGTTGTATAGTCCATCGCGGCGTAGCGGTTGTAGTAGTCGCTCAGCGCGCGGTCGTCCATTCCGCTGCTTGCGGGGTGGACGTAGCGTGGCGCATCACTGCTTGCCGCTTCGATCAGGTCGAACATGGCGATCCGATGAGGCACGAGTCCTGTCGTTCCCTCGAGGGTCTCCTTTTGCAGCATATCGACACCGTGTGATGCGTGGATTGCGAGTGCGAGCTCGTTGAGGGCGGTCCAGGTCGTACTGTCCAGCTCAATAGTTTGCTGTTTATTGCATGGGGGCATAGGGCGTCCTTTCCATTGTGGAACCCAGTATGTCATGTTCTCGGCCTGAATAGAACTTTAGGTCAGCGAATGGTATACCGTCGGTCGCTGAAAGGGGCTCGAGGGACCATTGAGAACATCTCGGTGCGGCCGCATCATGGTCTCGTCAAGCAAAAGCACCGAAATTTAGGAGCTTGAAATGAAGACCATCTACGAGAGTGAGTCCACACCTAAGAAGGACGGGTTCTATATGCCCGGCGAGTATGAGGAGCAGGAGCGTACCTGGATTCTGTGGCCGCACCGCTCCGACGTGTGGCGCTGCGGTGCCAAGCCGGCGCAGAAGGTCTTCACCGAGATCATCAAGACCGTTGCACGTTTTCAGCCCATCACTGTGGGCGTCAACACCGAAGACTTCCCCGCGGTGTGTGAGATCTTCGACGGCGTTGAGAACGTGCGCGTTATCCACATGGAGTACAACGACAGCTGGATTCGCGATCCCGGCCCGGCGTTCCTTGTTAATGACAATGGTGAGCTTGCTCTTTCGCACTTCCACTTTAATGCTTACGGCGGTTTCATTGACGGCCTGTATTTCCCGTGGGACAAGGATGCGAGCATCGGCTTGCAGGTGGCGCAGCTCGAGCAAGTCAACCGCTATCGTCCCGAGGATTACATCCTCGAGGGCGGCTCGTTTAACTGCGACGGCCAGGGCACCGTGGTGACCACCGAGATGTGCCTGCTCAATGAGGACCGCAACCCCCAGTACACCAAGGAGCAGATCGAGGAGAAGCTTGCCGAGTACCTGGGCATCGAGAAGGTCATTTGGATCAAGGATGGCATCGACCCGTTTGAGACCAACGGGCACGTGGACGACGTCGCATGCTTTAGTGCGCCCGGCGAGGTCTGCTGCATGTGGACCAATGATCCCAACCATAAGTTCTACAAGGAGTGCCAAGAGGCGTATAAGACGCTTTCCGAGACGACGGATGCCCGTGGCCGCAAGCTCAAGATCCACAAGGTGATTATGCCTGCGACCTCGGTATATATGACCGAGGAGGAGGCATCGACCATCGATCCGGTCGAGGGTGTGCTGCCGCGTACTCCTGAGGACGCCTTTGAGCCCAGCTACCTCAACTTCTTGCCCATCAACGGGGCGGTGCTGGTGCCACAGTTTGGCGATCCCAACGATGCCCAGGCACTCAAGGATATCCAAGCCGCCTATCCGGATCGCGAGGTCATCGGCATCATGACTCGCGAGGTTATTTACGGCGGCGGCAACATTCACTGCATCACCCAGCAGCAGCCCAAGGCGCGCTGCAAGTAGATGCGGTTGCAGGCACACGGGGTAGTGTCGATATGACATGGGGCCCGCTGGCGCACACGCTGGCGGGCCCTTTTGCGTGCGGCGGGCAGCGTTGCACGCGGGCACTCGGGCCTAAGCGAGGGTACCAGGGGCCTTGCTTATCGTCGATAGTTGGTCTAGAATCGTCGATAGTCGATGATAGGGGGTAGCATGCAGCTTGTTGAAAGTGAGACCGTGGAGTTCAAGTGCACATTTACCCCTAAGCTGCTCAAAGCTGTGGTGGCGTTTGCCAATTCGAATGGCGGTACCTTGTATATCGGAATCGACGATTTTGGCAGCATCGTCGGCGTGGACGATATCGATGCCACCATGCTTCAATGCTCTAATGCAATAACCGATGGCGTGTATCCCGACGTTTCTGAAATCACGACGGTCTCCGCATTGGACATCGATGGCGCAGCGTTGGTGAAAATCGAGGTGGAAGCGGGTCCTCACAAGCCGTACTGCCTGTGCTCGAAGGGATTTGTTCCCGCCGGGGTATATCGGCGCCTAGGTCCTGCCAACGTGCCCATCGAGATGGCCCAGATCCGCTCGATGATCAAGCGCACCGACGGCGATTATTTTGAGACCGCGCGCTCTCATGAACAGAGCTTGACGTTTTTTGAAGCCGAGCGGGTCTTTAGGCGCGCGGAGATTACGTTTGACCAAACCTCTCAAAAGAATCTCGGCCTTATCGATGAGCTGGGCTTTTACACCAATTTGGCACTGCTAGTCTCTGACCAAAACCCCTTTGCAGTCCGCGCTGGCCTCTTCAACGACGATGCATATACCGAGTTTATCGACCGTCAGGATGGCGAGGGCTCGATCTTCAGGCAGATAGAGGATATCGAACGGTTCCTCAATATATCGAACGCAACGCGTATGTACTTTGTGCCGGGAAGGCTCGATCGCATAGATAAGGACGACTATCCCCGCGAGGCTGTTCGAGAGGGAATTCTGAACCTGTTTATCCATCGCGACTACGAATCTTCGGTGGCGTCTCTTATCAAGATGAGCCGTACGGCGCTTGAATTTACCAATGCGGGAGGGCCGCAGCACATCAGCGTCGAGGAGGCGCTTGCGGGCGGCTCGGACGCTCGGAATCCAAAGCTGCAACTGCTCTTTTTGCGTCTGGGGATGGTTGAGGCGTTTGGAACGGGCCTCAAGGGGATCCGTGCGCTCTATGAGGCGGAAGGGTTGGAACCCGAGGTCTGCGCCTACCCTGCAATGTTTAGGTTGTCGCTGCCCAACGTCAACGCCGTGCGCAATTCCTATCTGACGCCTCGTGGCAATAGCGGTCCCAACTTGCGTGGGGATTACAGCGATTATGAGCAGCTCGAGCGGGAAGGGGCGCTGCCGCCCGATGTTTCGCAGGCGTTTGCATCCGTGCGAGCGCAGCGAGAGGGGCACGTGTCGATGAATGGCGACTGCGGCCACGAGGTGCGTGCCAAGCTCGTGGAGGAGCTTGGCTTTGATGTTGCGTGCAAGGCGTCCGCGATGCTACAGGATGTCTCGGACGAGCGACGTGGTGGATACGCTCGCACCTTGATTCGCTTTGCCCTTGAGCGGCCCTGCGGTTTTACGCGCCAGGATGCTTCGGACGCTCTGGGAACTGGGCGCGACGTGACGCTGCGGGTTATTAACGGTTTGCTTGAGGAAGGCGCACTCGTTAAAGAGGGGCGCGCTCGGGCGACGAGATATCGCGCTGTCGGGCAGGTTTAGGGACGGGCGGTCCGGCCCCCTGGGTTATTCCTGGGCAGAGGCCAAGGGCCGGGTGCCCGGCGCACCTTGATTGAAGGGGTACTTAGAGCGTGCCTCCGTACATATAGACGATAAATCCGTCACCGGTGTCTTGGCTGTGGTCCTCTAGGATGCGCTTCATGTTGAGGTGCTCGTAAAACTGCCAGTCGGAGTTGCAGTCGCTCATCAGGAAGAATTTGGTGCAGCCTGCCTTGGCGAGCTCGGCGCGCGCAAGGTCGATGAGCTCGCGGCCGAGTCCCTTGCCCTGCCATTCAGGCACAATGATAATCAAGTTGAGCTGACCCTGGGCATATTCGTTGCCCGTGGCGGCAAAGCGGTCGGCTGTTGCCTTCTCGCGGCTATCGCCAAAGAGCGAGCCTTCGAGCTTGGCATCGGCGGTCTTTGCCATCTCGGTTGCCTGGGCGAACATCTCGTTATAGCAGGGCTCCCACGTGGGATTGGTGCGCGGCTTGCCGTCCTCGAAGATGCCGATGCAGCAGGCGGCGATGATGCGGCCTTCAGCTTCGGCGACGAGTGCGATGGGGGAGCGCTGCAGCTGCATGGCGATGTTAAAGCGCGCGCAGAAATCGGCAGCTTCGACGTCGCCGCGGTTGCGCAGCGTGTTGCACCACAGCTGGTTGTAGATGGCGGCGATGCCGGCCAGGTCATCGAGCGTGGCGGCGCGCAGGGTTACGTTGTCAAGGCTCATGGAGGCTCCTTCCAAGTTGGGTCAGGCCACCTCTGAGTGTGACATGGCCGCAGAGCGCCCGCATCAATCATTCGGCAGACGAGCCACGATACCTCGGGGACGGAGGGCCCTAAGAAGGAATGAGGGCGGATTTTCGGACACTTGCTCGATGAGAGTGGATAATCTCCCACTTTTAGCGCTGGTATAGGCCAAAAACGGGAGATTATCCACTCTTATTCTGGCTAGTTTCGCCCATGCGCTGGGGTGGGGGATATGCGTTTTCCACCCCTCCTTTCTTTGGTTAAATATTGCGCTGAAGACAGCGATCTGCATGTCTTTGGCGCAAAATTTATCCGTAGCACATATCAATAAGCGAAAGGCCCGATAGTGAGCGCGTTCTACTTCTTCTACGGAATCACGTTCGTCTTGGTTTGCATGGTGGCGGTGTGCGTATCGGTATGCACGTACCTCGTCTCACATCGAACAAGCTACTTGACGGTCTCGGCCTTCTTTTTCTTCGACATGCTCGAAAGTGCCATCGTATTCCTCGATGAGTATCAGGGCCGTAAGATGATGGCAGATATCCTCAGCAGCCAATTTCCCATGACTCACCCCATAACGAAACTCGTCCTATCGATTGGAATCATGGCGAGCATGTGGGCATTTGCATTGGCGATCGTAAACAAGATGAGCCGGCTTCACATGCTCGTGCCCCGCATCGCCTTTTCTGCTTTCGAGGCCATGTCGCTTGTGTTGCAGCCCGATTCAATCAAACAACTCGCCTTTTATGCGTTGCGTTCCTTGTTCATGTTCGTGGCGTTTGGCATGATTTTCGTCTGCTACCGCAAAAGCAAGCCGTTGGCGCGAAAGAGCTTCTACGCACGCTACGGCAGGTTTCTTATTGTGATGGCTGTGTTGACGGCGTTTGTTCTGATCGAGGATGTACGCGTTCTCGGGCTGAATATTGGGCGGATCGAAGTCATCGATTACCTGTATTTTTCCTACGGCAGAAACATCCCAGAGAACATCATGAGCGTGGTGGCCGCGATATATACCGTTCGTACGGCGTCGCAGATCTTGGCGTTGCGCTTTTCTGCTCCGCCCACAACGTTTGGCACCTCTGCCAAACAGATTGCGGAGGTCCGCTTCTCGGCATTCTGCGACCAACACGATATCTCCGCGCGTGAACGCGAAGTGCTCGACCTTCTGCTCGATGGCCAGGATAACCGCGCCATAGCGAATGATTTATTTAGGCTCTGTTAGACCAGGATTGACATGCCGACCTGCCGGCTAACTCGCCGTCTCC
>UQZM01000035.1 GCA_900545615.1 uncultured Collinsella sp.
CTGTCGGTAACGAATCATCGGCAATATCGTTGCTGGTCAATATAAGATATTGAATTGCGTTAAACGGAATTCGATGTTCTTGAGGGTAGGGGATTGATTTGGGTCGTACTGGGGATATGACGCCGCCTTTGCGTTGGCGGTTGGGTGTTGCTGGTGGGGTAGCGCTCGTTGTGCTGCTTGTTGACCAGCTTACCAAGCTTGCGGTTCGTGCCGTGGGCGACGCTTTGCATGTGACCGTCATCCCCGGTGTCATCGACTTTATGTTTGTCCGCAATATCGGTGCTGCCTTTAGCATGGGTGAGGGACATGGCATCGCGTTTGCCGTGCTGGCGTTGGCGGTCATTATCGCTATTGCCGTGTACCTCGTTCGTGCACCCCAGCTCGCCCATCTTGAGGTTGTGGGCATGGCTATGGTCGCGGGCGGCGCCATTGGCAACGCGATCGACCGTTTGGCCTTTGGCTTCGTGACCGATTTTATTGCCACCACCTTCATCGACTTTCCCGTCTTCAATGTGGCCGATATCGGCATTACCGTGGGCGTTGTGCTCGCCCTCTTCGGCTACATGTTCTTGAGTCCCGCGGCCCGCGAGGTTGATGCGACTGCCGAGCTCAATGCCCGTGATGAGGCCCGCGCTAAGCGCAAAGCCAAGCAGCGTGGGGAGCGTGCCCGCAAGATTCGCGAAAGGAATGAGCGTTAATGGCCGACATCCATATTCTTGTTGCCGACGATTCCGCTGGTCAGCGTCTTGACGCCTATTTGGGCGCCAACGATGGCTGTCCCACGCGCTCTGCCTGCGCGCATCTGATCGAGGGAGGCGCCGTTGCCGTCAACGGTGAGACTTGTCTCTCTAAAAAGTACGCCGTACGCGCCGGCGATCGCATCTCGGTCGACTTGCCCGAGCCGCACGACCCGACCGACGTGATTCCCGAGGCCATTCCCCTCGATATCCGCTACGAGGACGACTACCTTATCGTGCTCTCCAAGCAGCGGGGCCTGGTGTGCCATCCCGCCCATGGCCACGAGAGCGGCACCCTTGCGAACGCTCTGGTCTACCACTGCGGCATCGATCATCTTGGTACTGTGCAGGGTGAGGACCGCCCCGGCATCGTGCATCGCCTGGATCGCGATACCTCAGGCCTTATGCTCGCGGCAAAAGACGACGACACCCAGCGCGCGCTTCAGAATCTCATCCGCACGCGCACGCTCGACCGTCGCTATATCACGCTCGTTCACGGTCACATCGCCATGGACGAGGGCACTATCAACACCGGTATTGCCCGTTCCACGCGCGACCGCGTGAAGATGGCGGTTTCGGATGACCCCTTTGCCCGTCAGGCCATTACGACCTTTAAGGTCCTCGAGCGCTTTGATTCCACGCGTTTTGACGACGGCTATACGCTCGTTGAGTGCCACCTGTTTACGGGCCGCACACATCAGATTCGCGTGCATATGCGCCATATCAACCACGCCTGCGTGGGCGATCCGCTCTACGGCAAGTGCGATGCGCGTGCCGATCAGGGCCTGACCAGGCAGTTCCTGCATTCTTGGCGCGTTGCGTTCGATCATCCCGTAACGGGGAAGCGCATTGAGTGCCGTGATGAGCTGCCGTGGGATCTTGCCGCGGTTCTGGACGATCTGGCCCTGCGTTCGCTTGGTCGCACTGCCGCCGGCGACGACATCGTTCCGCAGCTCGGTCTTCTCGAAGCCTAGCCAGTATTAGGTGGTTTCTTGAACTCGGTAAGCCTGCGGTAAGATATACAATTGTTTACGTTACACGTTGCTGGGAGCCTGCATGCTCGCCTTTTTACAAACCAACACACCCATCGTGATCTTCAACCAGATTGTCGTCACGCTGCTCACGGTCTGCTTTCTGTACCAGGTGGTCTTCTTTGTCATTGGCGCTCTTCGTGGCGAGGTCGCGCCTCCCAAGGCCAAAAAACTCCATCGCTATGCCTTTTTTATCGCGGCGCATAACGAGGAAGCCGTAATTGCCAATCTCGTACGCTCCATCAAGGACCAGGACTATCCGTCCGAGCTTATCGAGGTCTTTGTCGTTGCCGACGCCTGCACCGACAACACGGCGCAGCTCGCGCGCGAGGCGGGCGCCATCGTTTATGAGCGCAACGACCTGGCCCGCAAGGGTAAGAGCTGGGTCATGGACTTTGGTTTTGACCGCATCCTTAACGAGTATCCCGACACGTTTGAGGGCTACTTTATTTTCGATGCTGATAACGTCATATCCCGCGATTACGTGTCCAAGATGAACGATGCCTTTGACCAGGGATTCCATGTGGTCACGAGCTATCGCAACTCCAAGAACTTTGGCAGCTCGTGGATCTCGGCAGCTAATGCTACCTGGTATTTGCGCGAGGCGCGCTTTCTCAACAACGCGCGCAATATCTGCAAGACTTCTTGCGCTGTCTCGGGTTCGGGCTACCTCATCTCCGCCAGTGTTATCGAGGGCATGCACGGCTGGCAGTTCCACACGCTGACCGAGGATATTCAGTTCACCACGTTCTGCGCCATTCACGGCATTCGCATTGGCTATGCGCCGGCGGAGTTCTTTGACGAACAGCCCGTGACGTTCAAGGCATCCTGGAAACAGCGCATGCGCTGGACCAAGGGCTTCTACCAGGTCTTTTTTACCTATGGCAAGCATCTTGTCAAATCGACGTTCCGCTATCATCGCTTTGCCGCCTACGACATGTTTATGACTATCGCTCCGGGCATGCTGCTGTCCCTGATCTCCATGCTCGCCAACGCGACCTTCCTCATCGTGGGCGGGCTCTCGCACGGCTTCTTGGCTACCGAAGTCGAGATGCAGGCGTGCGCCGCTTCGCTCATTATGACCTTCGCCATGATGTATCAGACCTTCTTTATCCTGGCGCTGCTCACGACTATCTTTGAGTACAAGCACATTCACTGCGCTCAAAAGTGGCGTCTGGTGACTAACCTGTTTACCTTCCCGATCTTTATGTTCAGCTATATCCCCATCACGGTGGCCGCGCTGTTCCTGAAGGTCGACTGGGTGCCGACGCAGCACGCCGTCAACGTTACCCTTGACGAGGTCATGCAAGGCGCCAAATAACCACCACCAAAACCACCGCAAAGGGGACAGGCACCTTTGTGGTGGTTTTTGCTTTTGCGATGCAGCTCGAGGAGGCGTCCGATGGTCTATATCCCGTTTTGGATTTGCATCTTTGCCGGCGTGGCAATTGATGCCCGAGAGCGACGGTTTCCCAATGGGCTTGCCGGCGCATGTGCCGTGGCGGCGTTGGCGGGTGTTTGGCTCGACCTCGGTTTGAACACTGCGCTTGACCACGCGGGTCTTGCCGTCATTGTGTATCTTGCTCTCGTGCTGACTGAGTCCCTCTGGCGTCGTCTTCGCCAAATCCCGGGCATCGGCATGGGGGATGCCAAGGCGCTCTTCGCGCTTTGCACGCTCGACCCTATGGGTGGCATCGTGGCATTTGCCGTCGCACTCCTGGCCCTGGCCCTCTCCTGCCTCTTCACAAAATCACGCTCCCTGCCATTGCTCCCGTTTTTGGTGCCGATTTTTGCCATAATCGAGGTCGTGGGCTGCACTTTGTAACCGATTGCGCATCCTTCTTAAGGAGCATGCCATGGCAACTAATCAAGAAACGGCCGTCATTAAGGCGCGCATGGACCGTATTCCCTCGGCGTTGTCGCCCGAGCTTGTCGAGCGCATTGCCGCCGATCGTGCTTCGGGCTATGGCAACCCGTATCGTTGCAACGACGATCAGGTCATTCGTCGTATTGATCGCGCCGCCGACAAGGGCACGCTTATGCGTCCGGCGTTTATGCGCGATACCGAAAAGATACTTCATCTTCCGGCGTACACCCGTTATGCAGGCAAAACGCAGGTCTTTAGCTTCCGTAGCAATGACGATCTGTCACGCCGCGGTTTGCACGTGCAGCTCGTCTCCCGCATTGCGCGCGATATCGGTCGCGCCCTGGGGCTCAATTGCGATCTGATCGAGGCGATTGGCCTGGGTCACGACTTGGGACACACGCCTTTCGGCCATGCCGGCGAGCGCTTCCTCAACGATATCTATCATGAGCGTACGGGGCGTTATTTTTTCCATAACGTGCAGTCGGTCCGCGTGCTCGACGCACTGTACGGCCGCAACGTGTCGCTCCAGACGCTCGACGGCGTGCTATGCCATAACGGCGAGTACGAGCAACGCGTGTTTGAGCTCTCGGACATGAGCTCCTTTGACCAGTTTGACCAGACGGTTGAGGATTGCATTGCCACGGGCTATAGCGCAATTGAGCATCTGCGTCCCATGACGCTCGAGGGCTGCGTCGTTCGCATCTCGGATATTCTTGCCTACGTCGGTCGTGACCGTCAGGATGCGATCGCGGCGGGCCTGCTTTCGCCCGACGCTTTTGATGATGGCCGGGGCGGTGCCTACAACAGTTGGATCCTCACGCATGCCTCCATCGATATCGTTGAGCACAGCTATGGTAAGCCGCGCATCGAGATGAGCGAGGACCTGTTTGAGGAAATTCGCCGAGCCAAGCGCGAGAACTACGAGAAGATCTATAGCAAGGGCGGTATCGAAGGCGATTCCGAGGCGGAGCTGCGCGAGGCGTTCGTAAAGCTCTACGACCGTTGCCTGCGGGATCTAAACAGTGGCGACGAGTCCTCTTACATCTTTAAGCACCATATTTCGCGCATTGAGCAGCAGCTTTCCTACTATGATCGCACCTATGCCTGGCAGGACGACAAGGATCAAGCCGTGGTGGATTATATCGCGAGCATGACGGACGGTTATTTCTGCGAGCTGACGAGCAAGCTGTTCCCTGGTCTGGAGTTTCCGCACCGTACCTATATTAACGAACGGTAGTTCGTATTAATTCGGTATACTGTTAGTGGAAAACGTTTTTGATTGATACACGGGATGGCTATGGACGACCTTTTTTCTGCTTCGACGCGCGAGCGTTCCTTTCAGAATGCGCCGCTTGCGGTGCGCATGCGCCCCAATTCGCTCGACGAGTACGTGGGCCAGCAAAAGGCCGTCGGTAAGGGCTCATGGTTGCGTGCCGCGATCGAGCACGACGTGCTTTCGAGCGTGATTCTGTACGGGCCGGCAGGTACGGGTAAGACGACGCTGGCCCACATTATCGCCAACCATACCAAGAGCGAGTTTGTCGAGGTCAGCGCCGTGACGGGTACCGTAAAGGATCTTCGCCGCGTGATTGACGAGGCCAAGACGCGCCTGAATACGTACGACCGCCGCACCATCCTGTTTATCGACGAGATTCACCGCTTCTCCAAGTCTCAGCAGGATGCCTTGCTGCATGCGGTTGAGAACCGTACCGTCATTATGATTGGCGCCACGACGGAGAATCCGTACTTCGAGGTCAACTCGGCATTGCTCTCGCGCGGTCGCGTGGTGGAGCTTGAGCATCTTAAAGACGAGGATATCGCCACGCTTATCGAGCGTGCGCTCGAGGCGCCGCAGGGTTTGAACGGCAAGTTCTCGGCCGATGAGGATACGGTTAAGACCATCTGCACGCTGGCAGCGGGTGACGCTCGCTCGGCGCTCACGACGCTCGAACTTGCGAGCGAGATTGCCGTCACGCGTCCCGATACCGAGGGAACGCCAGCGCCCGCGGCGGGGGAGCGCTATCCCATCACCGTGGATGACGTGAAGATCGCCAACCCGCGTCGTGGATTTTCGTATGACAAAAACGGCGACATGCACTACGACATCATCAGTGCGTTTATTAAGTCCATGCGCGGTAGCGACCCCGATGCCACGATCTATTGGCTCGCGCGCATGATTGATGCGGGGGAGGATCCCAAGTTTATCGCTCGCCGTATTATGATTCAGGCTTCTGAGGATGTTGGCAACGCCGACCCGCAGGCGCTTTTGGTGGCGCATGCCGCGTTTAAGTCTGCCGAGGTCATTGGCTATCCCGAGTGCCGCATTAACCTGGCTCAGGCTGCACTCTATGTGTGTTTGGCCCCTAAATCCAACGCGTGTGAGGCTTCGATTGATGCGGCGCTGGCCGATATCCATTCTAGTGGGCTTCGCGAGGTGCCGAGTTATCTGCGCGATCGCCATCGCCCAGGCAGCGCTGAATACGGTGTTTATAAATACCCGCACGATTATCCTGAAGGCTGGGTCGATCAGCGCTATTTGCCCGAGGGGCTGGAGCGCGGTTCGTTCTGGCAGCCTGCCGGGCGCGGCTGGGAAGAGTGGCGCGTAGAGCAAAGCGAGCGCGACCGCAGCGGGAATGCACCGAAGTAGCTGCTGATAATTTTGTCCCACGTTGCTGCTCTTGGCATGTTCGGTCCCCTTTGGGGTACCATGAAAAGCGTCTGTATTTCGATTTTTCCGGGAGGCTTGTATGAGTCCCATTCAAATCGCCCTGCTGCTGCTCGCCGTTGCCGGCGTGTGGGCCATCGCTGAGCTCGCGCTTACCCTGCGCAAGACACGCAATGTTGTCGACTCGCTCGATAAGACCGTGAACGACCTCAACAACACCATCGCCGAGGCTCAGCCTGTGGTGGCAAAGCTCGATGGCGCTGTCGATGAGCTTACGCCGGCGCTTGCCCAGATGGAGCCGCTGCTTAAGTCGAGCAAGACGGCAGTTGATGCCCTTACCTCCAATCTCGTAGAGGTCGAAGCCGTGGTTCGCGACATTTCCGAGGTTACGGGCAGCATGGCCGAGGCCAGCAATGCTGTGTCGAGCGTGACCGACTCTGCCGCCGGTGCTGTGCAGAAGCTCTTCAATAAGGTGAAGGCTCCTGCAGCCGACGCCGATCGCAAGCTCGCCGCTGCCGCTGCGGAGGCCGAGCAGCCTACCGAGCGCGTCCTAATTGACGAGGACGAGGCCGCCGCGGGCGACGATGATGGTCAGAAGTCTGTATCCAAGCCGGCTCAGTATTACACCTATACGCCCGCCGAGACCTCTGAGGAGTCCTGCGATGAGTAGCGAAGCAACCTGCCCTATCACGCTGACTGTTGCCGGTGACCCGCGTCTCGCTCGCCTTGTGCGCATGACGGCAGCCAACGTTGGTGCCCTGTGCTCTATGTCTGTCGATCGCATCGAGGACATCCGCATGGCTGCCGAGGAAGCCTTTATCTTTGGCTGCACGGCTGTTGATTCCGACGACATCTCAATCAAATTCGATGTCGATGAATCTCACGTTGGCATGACCTTTACCTTTGGCGATCAGGCCACCGTCGACGAGGATGACCAGGCTGCGGTGTATGCCGAGCTCATCCTCGCGAGCGTGTGCGACTCCTACGAAAAGACTACGGCGCCCCTGACGCTTTCCCTCGACCTCAAGGCGGATATCTAATATGACCGAACGTTCCCGGAGCGGCAAGACCGCTTGGGACAAGGAGAAAACTCGCGAGCTGTTTCGTCGTTACAAGGAGACCGGTGATCCGGACGCCCGTGAGCAGCTCGTCATGTCCCATATGAACCTGGTAAGGTTTCTTGCCAACAAATTTAAGAATCGCGGCGAGCCGCTCGACGATCTCATGCAGGTCGGCTATCTGGGCTTGCTCAAGGCTATCGACCGTTTTGATCCCGAGCGCGGACTCGAGTTCACGACGTTTGCGACACCCACTATCCTGGGCGAGATCAAACGCCATTTTCGCGACAAGGGCTGGAGTGTGCGCGTACCGCGTCGTCTGCAGGAGCTCTCGGCCAAGGTCAACCAGGCTACTGACAAACTTACCAACGAGCTGCAGCGTTCGCCCAAGGTTGAGGAGATCGCTGAGTATCTAGATGTGACTGTCGATGAGGTCCTCGAGGCTATGGAATCGTCTTCGGCCTATACCTCGGTGCCCATCGAGGCTCCTGGTGCGTCCGATTCCGACGATGCGCCCTCGATTCTCGACCGTTACGCCGACGATGACAACGAGCTCGACTTTACCGATGACCGCCTGGTGATCGAGGAAGCCATCCGCGATTTCTCGCCGCGTGAGCGCGAGGTGATCGAGCTGCGCTTTGTGAAGGGCATGACCCAGATCGAGATTGCCAAGAAGCTGGGCATCTCGCAGGTGCAGGTCTCGCGTCTGCTGCGCCGCACGCTTAAGAAGATTCAGGACAAGATCGACCCCGACGGAGTGATGATTCGTTCATGAGTGAGCACCCCCAACAAACCGATCGCGTGCTGCGCGACACCCGCGTTCTGACGCTGCGCATTTGGGCTGTTGTCGGCTGCATTGTTATTGCTGCTGTCATCTTTAACCTTATGGGCATCCTGGCACCGGTTATTGAGTTTCTTGCCGTTGGCTCCATCATTGCTTTTGTGATGTCCCCGATCACCAACTGGCTCGAGCACCATGGCGTGAATCGCGGCATCGGTTCGCTTATTGCGCTAATTGTTGTTGTTGCCGTGCTCGTCGGTGTCGTTTGCATCTTGTCGCCGATTCTCTTTGGTCAGATCATGGAAGTCCTGAGCCGCCTGCCCGAGCAGCTTCGTGTTGCGGGTGGCGATCTCAACGAGATGATCTCGCATGCCAAGACGCTCAACAACACGCCGCTCAAGGAGTATTTGGACGATAATCTTTCGTCGCTGGTTGCCGTGGCATCGAAGTATGTGTCTCAGATCGCTGCCGAGCTTGGCCGCGGTGTGTTCCCGCTCATCACCAATACGGCTTCGCAGTTGTTCGTGATCTTCCTTGGTCTGGTGCTTGCCTACTGGATGGCCTGCGACTACCCTCGCATGCATCACGAGATTTGCACCATCATCGGTCAGGAGAAGGAGACCTCGTACCGCTTTATGGTCGCCATCCTTTCTCGCTCTGTCGGCGGCTACATGCGCGGTATGGTCGTGACGTCCATCTGCGGTGGTTTCCTCGCCTTTATCGGTTTTATGATCATCGGTCATCCGTATGCGGCGCTCATGGCTATCTTTACCGGCATCATGCATTTGGTTCCGGTCGTCGGTCCTTGGGTGAGCGCAGCAATCGCCACGGTGCTCGGTTTCATGTTCAGCCCCATGTTGGCGTTATGGACGCTCATCGTGACGATGGTCGCGCAAAACGTCACCGACAACGTGATTTCTCCTAAGGTCATGCAGAGCTCGGTGCAGGTGCATCCCATCATGAGCCTCACGGCGCTCGTTATTGGCTCGGCACTCATGGGCCCCATCGGCATGATTATTGCCATCCCGCTTTGTGCGGCCCTCAAGGGCATCTTCGTGTACTACTTCGAGAATGAGACCGGCCGTCAGCTTGTGGCCTATGACGGCGCCGTGTTTAAGGGCACGCCGTACCGCGATGCCGATGGCAACCCGGTCGCCGCTTACGACGCGCTCGGTGACGACACCTTCATCTATGAGTCCGAGCTCATCGGTAACGAGACTGCGCCCGAGGCCCAGGCGATGCCTAAGCCCGAGTTCGATAATCCCTGGATCAAGCTCTCGGGTTTGCAACCCGATTCCACGGGCTTCTTCAAGAACCCCTTTGCCAAGGATGACGATTCCAACACGGACGACACCAAAACCGGCATCGACGGCTCCATGGACGATGATGACAACTAGCGGGGTAATTCGGATTAATATTCATACGCGCTAACATGCAATTTCGCTGAAGGGCCGGCATTGTGCCGGCCCTCTTTTTTGCACTTGCGCGGTGGGATGGTAATATCGTTACGTTTGAACTGTTTCGATGTGAAACCGAGGAGATTCCCTCTATGAGTGCTGACTACCCGTCAATGACTACGGCCGAGATCCGCTCCAAGTTCCTCAACTTCTTTGAGGAGCGCGGTCTTAAGCTCTATCCTTCTTCGTCCCTCGTCCCCGACGATCCTTCGCTGTTGCTTGCCAACGCTGGCATGAACCAGTTTAAGGAGTACTACCAGGGCAAGAAGACCATGAAGGAGATCGGCGCTATCTCCTGCCAGAAGTGCGTCCGCACCAACGACATCGATTGCATCGGCGAGGATGGCCGTCACCTGTCCTTCTTCGAGATGCTCGGCGACTTCTCCTTTGGCGGCGTCTCCAAGCAGCAGGCCTGCGCCTGGGCCTTTGAGCTCATCACCAAGGAGTTCAAGCTGCCGCTCGACCGCCTGTACTTTACCGTCTTTACCGAGGACGACGAGACCCACGACGTGTGGCGTTCTCTGGGCGTTGCTGAGGACCACATCTCCCGCCTGGGCGAGGACGACAACTTCTGGGCCGCTGGCCCCACCGGCCCCTGCGGTCCGTGCTCCGAGATTTACTTTGACATGGGCGAGGAGGTCGGCTGCGGCAGCCCCGACTGCAAGCCTGGCTGCGACTGCGACCGCTTCCTGGAGTTCTGGAACCTCGTCTTTACCCAGTACGACCGCCAGGAGGACGGCTCCATGCCGGAGCTGCCGCACCGTAACCTCGATACGGGCATGGGCCTTGAGCGCATGGCCGCCATCATGCAGCACAAGACCGCTAACTACGACGGCGATCTGATGCAGCACCTCATCAAGCTCGGTGAGGAGATCAGCGGCAAGACCTATGACGCCGACGATTACTCCGGCGCCAGCCGCTCCCTGCGCATCATCGCCGACCACTCCCGTGCCGTCGACTTTATGATCTCGGACGGCATCCTGCCCGGTAACGAGGGCCGCGAGTACGTCCTGCGCCGCCTGCTCCGCCGCGCCGTGTTCCACGGCCGCCTGCTGGGCATCGAGGGCGCCTTCCTGACCAAGTTCATCGACGAGGTTAACGCTCAGATGGGCGAGGCCTATCCCGAGCTGCTCAAGAACGTCGCGCTCGTTAAGGGTATTGTCGCCTCCGAGGAGGAGCGCTTCTCCACGACGCTCGACAACGGCCGTGTTTACCTGGACGAGGCCCTGGCCGCGCTCGCCGACGGCGCCGTCCTTCCGGGCGACGTTGCCTTTAAGCTGCACGACACCTTTGGTTTCCCCATTGACCTGACTGTCGAGATCGCCGGCGCTGCTGGCCACGACGTCGACATGGACGGCTTCACCGCCTGCATGGAGGACCAGAAGGCCCGCGCTCGTGCCAACGTCAAGGGCGATGCCTGGGGCAGCTTCAACGACGTGTGGGTCGAGCTTTCCGACAAGGTCGCCGCGACCGAATTCGACGGCTATGACAACGATGCGATCGAGGGTGCCAAGGTTGTCGCCATCGTTCGCAACGGCGAGTCCGTCGAGTCCGCTGCCGCCGGCGAGAACGTCGAGGTCGTGCTCGACCGCACCCCGTTCTACGCCGAGATGGGCGGCCAGCAGGGTGACGCCGGCGAGCTTTCCGCCGAGGGCGTTTCGCTGACCGTTTCCGATACCAAGAACCACAACGGCCTGTATGCTCACGTCGCCCACGTTGCCGAGGGCACGCTGACCGTCGGTGCTACCGTGACCGCCGCGCTCGACGCCGAGCGCCGTGGTTTCCTGCGCCGCAACCACACCGCCACCCACCTGCTCGACGCCGCCCTTAAGCAGGTCCTGGGCGAGCATGTCTCCCAGGCCGGTTCGCTGGTGACGCCCGAGCACCTGCGCTTTGACTTCACGCACTTCGAGGCCCTGTCCTCCGAGCAGCTCAAGGCTGTCGAGGACCTGGTCAACCAGCAGATCTTCGCTTCCAAGCCGGTTGTGACCCGTGTCATGGGCATCGACGAGGCTAAGGCTGCCGGCGCTGTCGCTCTGTTTGGAGAGAAGTACGGCGATGTTGTCCGCGTCGTCTCCGTGGGCGCCGAGGACCAGCCGTTCTCCCGCGAGCTCTGTGGTGGCACTCATGCCGCCAATACCGCCGAGATTGGCCTGTTCAAGATCATTTCCGAGTCCTCCACGGGCTCCAATGTCCGCCGTATCGAGGCCGTGACCTCTAAGGGTGCCCTCGACTACATGGCCGACCGCCTGGCGCTCGTTGACGCCGCCGCCGCTGCGCTCAAGTGCCGCGTCGACGAGGTTCCCGCCCGCGTGGAGAACCTGCAGGCCGAGCTGCGCGAGACGTCCAACAAGCTCAAGAAGGCGCTCACTGGTGGCTCCTCCGATGCGATCTCCAGCGCCATCGAGGGTGCTGTCGAGCTGAATGGCTACAAGCTCGTTGTTGCTGAGCTTCAGGGTCTCGAGGCCGCTGACCTGCGCAACGTTTGGGATACCGTGCACCAGAAGGTCGCCGGCCCTGTCGCCTGCGTTGTTGCCAGCGTGACCGAGAAGGGCACCCCGGCCCTGCTCGCCGCCGGCTCCGATGACGCCGTGAAGGCCGGTTTCCACGCCGGCAACGTGATCAAGCAGATCGCGGGCCTGGTCGATGGTCGCGGTGGCGGCCGTCCCAACATGGCCCAGGCCGGTGGCAAGAACGCTGCCGGTATCGCCGATGCCCTTGCGGCCGCCAAGACCGCGCTCGGCGCCTAAGAACCTAAGTAGTCGCTGTGGTCGCGCTTGCGCTGGACATAGGGGAGACCAGGATTGGCATCGCCGTCTCGAGCCGTGATGGCAAGATGGCGATGCCTGTCAAGGTGCTTCCGGCTGCCGAGGTCACTGGCATGGCAAAGACGTTTCGCTACCTGGTGGAGGACTATGAGCCCGATATCCTGGTAAGCGGACGTCCCTTGACCATGGCCGGTGAGCCCGGCCCCCAGGCCGAGCGCGTCGCCGCCGTGGCCCAAAAGATTGCCGACGAGCTCGAACTTCCTCTGGAGTTTGAGGACGAGCGTCTGTCCTCGCAGGAGGCCAAGCGAATCCTGCGAGAGCAGGGACTCAACGAAAAGCAGATGAGGGGCAAGATTGACATGATCGCCGCCAGTCTGTTCTTGCAGACATGGCTCGATCGTAAAAACGAGGAGGTTTCGCATGCCTAGCGCTTCCGATCCGCGCCGGCAGAGTCGTCAGGGTCAGCCCTCGTCGCGCCCTACTCAGCCTGGTCAGCGCCCTGCGCAGCCGACGCAGCGCGCAGCTCAGCCTGCCGCGCGTCCGGTGCAGTCCTCCTCTCGTTCGGCCCAGCCTGCTCAGCGGACGGCTCAGCAGCCTTCTGCTCGTTCGGTTCAGCATTCGGCTTCTCACGCGGCTCAGCAGCCCACTGCTCGTACGGCCCAGCCTGCAGGCGGCACCCGCTTTAAGCAGCAGGCATCTACCCAGCGAGTGCAGGCCCCCCAGTCGCATTCGCATCACGCTCTCGGTTCCCACGGCGTTGCTCCGGCTACGCGCTCGAGCTATAACACGCACGTCCGCCGTGGTACACAAAAGAAAAGCTCCCCGGTGCCTATGATTATCGGTGGCGTCGTCGCCGTGCTTGCGCTTGTCGCGATCGTTTTCTTTGTCGTGCCAGCCGTCAAGGGCTTCTTTGGCGGTGAGGATGCGAAAGTCGCTGCTGGCCAGCAAGTTACTATCACGATTCCCGACGGTGCCTCGGGCGATACTATCGCCTCGATTCTCTCCGAGAACCATATCGTCGAAAATCCCAAGGATTACTATGCGGCGGTGAAAAAGCTCAACGCCGATATGTCGCTTAAGCCTGGCACCTACTCGTTCAACACGCTCATGGACGCGACTAAGGTGGTTCAGCAGCTCATGGAAGGCCCCAACGCGGGCTCCAATGCGCTGACTATCCCTGAGGGCCTAACGGTCGATCAAGTCGCCGACCGTGTGGCCCAGGCCTACGACAGCATCTCTAAGGAAGACTTCCTCAACCAGGCCAAGGCCTCCAACTACGTGGACGACTATAGCTTCCTTAAGGGCGCCGCCAATGACTCGCTTGAGGGTTTCTTGTTCCCCAAGACTTATTCGTTGGGCGATTCGCCGACGGCCGATGACGTGATTCGCGCTATGCTCGATCAGTTTAAGACCGAGTATAAGTCGCTTGACTTTGCGAGCTGCGAAGCCAAGATCAAGGAGCGCTACGGTGTGGAGATGTCCGACTACGACATCGTCAATTTGGCCTCTATCGTTGAGCGCGAGGGCCTCAACGCCGATCAGCGTGCGCACGTGGCCTCGGTCTTCTACAACCGCCTTGCCGGCAAGCTCGATGGTTTGCGCTATCTCAACAGCGATGCGACCATGATGTATGTCACCGGTGGCGAGGTTACCGCCGACGACCTGCAGAGCGATAGTCCGTATAACACCTATAAGCACGAGGGTCTGCCACCCACGCCCATCTGCTCTCCGTCGCTCGAGGCACTCAAGGCCACGCTTGAGCCGACCGACTCCGATGACCTGTATTTCTACATTACGCAGGACGAGGAGTACTTCTCGCAAACCTACGAAGAGCATCAACAGTCTTGGAATTAGCATGAGGATTTTTAGCCCCAAACGATACGTTTCCTCGGTCGATCGCATCGACCTCGATACCCTGTGGGCCGACGGCAAACGCGCCATTCTGCTCGATCGCGATAACACCCTGGTGCCGCGCGACACCGAGCAGGTTCCCGCCGCGGTTTCCGCTTGGCTTGACGCCGCCCGCGCCAAAGGCTTCAAGCTGTGCATGGTGTCCAACAACTGGCATCGCGACCAGGTCATGGCGTCTGCTCGCGAGCTGGGGCTCGAGGCCATCAGTCACGCGATGAAGCCGGCGCCGTTTGCCCTCAAGGCGGGTCTTAAGCGCCTCGGCGCCACGGCCGACGAGGCGGTGCTGATCGGTGATCAGCTCTACACGGACGTGTGGAGCGGTAACTTCGCCGGCGTCGATACCATCCTGGTAAAGCCGCAGGCGACGCAGGACCTGTGGTATACGCAGATCTTCCGTATCTTTGAGCGCCGGGCCCTGCGCGACCTTCCCTGCGAGGAATAGGTCTCGCTATGTCCCAGCACACTAAACACGGCTGCGACCATATCTTCTTTATCGGCTTTTTGGGCGCGGGTAAATCAACGCTCGCGCGCAACGTCGGCACTATGTTCAAGCGGCGTTTTATCGATACCGACCGCCTGGTCGTGCGCCGCTGCGGCAAGTCGGTAACCGAGATTTTTGAGACCGAGGGCGAGGATCGTTTTCGTGAGCTCGAGACCTCGGCGCTCCGTTCGCTCCAAAGCGAGCGCAGCCTGTTGGTTTCGTGCGGGGGCGGTATCGTCGAGACGCCGGTGAATATTGAGCTGATGCACGAAATGGGTACGTGCGTGTACCTCGAGGGCGACTTCGAGGATTCGATTCGCCAGATTCGTCGGTCCGACACGCGCCCCGATTTCCGCTCGCCCGAGCATGCCGCGCGTCTGTTTGAGCATCGCCGTCCGCTGTATCGCCAGGCCGCCGATATTACCCTTGATATTCGCAACAAGTCCTTCGAGGACGTTTCCTACCTTTGTGCCGAGATGCTTTTGGAGCGTGGGCTGCTATGATTCGCCGTCAACTGATCAATTTCCAAAACCGCAACGTCGATGTCCGTGTCGGATTGGGCGCGTTCGAGGAGCTGTCGCGCATGTTTGCCTCGGCTGTGGGCAAGCCTAAGCGCGCGATGGTGGTTTGGAACTCCGCCTCGTCAGAACGTTTTGATGAGGTCGTCGAGCATGCGCTGGTCGACGCCGGTTTTGCCGTGTCGCTGCTCGTCCTCGAGGTTTCGCCTGCTGGTGCCACGCTGGCCGATGCCGATGCTATCTTTGGCGCCTTGTCTGCCAACGGCATTACCTGCGACGATCTGGTTGTCGCCGTTGGCGATGCCGCAACCTGCTCGGTTGTTAGCTGGTGCGCCAACCAGTGGTGCGGTCGCACCGAGTGCGCGCTGCTGCCGACGACGTTCGACGCCATGCTCACGGTCGCGACGACCATGAAGCCGCTCGTCGCCTCGTCGGCCAATGCGCTTCCCGCTATCGCGTTTCGTCCCGAACCGGGCTTGGTCGTGTGTGACCTCGACCTTGTTCGCGAGGCGGAACCCGAGGACCTCAAGTTCGGCTATGCGGTACTTGTTGGCACCATGCTTTCGAGCAGCAAGTCCCGCTGGAATCAGTTTACTGAGACCGTCCCCGAGATTCTCGCGGGCGAGGAGGTCGCACTCGTCAATGCCGTTCAATGGTCTCAGACTGCCCGCAAGGACGTGCTGACGGCCACGAACCCGAGCGCTCGCCATGCGCTCGATTTTGGCAAGACGGGGGAGCGCACCCTGCGCGCTTGCTTGGGCGATGCCGCTTCGCAGGTCCCTGCCTACCAGCTGTTGTCCGAGGGCATGCGCTTTGAGGCGCGCCTAGCACACGATGCCTGCGACTTCGATATCGACTATGTGTTTGATCTCGATGACTGCCTGGAGGACTTTGGCATCGAGGAGCTTGCCTTCGACTTGGAGCCTGCCGCATATATCGAGGAGTTCCGCAGACAGCAGTTTGTCCGCTCGAACCGCAGCATGCTGCCGCTGCCCGCGGCGCTCGGCGCCATTCGCCTAACGAGCGTCGAGGACGAGGTTCTTGAGCGCCATGCTCACGCCTACTTGGCTTCTCGCAAAGAACTTCTCTAAGATTTATTGACATCCATCGTCTTTCGTATCATGTTGAGGGGCGGGTTTCCAATCGGTTGCGGATCGCATGCGAATCCATCTTCCGATCGAGGCCCGTCCCGTCTTTATGGAGACAATAAGAAAGGAATCTGCATGTCTGAGTTTGCTGCCGGTCCTGCCGGTCGTATCGAACGTGTCCGTGCCCTGATGGTCGAGCGCGGCTACGACGCTATCGTGGTACGCGACGAGGCCAATCTTCGTTGGCTCACGGGCGTGAAGGGCGTCTTCGACTACACCTTCGAGTTCCCGCACGCGGCGTTTATTACGGCTGACCATTGCCTGTTTCATACCGACTCGCGCTACCTCAACAGCTTTGAGGAGAACACGCCCGCCGGCAGCCCCTGGGTCTACGACATGGACGAGGGCACCATCCCCGGTTGGGTCGCCGGCAAGATCGCGGCCAACAAGTGCCGTGTCTGCGTTGTCGAGGACGACATGCAGATCAACTTCTACCAGGGTATCCAGCGTGGTCTGGAGGATCGTTCCGTCGCCTGCATGTTGCCGCTGATGCATGACGACATTCGCAAGATGCGCGCCATCAAGGACGCCGAGGAGATCGAGCTCATGCGCCATGCGCAGTCGATTACCGACGCCGCCTTCCAGCACATGCTCGGCTTTATTAAGCCCGGTATGACCGAGAAGCAGGTTCGCAACGAGCTCGAGAACTTTATGTTCGCCAACGGCGCCGACAGCCTGGCCTTTGGCTCTATTGTGGCAAGTGGTCCCAACACCGCCAACCCGCATGCCGTCCCGAGTGACCGCGTGATCGAGAAGGGCGACTTCGTCCTCATGGATTACGGCGCGGGCTACTGCGATTATCGTTCCGACATGACGCGCACCGTCGTGATGGGCGAGCCTACCCAGGAGCAGCTCGACCTGTACGCGCTCGTACGCCGCACCCACGAGGAGTGTGTCGCCGCCATCCATCCGGGCGTTGAGGGCAACGACATCTTCAAGCTCTCCAAGAAGATCATCGGCGATGCCGGCTATGGCGATTACTACAACCATGGCCTGGGCCACGGCGTCGGTATCGACATCCATGAGCTGCCCAACTTCAACCGCAGCAAGAATATCATCGAGGTTGGCTCGGTTGTCACCATGGAGCCCGGCGTGTACCTGCCCGGTGTGGGCGGCGTGCGCCTGGAGGACTACGGCGTGGTCACCGAGAACGGCTACGAGCCCTTCACCAAGACCCCGCACGACCTGCACGTCATCGATTGCTAGTCTACTTTGTAGATAGTTTGGTGCGGGGCGTTCGAAATGATTCGGACGCCCCGAGTTCTCTTTTTATGCGCTCGCTGCAGGCGAGCTCTGCAAGTGTATAATTTTGGTCGTATGTAATTTGGACGCTTGTGCGTTCTGTCCATAACAAGAAAGGTCGCTATGCCTACCATTTCTACCGCCGACTTCAAGAACGGCCTCGGTCTCCGCATTAAGGACAAGGTCTACACCATCGTCGAGTTCCAGCATGTCAAGCCGGGCAAGGGCGGCGCGTTCGTGCGCTACAAGACCCGCGACATCAAGAGCGGCCGCGTCGTCGAGAACACCTGCAACGCCGGCACCAAGTTCGAGAGCGTCATGCTCACCACCCGTGAGTTCCAGTACCTCTACAACGATGGCGCCGACTACATCTTCATGGACAATGAGACCTATGAGCAGGTTCCCGTTCCCGAGGATATGGTGGGCGAGAACTCCAAGTGGCTGCGCGAGAACGACATTTGCCAGCTGCTCTTTGCCGACGACGAGCTCATGGGCGTGACCCCGCCGATGTTCATCGAGACCACCATCGTCCAGACCGACCCGGGCTTTAAGGGCGACACCGTCCAGGGTTCCACCAAGCCGGCCACGATCGACACCGGCGCTGTCATCCAGGTCCCCATGTACCTCAACGAGGGCGAGGTCATCAAGGTTGACACCCGCGACGGCAAGTTCGTCTCCCGCGTCTAGCAACCAACTCTTCTAGGAGGACTCATGCCCCAGGAAATCAAGATTGACGGCATCGGCATTTCGCCCGATGTTCTGACCGCCATCGTCTCGCGCGCCGTGTCGGATGTCGAGGGCATCGCCTCCGTTGGCGTCAAGGACCTTGCCACCAACCTTGTCTCCATGATGCTCTCGTCCAAGGCCCCGGCTTCCGAGCCGGCGGTCGAGGCTGAGGTCGTCGGCGACAAGCTCGCACTCACCGTGCGTGTCGTGGTGTTCTTTGGCTATCCGTTCAAGAAGCTCGCCGAGGCCGTTCGCGCCGCCGTGGTCGCCGCCATCGATGCCCAGGTGGGCGTCGAGGTCGAGCGCGTTGACGTTTGCATCGACGGCCTCGTTTTCCCCAAGGAGTAACCTTTGAGCCTTAAGGTTTATCGCGGGCGCACGCTTGCCCGCAGTCAGGCGCTGCAGCTGCTGTTCCAGGCCGAGGCCACGGACAGCCCGCTCGAGCGCGTCCTCGAGGGCGATTTCCTGATCTCGAAGGGTCCCCTCGACCCCTATGCGCTGGAGCTTTGCCGCGGTGCCTACGAGCATATCGATCGTATCGACTGTGCCCTGCGCGCCGTCGCCAAGAACTGGGATCTTATGCGCATGCCCGGCGCCGACCGCAACCTGCTGCGTATCGCCGTCTACGAGATGCGCTTCCTCACCGACGAGGAGGTCTCGGACGCCATCGTGATCAACGAGGCCGTCGAGATCGCCAAGGCTTATGGTACCGACCAGTCCGCGTCGTTTGTCAACGGCGTGCTGGGCAAGATCGCACGCAGTGAGGAGCTGCCGGGCGAGGACCTGTACCAAGAGCTGCTGGCTGAGGATCGCGCTCGCGAGGAGGCACAGGCTGCCGAGGCGGCCGCAAAGGTCGCTGCCGCTCAGGCTGCCGCCGGTGTACTTGCCGAGGATGCGGACGCTGCTGAGGCCGTCGAGGCCGACTCCGTCGAGGAGTAGCCATGCCAGAGGGTTCCGTCCGCAACTTCGATGAGATCTCGGATCGCCTGGACCAGATTATCGCCACCGTTCGCTCCAAGGATACGTCCTTGGAGCGTTCGCTCGATTTGTTTGACGAGGCGATTGAGCTGGGCTCCCGTGCGGTCGATATGGTCGACAAGTTTGAGCTGACGCCTCGTGAGGCCGACAAGCTCGAGCAGGAATACGATGAGGATGCGGCAAACGAGTCCCAAGATAGACAGGCTGCATCCCCGGATACGAATGGTTGATGGCATTCATGAAACGCGTGCGTCTCGATGACGAACTGATTTCACAGGGCATCTGCGCCGATCGCGCGGATGCCCTTCGCACTCTTATGGCCGGCTTGGTTTCGAGCGGCGGCGAGCGTTTGACCTCTCCGGGGCTCAAGGTGACGCCGGGCCTGTCGCTGCACGTTAAGGGGCGCATTCCGTACGTTGGACGCGGCGGTCTTAAGCTCGAGGGTGCGCTCGATGCGTTTGGGATTGATCCGACGGACCTTGCTTGCCTCGATGTGGGCTGCTCCACGGGCGGCTTTACTGATTGCCTGCTCAAGCGCGGCGCCGCGACCGTTGTCTCGGTCGACGTGGGCCGTGCCCAGTTTGATTGGTCGCTGCGCCAAGACGATCGCGTGACGCTCCACGAGCGCACGAATGTGACGCAGTTGCCCGAGCTCGGCTACGGCGCTGCTATTGACCTGGCTGTGTGCGATGTGTCGTTTACGAGTATCGCGAATATCATCGACGCCGTGCTGGCGTGCCTGAAGCCTTCGGGTTCGTTTTGCACGCTCGTAAAGCCGCAGTTTGAGGCGCCGGCTGCGCTGGTGGGCGAGGGCGGTATCGTGACCGACCCTGCCGTCCGCCGCGATACACTCGTGGCGGCGATTGAGCTCTTTGCCGCCAAGGGCCTGTTCCCGCTCGATGTGTGCGTGTCGCCAATCCATGGCGCTAAGGGCAACGTTGAGTTTTTCCTGTACGGCACGAGGTTTGCCCCCGGCGAGCGCGCCGAAGATGAGTTGCAATCCCAGGTATCGGCTTTGAGCGAGAAAGCGGCAACGCTATGAAGGTCTTTCTGGTTCCCAATTACTACAAGCAAGAGGCGGTCGAGAGCGGCCTGATGCTCGAGCTCTGGCTGACGCGCCAGGGCTACGAGGTTGCATGGGCTGCCGACCAGCGATCGAAGATTCAAAGCACGCCTGATATTGACGGCTCCGATCTGGTCATTACGCTCGGCGGCGACGGCACGTTGCTGCGCGCTGCCCGCATCCTCAACCATCGTGAGATTCCTATCCTCGGTCTTTCCTATGGTCACCTGGGTTTTTTAACTGCTGCGAGTCCCGAGGAGCGCGACATTCTGCAGGTCGTGAGCGATGCCCTGTCCGGTGAGCTCCACGTGAGCCGCCGCGCCACCATCGCCGCGGATATCGTCTCGGTGCGCGATGACGGCACGAAGGATGTCGTGCGTTCGTTCGCCCTCAACGATATGGCGCTCACGCGTGGGCCCCTGTCCGATATGGTCGAGTTTGACATCACGGTGTCCGGCCATCATATCGATCGCCTACGCGGTGACGGTGTCGTCGTGTCGACGGCGACCGGCTCTACGGGCTATGCGCTTTCCGCCGGCGGCCCTATCGTCAGCCCTGATTACACGGGCATGGTTTGCGTGCCGATTGCTCCGCATACCATTCAGGCTCGCGCCTTCTTGACCTCGCCGAGTGATGTCGTCGAAATCTTTATGTCCGATGATCGCCCGAGCGTGCCTGCCATCGCTATCGACGGACAGTTTATTACCTGCGATGGCACGGTCGAGAGCGTGGCTGTTCGTCGCGGTCCCGGCGATGTGCTGCTGCTGGATTACGGCCCCGAGAGCTTCTATAACTCGGTGAGCCGCGTGTTCTATGGAGTGCGCCATGATCGATGAGCTGCAGGTTTCCAACATCGCGCTCATTCGCGAGGCGACGTTGGTTCCGAGTACCGGCTTGACCGTCCTGACCGGCGAGACCGGTGCTGGCAAGACCGCGCTGCTCTCGGCGCTCAAGCTCATTTTGGGCGAGCGCGCGGATTCGTCGACGGTTCGCGAGGGCGAGGCGCTTGCCAGCGTCGAGGCGCGCCTGTTTGACGGCCCGCACGACACGGAGGGTTTTACCGTACAGCGCAGCCTTTCTGCCGAGGGCCGCAGCCGCGTAAAAATTGACGGCCGCATCGCCAGCGTGCGCGAGCTTTCGGAGCGCGTTGGCGTGATGATGGATCTATGCGGCCAGCATGAACATCAGCGTCTGCTCGACCCGGCGCACCATGTTGCCATGGTCGATGCTTGGGCTGGGCGCGCGGCGCTTGAGGCGCTCGAGAAGTATCGCACCTGCTTTAAGGCTTCGCGTGCCGCCGCCAAGGAGCTTCGCCGTGTGGAGGAAGCCTCACGCGCGCAGGGAAGTCGCGTCGAGGAAGCGCGTTTTGCTCTTGAGCGTATCACCGAGGTCGACCCCAAGCCAGGCGAGTACGAGGAGCTCGAGGAGCTGCTGCCGCGCTCGGAGCACGCCGAGGTCTTGGTTGCGACGGCCAACGAGGCCCATGCATCGCTTGCTGCCGAAGGGGGAGCGCTCGATGCCGTGAATGGCGCCGTTGCCGAGCTTTCACGCATGGCGACCGTTGACCGCAAGCTCGGTGACATCGCCGATGCGCTTTCGGATGCCTGCATCTCACTTGAGGATTGTGCCAACGAGCTGCGTGCTTATCGCGATGGCGTTGCGTTTGACCCTCGCGAGCTCGCTCGCATGCGCGAGCGATATTCAGACCTCAAGGGCCTACTGCGTCAGTGGGGTCCTACCATGGATGACGTGTTTGCCATGCGCGATCGCTCACAAGAGCTGTTGTCGCTGGTAGACGATGGTGATGGGCAGATCAAGAAGGCGCGTGAAGCGCTTGGCGCAGCGGAGCATGAACTGTTCGCCGCCGCCAAGGCGCTTAAACGTGCACGCAATACGGCGGCCCCGCGTTTTTGTCATGAGGTTGGCCGCCAAATGGCGCGTCTGGAAATGGGGGGCGCCGAACTCGTCTGGGAGTCGCGTGATCTTCCCCGCGCCGAGTGGACGCTTGCTGGCCCTTCGAGCTATGAGCTTTTGTATCGCAGCGGCGCTGGATTGACGCCGCGTCCCCTGCGCCGTATTGCGTCGGGTGGCGAGCTCAGCCGCGTTATGCTGGCGAGCAAGGTTGTCCTCGGCAACGCGGATGGCGTGGATACACTGGTGTTCGACGAGGTCGATGCTGGTGTCGG
>UQZM01000036.1 GCA_900545615.1 uncultured Collinsella sp.
TGTTTAAGGGCCTAGGGCGGCTCAACAGTCCGTATTTCACCGCAACTTCTGAGGGGGCAGGTGGCGCCTGCTACGCGGCGGTTACGGACAGGGCATGGAATTTCTCGTCGGCGCCCTCGACGGCGGCGGCGAGCTGCTCGGCGGTCACGGTGTCGGCGCACTCTACCTGGACGGTCTGGGTCTCGTGATCGGCATCGGCGTCGGTCACGCCGGCAACGTTGAGCAGCGCGGTCTCGACGGTGGCATCGCAATGGCCGCACATGAGGCCGGAAGTCTTGATTGTGAAACGCATGGATATTCCTCTCTGTTGTGTCGGCTTTCCCAGGCACCCGACCTTGACCTTCAAGCCGTCGCTCGCGTACCAAAGTACGCGTCGCTCCTCTTTCAGGTCAATCTCGGGCACCTGGAAAACCCGTTCTAAATGGACTTAATGGTGAGCTTATTTTGCCACTTTTGGCTTAAAGGATTTTAAGCGCAGCGCATTGCTTACGACGCACACGCTCGACAGGCTCATGGCCGCGGCGCCAAACATCGGCGAGAGTTGCCAACCGGTGAGGGGGAAGAACACACCCGCCGCCAGCGGAATGCCGATGCCGTTGTAGAACAGCGCCCAGAACAGGTCCTGCTTGATGTTGCGGATCGTGGCGCGCGAAAGCTCGATGGCGCGGGCGACATCCATGAGGTCGCTGCGCATGAGCACCACATCTGCCCCTTCTTTGGCGATGTCGGCGCCGGTGCCGATGGCAAGGCCCACGTCGGCGCGCGCCAGGGCGGGGGAGTCATTGATGCCGTCGCCCACCATGGCGACCTTGCCGCCCGCATCCTGCAGTTCGCGCACGTGGCGTTCCTTGTCGGCGGGGAGAACGTCGGCGATGACCTGTTCGCTGCTCAGCCCCACGCGGCGGGCGATCGCTTCGGCGGTGACGCGGTTGTCGCCGGTGAGCATGCGCACGTCGACGCCAAGCGAGCGCAGTGCGGCGATGGCCCCGGCGCTCGTCTCCTTGACCTCGTCAGCCACGGCAACGGTGCCGGCAAGCTCGCCGTTCTTGGCAAAGAACAGCGGCGTCTTGCCCTCGGCGGCAAATTGCTCGGCAAGACCCGCGGGCACGGTAACGCCCAACTCGTTCATCAGGCGTACGTTGCCGGCTGCAATGGCGTTTTGCCCCTCGCGCGCCGTAACGCCGCGACCGGGCACGGCGGCAAAGTCCTCGACCATGCGTGCGACGATCCCGCGTGTCTCGCACTCGGCCATAATCGCCTCGGCCAGCGGGTGCTCGCTCGAGCGCTCCAACGCGGCGGCCAGCTTGAGCAGCGCCTTTTCGCTCATGGCGGGCGAGCCGTCGGCGCGCGTGGCTACCACGATATCGGTCACGGCAGGCTTACCGCGGGTGACGGTGCCCGTCTTGTCGAGCACCACGGTGCCCACGCTGCGCAGGTTCTCCAGCGCCTCGGCGCTCTTAAAGAGAATGCCCATCTCGGCGCCCTTGCCGGTGCCGACCATAATGGCGACGGGCGTGGCCAGGCCCAGCGCGCACGGGCAGCTGATCACCAGCACGGCGACGGCGGAGGTAAGCGCTTCGTTGACGCTTCCGGTCAGCACCATCCACGCCACAAAGGTCACGGCCGAGATCGCGAATACTACGGGCACGAACACGCCGGCGACCTTGTCGGCCATGCGGGCGATGGGTGCCTTGGTGGCGTTGGCGTCCTCGACGAGCTGGATAATCTTGGCGAGCGACGTGTCGGCGCCCACACGCGTGGCGCGGAAGGTAAACGAGCCCGTGCGGTTGACCGTGGCCGCGTTGACAGTGTCGCCGGCGGTCTTTTCTACGGGGATGGACTCGCCGGTGAGCGCGCTCTCGTCCACGGCCGACGCGCCCTCGAGCACCACGCCGTCGACAGGGATGGACTCGCCGGGGCGCACACGCAGCACCTGGCCGGGAAGGATGCTGTCGACGTCCACGGTGGTTTCGGTGCCGTCATCGGCAACGACGGTCGCGGTCTTGGGCGCCAGGTCGATGAGCGCCTCGATGGCGCCGCCGGTTTTGGACTTGCTGCGCGTCTCGAGGTATTTGCCCACGGTGACGAGCGACAGGATCGTGCCCGCGCTCTCAAAATACAGATTGTCCATGCCCGTCATCATTGCCTCGTGGACCTGGCCCGCGGCTAGCTGGTCGGCCATGATGAACATGGCGTAGAACGACCAGACGATGGAGGCGGTGGCGCCCACGGCGATGAGGGCGTCCATGGTGGGCGCGCCGTGCGCGAGCGATTTAAACCCATTGATAAAGTACGCGTCGTTGACGTAGACGATGGGGATGAGCAGGACGAGCTCGGTGAGGGCGAGCGTCATGCTGTGGGTATGGTCGGTGAAAATGCCGGGCAGCGGCCAGCCGAGCATGTGCCCCATGCCTATGTAGAACAGTGGGATAAGGAATACGATCGAGGCGATGAGACGAGTACGCATGGCAGAGGCGGCAGCCTCCAACTTTTTGGTTGGCGACTCCATGTGGGCGGCGCCGGACCTGACTTGTGTGCTGCCGTTTGAGCTGGCGGTGTCGGTGCCCGTGCTGACGGGCGAGGCCGAGTAGCCCGCACGGTCGACGGCGGTGCAGATGTCGTCGGGAGAGACCTGCGCGGGGTCATAGTCGACCATCATGGAACCGGCGAGCAGATTGACCGCGACGCTTTCTACGCCGTCGAGCTTGCTTACGGCACGGTCCACGTGCGCCTGGCACGCGGCGCACGTCATGCCGCCCACGTCGAACTTATCTTGAGCCATGGCTTCTCCTTTCTGTGACGTAGTGTCGGAAATGTTAACCATCCGATACTATACACCCATACCCCCTGGGGGTGTCCAGTACGGAAAGAAATGTATGAGATTTCGTTACAGATGAGGATGGATGGTTGGCCGATGGACCGTCCCAACCAATCATCTCAATCTGTAACATCTAGCAGGGAAAATGACCTCTAACTGTTACAGATCGAGACAATTGCCGGGGAGGGGTCCCGTTGCGGCAAGACGCTCGCCGCCTAGATACAGAACCCGGGGATCACACAGGTTCGTTTGTTTGGCTTTTCCGCAGGCGTTGCGTACGTAAAGACGTCGCCGTCGTGGCCCACACGGTTTATGTAGAGCGTGCCTTCGGTCTCCGATGAGTCGGGGCTCACCGTGCGCTCCCACCAACAGGTGTCCTTGCCCTTCCACTGGCGGACCATCGTCTCGTTCGTGGAATACGGGCTCACCTTGAGCTCGCGGAAGAGCTGATACTCTTTGCCCTCGCCGTTGTAGATGTCTGCCAGGTAGTGATAGTCCTCGGCAAACGAATCGGGCGGTTGCGTACCGCACAGCTCGACCATGGCGGGCAGCCAAAGGGTTGCGGGCAACTCGCTCAGGCACGATGCGCTGTTGGCGGCGCCCACATTGTTCGAGACCTTCTTGACCCCTTTAATGAGTGCGCGCAACTCGTTGGGCAGCAGCTTAAGGCCGTCGCCGTTGAGCCATTCCCGCAGCTCGCAATCTGCCCAGCCGGCGCTCGGCGGTTCAGCCGCAGCGTTGCGCTCGGCAATACCCGCGTCGAACATAAACGTCAGTCCGGCCTTGCCCGTCCCGTCCAGAAGCTCATCGTGGCGAATGCCCACAAGCTGCGCGCCAACCTGCAGCCCGTTGGTGAGCGTGACGCGCTTGGTACACGGATAGGGGATATGCCCATCGGCATCGAGCAGGTGATAGCGCTTGGCAATCTCGCGTGCCTCGCTACGGGTCTCGGCGGCCTTAATCTTGAGCGAAATCTCCTGCAGCTGATCCCAGGTGTAGTCGTCAAGTGAACCGCGGATGCCATCGAGGTAGTCGGGGATGCCAAAGCCATGGGTTGCCGCGCCAATGACGCCGAGCCCCGCAACGACTGCAGCGACACCGCCGATAATAAAGCGACGGCGGGTCATGGCATCGTTCCGGGCCTGCTCCAGGATCTCTCGCGCGCGCTCGCCGGCGACGTCGACCTTAAGGTGCGTACCGGAGTCGATGTCGATTACGGCGTCATTGCCCGCGCCCTCGCGGTCCTCAGATTCTGCAGCGGGGAGGTATGTCGAGAGCACCTCGAGCATCTGCTGCTCGGTAGGGCGATCGCTCTGTTCGACTGAGATGCCTTTCATGATGATTTGGACGAGCGCTTCATCGCCCTCGCAGCGCGGCTCGAGCGGTGCCGGCTTGGTCTTGGTCTTTACGAGATAGAACGAGCCGGTTGCAGCGGCGTCCGTCGACTCAAAGTCAAACGGTTTGCGACCGCTGTAGAGCTGGTACAGAATGCTCGAAAGCGCATAGACGTCGATTGCCGGCGAACGGCGAAGGGCCGCGATGCCTTCGATATCCTGCGTGAGCATCTCGGGCGCGGCGTATGCGGGCGTGGCAAAGCGCCAGATGTCGGCGCGCCGGGTGATCGTGTCGTCGCCGAGAGCCATGGTCGCGGAGCCCATGTCGATGAGGCAGGGGTCAAAGGAGCAATCGGCAATCTGCTGCTCGAGCGTTCGGCTGGTGGTGCGGAACATGATATTGGCAGGCGAAAGGTCGCGATGGACGACCGGATTCACGAGGCCTTGGGTCATCAAGAGCGCACGAAGCACGGCGTTTCCGACGGCGGCGACCATCTGGGTGGTCAGCCCGCCCGAGGCGTCGTGAGGAAGCAGGGGCAGCGCCTGCTTGAGTGAGGTGCCCTCGACCCACTCCATGAGGATGAGCGGGTCATCCTCGCACGATCCGTAGCCATAGACGCGCGGAAATCCGCGCAGGTGCGAAACGGTACACAGATGACGGTATTCCTCGAACAGCGCAGCGGTGTTGGCCAGGTGAGCGGCCGATTGCTCGGCGGAGCGGTCGGGGGCTTGGCCGGAAAGGATGGCGTTGTCCTTGAGTAGCTTGACGGCAAAGACCTCGCCGCTCGTGTTGGCCGCGCGCAGCACGTGCCCGATGTTGCCGTTGTTGCGGTGGGCCGTCTGGAGAATAAGCGTCATAAACCGACGCTTGGCGTCGTCCTCGGCGCTGGGGTCGACCGCCACGGCGGTGTCGAACGTATCGAGACGGATGAGTTTGTCGCCATAGGCGCTATCGGTAGTATCCATGGCGTTCCTTTGTCTGGCATGGGTTGCCGCGCGTACACGTGAGCAGCGCGGATATCGGTAAAGTACCATGATAGCCGCACTGCTCACGTGTACCGCTGAGTATTGTCGTTTACGACGCAGAAGGTAGAAGACGAAAGACGGACGGCGACCGTCTTTTGATCGCCGTCCGCGCTAGTCCACAATGACAAGGAATGTCGTATAGAGACCCAAATGAAGTCTGTCGCTGTTGGCGATTTCCACGGGGGGATAGACTTTGCCGGGCTCGCGTTGGTCGCGCGGCGGCTCGATTACGATATCACCGTCGCCTGCACCCGATTCGAGCACCGTGCCGTTGGTCGACCCAAGGCCCTGGGCGTACCAGTGCTCACCCTCAAGCCAAATGCGAAGATGCTCGCGTGATGCGTCGGCGCCCACATCGGTGATGCTGGGCGAGGTTTTGGGCAAAGAACCAATCACGGTGCCGCGTGGATCGCGTGTGAGGGGATGGATTTGCATGTCAACGCTGTTTCCGGCGTGCGTCCTAAGCAAGCCGAGGTTGGGAGCGACGGCGCGCGGTTGATCCAAGCTGCTCAAAAAACTACGGCCGACGGTAGTTTCGGTGGTGCCAAAGTGCCCGCCCGTCTTGCTGTCGCAAAAGCGCTCGACGGTGGCCACGCCCTGAACGGGATCGGCGAGCGCCCCCGTTGCCACAAAGAGCATCAAGAAGAGCGTGCTTTTTTCGCGCACGGCATTGCCGTCAAAGTTGTCGATGCGATTGAGGGCATTTGCATATAGGCGGCTGTCCAGCTTGTAGCTGGCGAGAGCCGACATCATTTCGTTGGCGGCCGGACCGCGATAGTGCTCGGCGATTGCCCGATAGGCGGACTCGCCGCCGCCGAGCTTGCTGCAGATTGCCGCGGAAAGGTTGAGCGTGGTGACGGTAAAGTCGCTGTAGATGGCGGGCGCGCACTGGTCAGGCTTGCGATGGACGATGTAACGGGTGAGATACGAGCGGTTGGAAGAGCATTTCTCGAGCAGGGTACTGCCGAGATAAGAGTTTCCGTTGATAAGCATTCGGGCGATCTCGAGATGTTTAAGACCGCCGAACGAGCGAATATCGTTATAGAGGACCGAGCAAGGCGTCTCTGCTGCCACGGATACCTCCTTTGGTTGCTTCCTAGCCAATATGGCGATAGGAATTAATGGCCCCCGGTGGGCGACGTATTAAATGGCTGCGCAATATATAGCGTAACCAAAGCAACATTATAGGCCACATGTTCAAAATTGCAGGAAGACCGAGAGATTTGGTTTGGGCTGGACGGAAATCCCCCTCTGTCTTGTTCTGTAACATTTGGACCCGGTTTTGCCCTGCATCTGTTACAGATTGAGACAATCGGCCAGGCCCGCCCCGTCCGCCTCGTCATCTGTGGTTTACGTGGGGGCATACGGAGTGCGGGTATACTAACCGGCGGCGAATCTGCTCCATCGCTTAGAGCTGCTGCGTCTGGACGGCGCGTGATAGGGCTGCCAAAGCGATCGCCAGCGTGCTGAGCAACGTCCTCTCTGTGCGCACCTGTTTTTGTATGTATTAGCGCACTACCAAGCACGCCCGCGCGGCCGCATGCCGTGCCCATTGCGCGTGCAGATAAGGAACAACAACATATGCGTAATTCTGTATCCGACGTCACGGACGCCGAGATTCTGGACGAGGCCCGCGAGGCCATGACCCAGGCTGCCTTCGATGCCGCCGATGAGGCCAATGCTGCCCAGACCGTCGAGTCCGCTACCGAGAGCCTGCCCGCCTTTGACGAGCTGGGCCTTTCGGACGAGATGCTTCGTGCTATCGAGAACCTAGGCTACACGGCGCCCACGCCTGTCCAGGCTGGCTCGATCCCCGTGGTGCTCGAGGGCCGCGACCTGCTTGCCGCTGCTCAGACCGGCACCGGCAAGACGGCCGCCTTCTTGCTGCCGACCATGAACAACCTGGAGCACATCGCTCCGCCCAAGCCCGTGCGCGAGCGTGGCGGTCGCAACCGCCGTCGCGGCGCCAAGAAGCCCGAGGGCAACGGTCGCGGTCCCTTGATGCTCGTCATCACCCCCACGCGCGAGCTTGCCCAGCAGATCGACGAGGTCGCGAGCAAGATTGCCGACGTCACTGGCCATGTCGCCGTGACCGTCGTGGGCGGCGTGAGCTACAAGCCGCAGACTGCGGCGCTCAAGTACGGCTGTGACATCCTGGTCGCTACGCCGGGCCGTCTGGTTGACCTGATCGAGCAGGGCGCCTGCCACCTGGACGAGGTCAAGGTGCTGGTGCTGGACGAGGCCGACCGCATGCTCGACATGGGCTTTTTGCCCGCCGTCCGCCGCATTGTGCGCGAGACGCCGGCCGAGCGTCAGACGCTGCTGTTCTCGGCCACGCTCGACGAGGAGGCCGTGGGCGAGATCACCGACCTGGTGAGCGACCCGGCACGCGTGGAGATCGCGCCCGCCACGTCGACCGCCGACACCGTCGACCAGTTTGTATTCCCGGTGTCCATCGAGGCCAAGAACAATCTGCTGCCCGAGTTCCTCAAGAAGGAGGGCCCGGAGCGCACCATCGTCTTTATGCGCACCAAGCACCGCGCCGACAGCTGCTGCCGTCGTCTGGAGCGCAAGGGCATCAAGGCCGCCGCGATTCACGGCAACCGCAGCCAGGCTCAGCGCGAGCGTGCCCTTTCGGCCTTCCGCGACGGTACCGTCGACGTGTTGGTGGCAACCGACGTGCTCGCCCGCGGCATCGACATCAGCGACGTGCGCTACGTCGTGAACTTTGACGTGCCGGCCGAGCCGACCGACTACATCCACCGTATTGGCCGTACGGGCCGCGCCGGCGAGCTGGGCTGGGCCATCACGTTTGTGACCGAGCAGGATGTCGATGAGTTCTACGAGATCGAGAAGCTCATGGACAAGACCGCCGACATCTACGAGGCCGGCGACCTGCATGTGGGCCCCAATCCGCCCGCGGTTGACCCCGAGCGCGATCCTGCGGCCTTTAAGGTGAAGAAGAAGACCAAGCGCGGCAAGTCCAAGAGCAAGAAGAAGCTTGAGCAGGCGCGTCGCGACGGCAAACGCAACGGCGACGATTACGGTGATGTGGCCGGTCGTTCCAACCGCGGTCGAGACGAGCGTCGCGGCGACGGTGAGCGTCCGAGCCGTCCCAAGCGCGGCGGCAAGACCCGCGTGCGCGAGGGCGTTCAGGCTCGCGTGGACGAGGCTGTTGAGAGCGTTGCTCGCGAGGTGGCTGCCGAGGAGCGCGCTGGTGCTGTTGAGCAGGGCCCGCGCGGCAACCGTGCCGAGCGTCGTGCCAAGCAGTTCCAGGGCGAGGCACATCGTCGTCGCCGCGAGGACGAGGACCGCGGCGGTCGTCGCCGTGTCGAGCGCGAGGACGAGGGCCGTGGTTCGCGCGGCGGCAAGCGCGGCTCGGGTGACCGTCGTCGCTCCGGTCGCGATGGCGAGCGCGGCGGGCGCGATGAGCGCCGTGGCGGCGAGGGTCGCGGTGAGCGAGGTGCCCGCGGCGGTGAGTCCCGTGGCGGCAAGCGCTTTGAAGAGCGCGGCGTCCGTGGCGGCGAGCGTCGCGAGGGTGTTCGCGGCAATGGCGGCCGCGGCGGCGCTGGCCGCTCTGGTGAGTCGCGCGATCGTCGTGATCCGCGTGCCAGCCGCGATCGTCGCGATGACTGGCGCAACTACGACGACACCCGCGAGGAGCGTCGTGGCGGCTATCGTGGCGGGCGTGGCGGCAACCAGGCCGGCTCCCGCGGCGGTCGTGCCGGCGGTCGCGATAACCGTGGCAGCTATGGCAACAGCCGTGGTGGCAAGCGCGGCGGCAGCTCCCGTCGCCCCGGTGACGGTGGCGGCAAGCGCAAGTAACATGCTCGTCGCGCGGTAAGGCGAGACGAGTTTGGGCCCCGAGCAACTACACTCGGGGCCCTTTTTTGTTTGCCGTATCCGATCGCTAGTTCAAATGTGATTTCCTCGGGAATGCATCTAGAGGATGCCGTGGACCTGTTTCCTGCCATGCGGCAATGGGTCCCATGGGGTGCGCCGTGCATTTTTTGGAGTATTCTGCAGTTCGAGTTGTCTGCATATGATTCGACGTCGCCAACGGTGGCCTTCGGATATCCCTGGCGAGCGTTCTGAGTCAGATTTAGCCGTTTTCCGGAGCAGGGGCGCGTATTTTCGCCATGTCGGGACTTAGAATGATACGGCGCCCTACAGTTTTGCCCACCCGCGGCGGTGCTAGCGTGGTCACGTTGCAGAATACTCCGTTTTTTGCACGGGCCAGGATGGGGTACCTCAGGAGAACACAGCGGTATTCCGTAAATATATACAATCTGTACCATAATTTATGCAAAATGAAGAGGCAGACAGCGTAGGGTGGGTGCATTGGGGTGCTTGGTGCATTAAAACGGGGACCCCACGTGCCGTATACTCTGGCTGGATGTGAAAACGGCTTGACGCGTTGCTGAGCGTAGGGGGAGGGTGTCTAGATGAGCGTATTCGAAATTGTGTTTAGTCCGACGGGTGGAACGGAGAAGGTGTCTTGCCTTGTGGCTGGAGCGCTGGACAAGAATACTGTTACCGTCGATCTGACCGATAGCGGGCTAGATTTCAGCGCTGTCTCGATGACTGAGGACGACGTGGCCGTAATCTCTGTGCCGGCGTATGCCGGTAGAATCCCGGCTGTGGTGGCTGACCGGTTGGGCATGGTGCGCGGCAACGGGGCTCGGGCTGTTTTGGTTTGTGTATACGGAAACCGCGCGTTTGAGGACACGCTCGTAGAGCTGGAGGACGTTGCGAAGTATGCGGGATTCCGGGTGATCGCGGCAGTTGCAGCCATTGCAGAACATTCCGTTGCTCGTCAGTTTGCTGCTGGGCGACCGGATGCGCAGGATGCGGCGCAGCTCGCAGAGTTTGCGCAGCAAATTCAGCAAAAGCTGTTGGCTGAGGATGCGTCCGAGCCCTCTATCCCCGGCAATCGTCCTTATAAACAAGCTGGAGGTCGCTGCATGGCACCCGAGGCAACAGGGGATTGCGTCTCCTGCGGTGCATGCGCCGCGGCGTGCCCCGTTTGTGCTATCGACAAGGGCGACCCCAAGCGAGCAGCTGGCGAGGCGTGCATCTCCTGCATGCGCTGCATCGCCGTATGTCCGCGAGGCGCTCGCAAGCTTGATCCCAACAAGCTATCCGCTGTTTCCCAGATGCTGAGCAAGGTTTGCGTCGTGCGGAAGGAATGCGAGCTCTTTATCTAGCGCATACGAAATTGGTGCAATGGGGCCAGGTTAATCTGCACCAACCTGGTGCAAACAAACCTGTCCCCAATGCACCAGAGTGAGGAGTGTCCCCGAGTGCCGGCAGAAAAGGAACGTCCCTAAGTGCCGCTTAAATACCGTTTATCGAAGAAAAAATACCGCTCACCGGTCATAATGACTATTCTGGCTTTGTTGTTGCCTACAATAACCCCCGTAAAAAGAAATGCGGAAGGTTACCGAGTCCCCTCGGACGTGGGCCTAACCAAAGTCTTTGATCGCGAGCGTCTCAACGGGCGCATTCGATTGATTTTGGTTGGGCTATATTTATGAAGGGACATGCCATCATGGGTTTCTTTTCTCGCCTTATGGGCGGCTCGGATAAGCAGACGACTGCAGCTTCCGAGTTCGAAATCCTCGCCCCTGTTTCCGGCGAGCTTGTTAATCTAGAAAAAACCAATGACCCCGCTTTTAGCAGTCGTGCAGTGGGCGATGGCGTTGCCGTGGTTCCCCAAGAGGGAACGGTGTGCGCTCCTGTTTCCGGTACTGTCGCGGCACTGTTTCCGACTGAGCACGCGCTGGGCATCATGTCCGACGACAGCTCTGCTCAGGTGATGCTGCACATCGGAATCGACACTGTTAAGCTTGAGGGCAAGGGCTTCCATGCGCTTGTTGCCCAGGGTGACCATGTCGACGCGGGCCAGCCCCTCGTCGAGGTCGATTTCGACGTGGTTCGCGCTGCCGGCTTTGATCCCACGGTCTTCGTTATCGTGTGCGAGCGTTCGGAGAACTCGACTCTTCGTGAGCATGCTTCCGGCCCTGTTGCTGTTAAAGAGCCTGTCGTCTGGCTTTCCGAGTAAATTCTTGTGGTGGGTACCGTGGTTATCAAGCGAGTTTTTAACAACAACGTCGCAATGGTCACTTCGGACGATGGCTCCGAGCTCATCGTCATCGGTCGAGGCCTCTGCTTTGGCCGTCATGCCGGCGATGCCATCGACGAGGCGTCAGTCGAAAAGACCTACGCGTTGCAGGAGGGAACTTCTCAGGACTCGCGTACGATTGACCGCTTGGCACATCTTTTGGAGTCCATCCCCACCGTCAACCTCGTGATTTCCGAGGAAATTGTTCAGATGCTTCGCCGAGAGCTCAATGCCGACATCAACGATAAGATCCTCATTGCTCTCGCAGACCATATCAGCCTTGCTTTGGAGCGTGAGCGCAAAGGCGTTCCCTGCGAGAACCCGTTGCTGCTCGAGATCCAGCAGTTCTATCGCAAGGAGTATGCGCTTGCGGGCCGTGCGCTGCAGATTATCAAGGAGTATATGGGCATCCAGATGAGCGAAGAAGAGCAGGGTTTCATTACCTTGCATATCGTCAACGCCACCATGCCGCAACGCTCCGATCGTTTGATTGTTTCGGTCCAGCTTGTTCGCGACGTGCTCGCGATTGTTTCCGAGCGCTATGCTACGACCCTCGATGACACCTCGCTGCCTTACGAACGTTTCGTTCGTCACCTGCAGTTTTTCGCACAGCGAGCGCTCGATCCTACGGCCGGGCAAATCAACGGAGACGCGCTGTTCCGAATCGATGAAACGGCGTATCCGTGTGCATTCTCGTGCGCGGACGCCATAGCCGCCCACTTGTCGTCTACCTATAACGTTGTCGTTACCGATGCCGAGAAGAGTTATCTCGCATATCACATTGTTAACCTGCTTGGAGAACCTGGTCTCTAGGCATAACGTGCCCACACATCGATTGATATAAGGCAAGGCTCACGGTCTTGTCTAGGGCACATCTGTCTTAATTTGCGGAAAAGGAAGGGGAGTACCGCTATGACCGCAAAAAAGAAGTTCAATTTCAAAGCGCCGTTGGAGGTGTTCGCGAAGTCGATCGTCCAGCCGATGATGTATCTCTCGGTTGCCGGCATCCTGCTCATCGTGGGCATTATTCTGACCAACAAGACCATCTGCGCTTTGGTCCCCGTACTGGGCTCCGGTCCGTTCCAGCTTGTGGGCGCCGTTGTCTACCAGTCGCTGATGTTTATCATCAACAACCTCTCGATTCTGTTCTGCGTGGGCATCGCCGGCGCCATGGCAAAGAAGAACAAGGGCCATGCCTCGCTGATCGCCCTGATGTCGTTCTTCCTGTTCCTGCAGGCTAACAACATCGTGCTCAACGCCACCGGCTCTCTTGCCGATGCGAGCGGCATGCTCGGTCTTACCGGAACCGGCCAGGCCACCGTTATGGGCATCCAGGTACTCGATACCGGCGTGTTTGGCGGCATCATTCTCGGTTGCATCACCGGTGCCGTGTTCAACAAGTACTCGAACAAGCAGTTCCCCATTGCCCTTTCGATGTTCTCGGGCGTTCGCTTCCCGTTCCTGATTATGATCATCATTTCCTGGATCATGGGCGCTGGCTTCTGCATCGTTTGGCCTCCGGTTCAGGGCGCCATCTCCTCCGTTGCCGGCATCATTAAGGAGTCGGGCAACATCGGTCTGTTTATCTACGGCATGCTCAACAAGCTGCTCGTTCCCACCGGCCTGCACCACCTCATCTACACCCCGTTCCAGTTCTCCGATGTGGGCGGCACCCTGACGCTGGGTGATCAGGTTATTGCCGGCGCCTATCCCATCCGTGTCGCCGAGATGGCAATGACGGGCCAGCCCTTCTCCGATAGCACCTACTTCAACAGCTATACCTTCAACAACCTGTGGCCCTACATCGGTATCGGTCTCGCCTTTATCGTCACCGCTTACAAGGGGAACAAGGATAAGACCAAAGCCGTTATCATCCCGCTGATTATCACCGCTGTGCTCTCCTGCGTGACCGAGCCCATGGACTTCCTCTTTGTCTTTGCCGCTCCCGTGCTCTTTGTCGTTCACTCGGTTCTTTCCGGCATCTTCCTGGTTCTGCTCAAGGTCCTCTCCGTGCCCGCTTCGACTGCAGGCGGCATCATCAACATCGTGGTTTCCAACCTGGTTCTTGGTGTCGATAAGACCAACTGGCCGGTTATGCTGGTGCTCGGAGTCGTCAACGCCGCTCTGTACTTCTTCCTCTTCACCTTCCTTATTAAGAAGCTCAACCTCCACACGCCTGGTCGCGAGGAAGAGTCCGAGCTTGCTGAGTCCGTTGCCGAGGGCGAGGCCGCCGCGTCTGTCGCGGTGAAGCAGGGCGCTGTTGCCGCAGCTCCCGCAGAGGGCGTCGATGCAGGTATTGCCGATCTGGTCGCAGGTCTTGGCGGCAAGGACAACATCGAGGAGCTCGAGAACTGCTTTACGCGTCTCCGCGTGAACGTTAAGAACCCGGACCTCATCGATGAGAGCCTCATCAACCACGTGCCCAACAGCGGCATCAACCGCAACGGCAACAATATCCAGATCATCTTTGGCATGAAGGTCGCCGAGATGCGCGACAAGGTCGAGAACGCAATTGAGAGGGAGCAGTAAACAATGATCATTACTCTGTGTGGTGGCGGATCCACCTTTACCCCCGGCATCGTCAAGTCCATCGCTCTGCGCAAGGACGAGCTCGACGTTGACGAGATTCGCCTGTACGACATCAACGAGGAGCGCCAGCGCAAGATCGGCGTGCTCGTGGACTGGATTTTGCACGAGGACCTCGGCCTGGACATCAAGCTTACGGTGACCACCGACAAGGAGACGGCTTTTACCGACGCGAGCTTCGTGTTTGCCCAGATGCGCGTGGGCGGCTACGCCATGCGCGAGCAGGACGAGAAGATTCCGCTGCGTCACGGCTGCGTGGGTCAGGAGACTTGCGGTTGCGGCGGCCTTGCCTACGGCATGCGCACTATCTTCCCCATGGTCGAGCTGATCGATGACGTTGAGAAGTACGCCAAGAAGGACTACTGGATTCTCAACTACTCCAACCCTGCCGCCATCGTCTCCGAGGGCTGCCGCGTGCTGCGTCCCAACGCTCGCATCATCAACATCTGCGACATGCCGATCGCAATCATCGACGTGGTTTGCGCCGCGCTCGATATCGACAAGAAGGATGTCGAGTACGATTACTTCGGCCTCAACCACTTTGGTTGGTTCACCTCGATTCGCCACAAGGGCGAGGAGGTGCTCCCGCAGCTGCGCGAGTACATCAAGGAGCATGAGATCCTGCTGCCCGATTCCTACCTCAAGGGCATGGGCTCGCTCATGGCAAAGAAGCCCGAGGAGGCCACCGACGAGCACCCCGAGCAGAACCGCCACACTAAGGGCAGCTGGTACTACGTCTGGAAGGGCGAGTACGAGATCCTGGAGTGCTTCCCGGAGTACCTGCCCAACACGTATCTGAACTACTACCTGCAGCAGAAGGAGTTCGTCGAGCATTCCAACCCCGAGCGCACCCGTGCTAACGAGGTTGAGGAGACGCGCGAGAAGAACCTCTTCGACGGCATCGACCACTACGAGAAGACCGGCGAGATCGACGAGAGCACGTTCTATGCGGGCAGCCACGGCGACTGGATTGCCGACCTGGCTATCGCTCTGAAGAACGATACCAAGCAGCGCTTCCTGGTCATTTGCGAGAACAAGGGCGCTATCCCCAACATGCCCTACGACGCTATGGTCGAGCTGCCTGCCTACATTGGCAAGAACGGCCCCGAGGTCATCAGCCGTGACAACATTCCTCTGTTCCAGCAAGGCCTCATGATGCAGCAGCTGAACTCGGAGAAGCTCGTGGTCGAGGCTACGATCGAGGGTTCGTACGAGAAGGCGCTCAAGGCCTTTACGCTCAACAAGACCGTACCGTCGATGAAGGTCGCCAAGGAGGTTCTCGACGACATGATCGAGGCCAACAAGGGTTACTGGCCCGAGCTTAAGTAAAAGCAACAGGGTCGCTGACCGCATACCTGGAGCAATGCCCCGTCCACGCGATTGCGTGGGCGGGGCATTGTCATTTGGTAACGCGTTTTATCAAATATGGCATTTATCTGCGGTAATGTTCTATTTCACCGCTGAGGGTGACATTTCATGCCGCCTGCCGAACTGCGTTGAGACCTAACAACTTTTTAGGTCAGTGTTGTGCGTGTAGCAACTTCGCCCGGCCTCGCCTCCGGGCTGCCATGTGAGAGGGGATCTTATGGCTCGACTGCATGTAATGGAACGCAGCCACGCTCAGGCCGTCATGGACGACCTGCACGATGCGCTCGGACGTCGTCTGGCGGTGAGTTCGCTCGCTCCGTGTCCCGTTGAGTTTACGGCAGCGCTCGTCAACCTGTGCTCCACCCAGAGCTGCGGCAAGTGCACGCCCTGCCGCGTGGGCCTGAGCGCGCTGAGCGACCTGCTCGCCGATGTGCTCGAAGGGCGCGCCGATGAGTCCACGCTCAACCTTATTGAGCGCACGGCCCGCACCATCTACCTTTCGAGCGACTGCGCCATCGGCTACGAGGCCGGCGCCATGGCGCTCACGGCCATTCGCGGCTTCCGCGACGATTTTGAGCACCACATCCGCGAGCACTCCTGCGGCTTTGACCGCGAGGCCCGTGCCCCGTGCGTCTCAGGCTGCCCGGCGCACGTCGACATTCCCGGGTACATTTCGCTCGTTGAAGCCGGCCGCTATGCCGATGCCGTCAAGGTCATCCGCAAGAACAATCCGCTGCCGCTCGTCTGCGGCTTGGTGTGCGAGCATCCCTGCGAGATGCACTGCCGCCGCGGCATGGTCGACGACCCCATGAACATCCTTGCCCTCAAGCGGTTTGCCGTTGAGCATAGCGACCTCAACGACCACAAGCCACATGTAGTGGACAACACTGGTAAGCGCGTCGCCGTGATCGGCGGCGGCCCGGCCGGTCTTTCTTGCGCCTACTACCTGGCCGTGATGGGCCACAAGGTGACCATTTTTGAGCAGCGCCACCACCTGGGTGGCATGCTGCGCTACGGAATCCCCAGCTATCGTCTGCCACGCGAGCGCCTGCAGGCCGAGATCGACTGGATTATGAGCGCCGGCATCGATGTGGAACTCGACCACTCCGTGAACGGCGAGGAGCTCGCCCGTCTACGCGACGAGTTCGATGCCGTCTACCTAGCCATCGGTGCCCACAGCGACAAGAAGCTCGGCCTTCCGGGCGAAGAGGCGCCCGGCGTTGAGTCGGCCGTCAAGATGCTGCGTGCCATCGGCGATGACGAGCTGCCCGACCTGAGCGGCCAGCGCGTGTGCGTCATCGGCGGCGGCAACGTTGCCATGGACGTGGCACGCTCTGCCGTGCGCTGCGGTGCCGAAAAGGTAAGCATCGTCTACCGCCGTCGCATCTGCGATATGACGGCCCAGGATGCCGAGATCGCCGGTGCCCAGGCCGAGGGCTGCGAAGTGCTGGAGCTGACAGCCCCGCTCGCCATCGAGACGGGCGAGGACGGTCGCGTGAACGGCCTGCGCGTGCAGCCGCAGATTATCGGCGAGCCCCGCCGCGGTCGTCCGGCTCCGCGTGCCGCCGCCACGCCCGAGCACGTCATCCCCTGCGAGCGCGTGTTTGTGGCCATTGGCCAGGACATCGATTCCAAGCCGTTTGAGGAGATGGGCATTGCCTGCAAGTGGGGCTGCGTCGTCACCGATTCGGATGGCGCCGTGCCCAACTTCGATGGCCTCTTTAGCGGCGGCGACTGCCAGACCGGCCCCGCTACCGTCATCCGCGCCATCAATGCCGGCCGCGTGGCTTCGGCAAACATCGACCGCTATCTGGGCTTCGACCACAAGATCAAGCTCGACGTGGAGCTGCCGACCGTCCAGTTTAAGGGCAAGCACGAGTGCGGCCGCTGCGAGCTGGGCGAGCGCGAGGCCGGCGAGCGCATTCACGATTGGAATCTGGTCGAGCAGGGTCTCACCGAGCAGGAGGCGCGCCAGGAGGCGAGCCGCTGCCTGCGCTGCGACCACTTTGGCTTTGGCGCGTTCCGCGGAGGGAGGAACCTGGAATGGTAGAGCCCAACAAAACCACCGTCATCGACAACACCGAAAACGGAGCGCATAACATGGTCAAGCTCACTATCGATAAGTGCGAGGTCGTGGTTCCCGAGCACACCACGATCCTGGATGCGGCCAAGTCCGTCGGCATTCAGATTCCCACCCTGTGCTACCTGCGCGATCTAAACGAGATCGGTGGCTGCCGCGTGTGCGTGGTCGAGGTTGAGGGCTGCGACCAGCTGGTTGCCGCCTGCAACAACTACGTGCTCGACGGCATGGTGGTCCATACCAACAGCCCCAAGGCCCGCGAGGCCCGTCGCACCAACGTACAGCTGCTGCTGTCCCAGCACGATTCGCAGTGCACGAGCTGCGTGCGCAGCGGTAACTGCAACCTGCAGACCATCGCCAACGACCTGGGCGTTTTCTATCTGCCGTATCAAAGGCATTTGGCGGGCGAGGGCTGGGATTTCGATTTTCCCATCATCCGCGAAAACGACAAGTGCATTAAATGCATGCGCTGCATCAAGGTGTGCGAGAGCGTGCAGGGCCTAGGGATTTGGGACCTGACCAACCGCGCCACGCATACCGCCGTGGGCACCCGTGGGCGTGCGCCGATCGGCAAAACCGATTGCGTCGCGTGCGGCCAGTGCATAACGCATTGCCCGACGGGCGCACTGCGCGAGCGCGACGATACCGAGACCGTGTTCGATGCTCTCGCCGATCCCGACAAGATCGTGCTGGTGCAGATTGCGCCGGCCGTGCGCAGCGCCTGGGGCGAGGAGCTCGGCATATCTCGCGAGGAGGCTACCGTTGAGCGCTTGGCTTGCGCGCTGCGCCGCGTTGGCTTTGAGTACGTGTTCGATACCGATTTCTCGGCCGACCTCACCATTATGGAAGAGGGCTCCGAGCTGCTCGAGCGCCTGGGCGAGGCCGTTAAGGGTGAGGGTGATGGCCGCGGCTTGCCCATGTTTACGAGCTGCTGCCCGGGCTGGGTACGCTTTGTGAAGGCCCGCTATCCGGAGTTTGTCGACAGCCTGTCTACGTCCAAGTCGCCGCAGCAGATGTTCGGCGCCATCGCCAAGACCTACTATGCCAAAGTGCTGGGCGTGGAGCCCGAGCGTCTGTTTGTGGTGTCCGTGATGCCGTGCACGGCCAAGAAGGCCGAGTGCGCGCTGCCGAGCATGGTGGGCGAGGACGGCACGCCCGATGTGGACGTTGCGCTGACGGTGCGCGAGATGGTGCGCATGATCCGCGCGAGCCACGTGAGCGTGGACACGCTGGTCGAGGAGCCGCTCGATACGCCGCTGGGCTTTGGCACGGGCGCGGGTGTGATCTTTGGCGCCACGGGCGGCGTGATGGAGGCCGCCGTGCGCTCGGCCTATTACCTGGTGACGGGCAAGAACCCCGACGCCGACTTCTTTACCGATGTGCGCGGCCTGGACGGCTGGAAGGAAGCCGTCGCCGATATCGATGGTACCAAGGTGCGCGTCGCCGTGGCGCACGGGCTGGGCAACGCCGCCCGTCTGCTCGACGCGATTCGCGACGGCCGCGTGAGCTATGACTTCGTTGAGGTCATGGCGTGCCCGGGCGGCTGTGTCGGTGGCGGCGGTCAGCCCATCCACGACGGCTGTGAGCTGGCAGCCGAGCGTGGCCAGGTGCTCTGGGGCCTCGATGCGAAGGCGGACATTCGCTTCTCGCACGAGAATCCCGATGTCCAGGCGTGCTACAGCGAGTTTTTGGGCGCGCCGCTCTCGCCGCTGGCCGAGGAGCTGCTGCATACCGACCATCACGCATGGACGATGCCTAACGAGGGGACGTGCTAGCGATGCGCGCGTTTGATGTTGAGATGTCGCGCCGGGGGTTTGCCTCGGCGCTCGCCGCGGGCGCCCTGTCACTTGCGCTCGCGGGCTGTGGCGGCGGGGCTGCCGGTGCCGGGTCCGCCGCGGGCTCGGTTGCCACGGACGGCGCCGGTGCTGCCGCAGAGCCGGTCGAGGTGCACGTCGCCTCGCTCAAGGGTCCGACGTCGATCGGTCTGGTGCAGTTTATGGACCAGGCAGCCGATGGCGAGACAGACAATGAGTTCGACTTTGCGATCAACACTGCCGCCGACGAGATCGTGCCCAAGGTGATTCAGGGCGATGTCGACATTGCCTTGGTACCCGCCAACGTGGCGAGCGTTCTCTACAACAAGACCGAGGGTGCGGTACAGGTCATCGACATCAACACGCTGGGCGTGCTGAACGTTGTGACGGGCGACGCGAGTGTGGCCTCGTTTGGCGATTTGACGGGCCATACCGTCTATATGACGGGCAAGGGCACCATGCCGGAGTACGTCATGAACTACCTGCTGGAGCGCGCGGGCCTGACCGGCCAGGTGGCGCTTGAGTTTAAGAGCGAGCCCACCGAGGTGCTGTCGGCGCTGCTTGCCGATCCGTCTGCCGTGGGCGTGTTGCCCGAGCCGTTCAAGACCGCTGCCATCGCCAAGAGCGAGGGCAAGCTGTCGGCACCGGTGAGCCTGACCGATGTGTGGGACGAGCTGGCAGGAGACACGGGCTCGCGCTTACTGACGGGTGTGACCGTGGTGCGCCGCGCGTTTGCCGAGGAACATCCCGAGGCCGTGGCGGAATTCCTGAGCTGCCACGCGGCGAGCGTTGAGGCCGTGAACGCGTCGCCGGCGGACTGGGCCCAGGCCGTGGTCGATGCGGGCATCGTGGATAACGCCGCGATTGCCGAAAAGGCGATTCCCGGGTGCATGCTCGTGTGCCAGACGGGGAAGGATATGAAGGCGGCGCTCGGTGGGTATCTGCAGGTGCTGGCCGATGCGGACGCGAGTGCCGTGGGCGGCAAGCTCCCGGCTGACGATTTCTACTACATGGAGTAGCCCGTGCGTGCGTTTGCTCGACAAATGACAGAGCGTATGAAGGCGGTGGCGGCAGCAGGTGCCGTCGCCGCCTTTTGGCTTGCCGTGTGGGTGCTGGTGGCGGGTCTCGTGGCGCAGCCGCTGATTTTGCCGGGGCCGGGCGCTGTTGCGGTGGCGTTGCTGCGCCTGGTGTGCGATGCCAGCACGTGGGCGATTCTGATGGGCTCGGGTGTGCGGATTCTGGGCGGGCTGGCGCTTGCCGCGGTGTGCGGCGGCGTGCTGGCGGGAGTCTCGGTGCGGTCGCGTGCGTTTGCGCACCTGGTGGCTCCGGCACTGTCGTTTGTAAAGGCGACGCCGGTTGCCTGCGTGGTGGTCCTGCTGCTCATTTGGTTGGGGTCGGCACGTGTGAGCATCGCGGCGGTCTTTTTGATGGCGCTGCCGGGCGTATATTTCTCGCTGGTCGAGGGTTTGACGCAGGTTGATCAGTCACTGGAGCAGATGTTTCGTCTGCATGGAGTGCGGGGATGGCGACTGTTTTGCGCCCATACCTGGCGCGAAGTCCTGCCGTTTGTGCTTTCGTGCGCGAAGGCGGTCATCGGCATGAGCTGGAAGGCCGGTGTGGCGGCGGAGCTCATCGGCATGGCGACGGGCACCGTGGGCGAGCGCATCTATCAGGCGAAGCTGCTCATCGAGACGGCTGACCTGCTGGCGTGGACCGTGCTGGTCGTGGCAGCATCGTGGGCATGCGAGCGCGTGCTGGTGTGGTTGCTGCGGGCTTCGGGGCCCGTGGCGTGGCGTACTGCCGTGCGGACGCATGGGCGTGGTAATCGCTGGCGTGCGGCCTCTGCTGGCGCCGGCGTTGCGGCGGAGCTTGCGCTTGCCGTGGGCGACAGGGCGCCCTGGGCGCCGGCGCTCGACGGGCTGGTGCTCAACGTGCCCGCGGGTGGGCGTATCTGTGTGATGGGCGCCTCGGGTGTGGGCAAGTCGACGCTCCTTGCCCTTGCGGCGGGGGAGTGCGCGCCGTGCTCCATGGTGTTTCAGGATGTGCGCCTGGTCGAGGACGCTTCTGCCTTGGATAACGTGCTGGTGTGCGCCGACGCGCGCGTGAGTGCTTCGAGCGCTGCGGCCTTGCTGCGCCGGTTGGTGCCGGGAATCGACGTGCATGCGTACGTGGCCAAGCTTTCGGGCGGGCAGCGCCGTCGCGTCGAGATCGCTCGAGCCCTGCTGTGCCCCGGTGGCGCGGTGATTCTGGACGAGCCCTTTACCGGCCTGGATGCCGCTGCGCGCGATATGACGGCCGAGGTCGTGCTCGACCTCCTCAATGGTCGCATGCTGTTGCTTGCCACGCACGATGCCGTCGATGCTCAGGCCCTCAATATCTCGGATATCATCACGCTCTAAATACTTACTCAGCAACAAAATGATCGGTTTTTTCTCCGTCCCCATGGGGCCGGGTATGGTATTCTATCTGCGGGGTAATACTTAGGAATACAAAGTAATACCAAGTAATACCAACGCCGTAGAAACACACTCCAGATGCGGGCCAATCGGGTTGCCTTCAGAGCCCGTCGCCCAGCCGCGTGGCCCGCATCTATCCGCACCACCGTCGTTTCAAAAAGGAAGCGCCATGGCAGAACACATGACCCCGGTTGTCGCGAAGGTCTTGCCCGAGGAAAAGGCGGCCTTCGCGGCGGCAACCCAGCTCGTAGGTACCACGCCGTCCAACGCCATCCGCATGTTTATCGCCGCGTTCAATCGCTGCGGCACCTTTCCGTTCGACATTTCGCCCAACGGGGCCTTTGGCACTGCGCCCGATTCTCATCAACAATGACTGTCCCAAACTGCCGGCACTTGGGGGCGTTCCTTTTAATATGAGCAGGACATTGTCAAGAGGCAAAATCGGGCCTGGCCCC
>UQZM01000037.1 GCA_900545615.1 uncultured Collinsella sp.
TGCAAGCGGTCGGCGGGGCCATTGTGGCTCTTGACAGCGGATTGGGTCATATGAGTGAAGACACGCCCGAGACGTCCCACTTCACCGTGTCGCGCGTCCTGCCCGACGGCTCGACCCTGCAGCTCGGCTCGCACCTTGCGGCGGGCGAGGGCGCGGGCGACCCGCTGCCTCCGCTCAACAGCGAGTTCGAGTACGTCGCGGTTGCCTACGCCGCGACGGGCGTGAGCGCAGCGACGAGGGTCAAGACGACCGTGGCGAGCCGCGCGGTGGCTCTCAACTGGGGAGCCGGCGCTGAGAGGTCGTGGCTCGGGCGCTATCTCAAGAAGGGCTCGAGCCGCAAGGTGACGCACGGATACAAGATGCTGCACTTCGCCGACGGCGGGGAGGGGCTGCCCGTCTCGTACGGCATCAACGAACGGGACGTCAAGGACAGCATGGACTTCCTGCTGCTCGACGAGGAGGACTACAAGTCATTCCTCGAGGTCATGAACACCGCGGGACGCTTTTGGGTGCGCGATCTCTACGGCGAACGGTTCCGCGCCCGCCTGAGTTGCAGCGTGAAGCGTTCCGACGGCGCGTGGGTGGCCTCGTGCGACCCGACGTGGGAGACGTGGGAGGAGCCCGCTAATGGCTGATAGCTGGACGAGGCCGTTCGACGCCTCCTACGACTTCGTGCGCGTCTCGCGCGAGACGGGGCTCGAGCTCGACTTCGTGCGCGACATCGAGAACGGCGGCTCCATCGAGCGCAACGCAAACACGGCGCTCTACGAGACCGCATCCCTGGACTTCGCCGACGAGCTCGACGTCGGTAACGATTTCTTGCGTGTGTACCTCAACGCCTCCTTCTCGGACGGCAGCGAGAGGCGCGAGTGCCTCGGCACGTTCATGCCCGTGGTGGACTCGGTGGACATCGACGGCGCCTACCGCGAGGGTCAGATCAACGCCTACGGCCTCCTGAAGCGGCTCAAAGACGACGACTTCGACGGGCCGTACGTGATCGTTGCGGGCAGCAATCTGGTTGATGAGGCCATCAAGATAGCCGAATCGGTCGGCCTCACCGTCTACGCCGACCCCAGCAGCCTCCTTCTGGGCAGCACCTTGGTTTTCGGCGTGGGCAGGGACAACGACGCCAAGAACAAGCTGGACGCGGTGGACCTGCTCCTCAAGGCGGCCGGGTTCCGCTCGCCGGCGACCGACCGAATGGGCAACGTGCTCTACAGGCGCTACGTCGAGCCTGCCGACATGCCCATCTCGGCGGAGTTCACCGAGGGCAGGGACGCGCGCTTCATGTCGGACATGACCGAATCGACCAACCGCGCCGAGGTCTGCAACGTCGTGCACGTGGACTTCAGCACGCAGGACGCATCGGTGCGCGGCACGGCGGTGGACGACTCGCCCGACTCCGACCTCTCGACCGTCTCGGTCGGTCGTCGAATCGTAAAGAGCTACAGCTACGACAGCCTGCCGGGCGTGGACACCGAGGACGCCAACCTTGTCGAGGGTGCCGCCAACGCCCTCATCGGCACCGGCAAGAAGTCGGATAAGAGCTTCAGGCAGAGCGATTCGCACGGCAGCATCCAGACCGTCTACGTCCCCGACTCGCCGCAGGTGGGCGTGCTTTTCGGCATCAAGGCCGTATCGAGTGGCGGGCACGTCGGCTTCTGCCAGGACGAGGGGCCGAGCGTCAAGAAGGACACGGACTACACGCAGAGCGTGTGGGTCAAGGGCACCAAGGGCGCGACGGGCATCATACAGTCTTTCTGGGATCAGGAGAGGGCGCTTGGCCCGGTGACCGAGGGCTTCACTCTGACTGGCGAGTGGCAGAAGGTCGGCTACACCTATCACGCCACGGAGAACCACAACAAGGTCAGCTGGGGCTACTGCTACATCGACGGCGGCGAGGCAATCTTCGTCGCCGATAAGGTCGAGGAGGGAGGCAACGCCACGCCTTGGCCCCAGGACGCCATGCAGGCGGCGGCGGACCGCAAGGCGGCGGAGCTGCTCGCCACCGAGCGCTCAGTGACGCGCACGGACGAGTTCAAGAGCGTCTACAAGCCCGTGGAGCCGTGCATGGCGGTGGCGATGAACTACAGGACCGGCGGGGTTGTCGGCAAGCTGGCAATCCAGAAGCAGACGCTGACGCTCGACGCCGGCTGCGTCATAAAGCACACGGCGAGGAGGTACGAGCGATGAGCGATTCGGCAGCCGAGATCAAGGGCGCGGCGGCGCGGCTGGCGGCGGCGATGCCGTCGGGCGGCAAGCGGCTGACGATGGAGTTCGGCACGGTCGTGGGCGTCCACGACACGGCGCTCGACGTGATGCTGCACGGCGCGGTGGTGACGGTCCCGATGGTGCGCTCCTGCACGGGGTGCATCATCACCGACCGCGCCGTGATCCTGTCGCAGGGCCCGCTGGCCGTGTGCGTCGGCACGATGGCGGCGGTGTAGGCCGGCGTTACGGGGGGCCGAACCTGCAGTGTGGCGGAGAGTTGGCCCAGCCACACTGCAGAACGGAAGGGAGGCCGGATGGAGGTACTAAAGCTGTTCGTGCCCTATGGGCCGGGATGGCTCGGTGGCGCGGCGCTAGTGCTCATCGCCGCTTATTTTGGTAGGCTATTTTTGGACGAGTACAAGCGACAAAACCAACGGAAGGGCGAGCTCGACCTCAAGCGCGAGGAGCGTAAGCAGGCCGAGGTGGACGAGCGCGCGCAGCGAGACCGGGAACGCTCGCAGATGGAGGGGCGCATCGCGGCGCAGATGGAGCGCAGTAACACCTTGATTGAGGGGATGAAGACCCTCATGGAGTCGGTCGTCGCGTCAAATGACGTGTTGCACGCCGATCTGGTCCACAGCCAGGCGCGCAGCCAGGGGATGGCCGAGAAGGTCGACCACATCTGCGACCGCGTCGACCTCATGTACAACAAGGAGACAAGCAGATAGGAGCAATCAAATGACTGAGATTCAGGCCGGCCTCACCGTCGCCACGGTGCTCGTGGTGCCGTACATCGTGCAGGCCATCAAGACTAAGGCCATGACGGGCGGCGTCGCCCGCTGGACGGCCATCGCCGTCTCGGCGGGGTGCGGTGCTCTCACGGCCATGGCAGGAGGCGTGCCCACCGACCCCTCGGCGTGGGTGACGTCCATCTTCGCGTGTGTCGGCGGCGTGCAGGTGGCCTATGCCGCCTTCAAATCCGTCGGTATCACGGACAAATGGCTCGACGCGCTGCTCGCGCTCGGCGACATCAAGGAGGACTAACATGGCAGATTTCGCGAACGTCCAACCGGACGAGTACAAGCTCCTCGGCTGCAACTTCTCGGCGGGACGACCCTTCGGCATCAAGGGCGTCACGATCCACCATATGGCGGGTGACCTCAATGCGGCCCAGTGCAACAGCATCTGGGCCGCCAACGGCTGCTCTGCCCACTACTCGGTCGACCGCAACGGCTACATCGTGCAGCACGTCAACGACACCGACCGCGCCTACGCCTGCGGCGACGGCATCGGCACGGGCGGCGGCAACGACACGACCATCAGCATCGAACACGCCAACAGCGCGCGCGGCCCGTGGACGGTTCACGAGGCCGCTATCGAGAGCGGTGCGCACCTCGTGGCGGCGCTGTGCCTGTACTACGGGCTGGGCCGCCCGGCATGGATGGTGAACGTGTTCCCGCACAAGCACTGGTCGTCCACGGCCTGCCCCGGCGAGCTGGCTGGCTCGCAGCGCGACCACTACATGCAGCGCGCCGTCGAGTGGTACGACGCGATGGTCGGCGGCGCGCAGCCGTCCGCGCCGACTGTGCAGCCCGCGGCGACCCCCGCTGCGCCTTCGGCGTCGCAGGGCGCGCCGGGCGGTTTCCCTCGCTCCACTGGCGCCCGTGTTCCCGTACACTACTCGCTGCACCTTAAGGGTGGCGGCTGGCTGGACGAGGTGACTGACTTCGGTGCCGGTGACGACGGCTTCGCGGGCTACCCGTGCCGACAGCATGACCTCCTTTGCGCCCGAGTTGATCGCGGTACGCTCAAGTATCAGGTCCACACCGTCGAGGACGGCTGGCTCGACTGGGTTGCCAAGGGCGACCGCAACGACACCGTAAACGGCTGCGCCGGTATCGCCGGTCATACCATCGACGGCGTGCGCATGTACTACGTGACGCCGAGCGGCGAGGAGTACAAGCAGGCGTGGTACCGCTCCCAGACCACTGCGCGCGCCGGATGGCTGAACACCGTGTGCGACGACGGCTCTACCTATAGCGGCGACGACTACGCTGGTATCTACGGCGAGCCGCTCGACCGTCTGCAGGTCTGCGTCACCGACGGGGTGCCGTGGTAATGGCTTTCGTCATGGGCGCGGCGCTCGGCGCGATTTTGGGCAGCTTCGTCACGGTTGTCGCGCTCGCCCTGATCTGGGGCGCTAGCGACCGCGGGCGATAACAGCAAAAGGGGCCGTGGCGGTTCGTCGCCACGGCCCCTTTTTCGTATCCCTCGAATATCCTAAGTTGCCGCCAAACCCTAAGTACGGTCAGCGTGTTGCGGTACGTTCAGCGAGTTTTGCCTGATGGTCAGTATCAATAGCGAGCTGCGGCAAACTGTCTCAATACTGCCACATGTGATTGACGGGGCCGGAACCTTTGCCCATGTCAAAGCCGGCGGCGAGGGCGCCCGTTAGGTAGGCCTTGCCCGCGTTGACGGCGTCGGCAAGATCCATGCCCTGCGCCAGCGCGCAGGCGATGGCGGACGAGAGCGTGCAGCCGGTGCCGTGTGTGTTGTCGGTCTCGATGCGCTTGTGGCGGAACCACGTGGTGAGTGGATCTCCCAGATGGTTGCCCTCGTCATCGAGCGGCGCGGGCTCTGCTAGCACATCGTTGGCCTCGTTGACAAAATGCCCGCCCTTAACGAGGGACGCGCAGCCAAAGCGGCGGGTGAGGAGCATGGCAGCGTTTTGCTGCGTGCGCTCGGAATCGACCTCGTAGTCGAGCAGCGCCATGGCCTCGGGAATGTTGGGCGTGATGACGGTCGCCAGCGGGAACAGGCGACGCGTGAGCGCCTCGGCGGCATCCTCGGCAATGAGGCGAGCGCCCGAGGTGGCGACCATGACGGGGTCGACGACGATATTTTGTGCGTTCCATGCGCTCAGGCGGTCGGCGATAACCTCGATAATCTCAGCAGAGGAAACCATGCCGATCTTGACGGCGCTGGGTCGGATATCGTCAAAGACGGCATCGATCTGCGCCGCGACAATATCCGGGGAGATATTCTGCACGGCGGTGACACCCAGTGTGTTTTGCGCTGTGATCGCTGTGATGGCTGTCTCGGCATACAGACGGTGCGCCGTGATGGTCTTAATGTCTGCCTGAATGCCGGCGCCACCGCTGGAATCGGATCCTGCGATGGATAGAACGGCAGGTACCTTGCTGCGATCCATGTTCGCTCCCTTGTCTGGTCGGATTCAAATGGGTCTTTTACCCCGCATTATAAAGATGCCCGGGCCGGCGATATGCCGAACCCGGGCGCGAGATGCAATTTTTACGCAAATGCAAGCAAATGTTCACAAGTTAACAATTGGCAGGTGCTGCGGCGAGCCACAGGCGATCGCGGCGATAAGGCTAGTCCTCCATGCCCAAGTCGATCGTGGTGCCCTCGAACACCTTGTTGACGGTGCGGACGGCGCACATCTTGCCACACATGGTGCAAGTGCCCTCGGTGGCGGCGGGGGACTCCTCGTAGCGCTTCTTGCCCGTAACCGGGTCGAGGGCGCACTTCCACATGGCGTCCCAGTCGAGCTTGCGGCGCGCCTGGCCCATCTTGTCGTCCATGTCGCGGGCGTGCGGCACCTTCTTGGCGATGTCGGCGGCATGCGCGGCGATCTTGGTTGCCATGAGGCCGTCGAGCACATCCTGAGCGTTAGGCAGGCACAGGTGCTCGGCTGGTGTCACGTAGCACAGGAAGTCGGCACCGGAGCTGGCGGAGATGGCGCCGCCGATGGCTGCGGTGATGTGGTCGTAACCCACGCCGATATCGGTCACCAGCGGCCCCAGCACATAGAACGGGGCGTTGTGGCACAGGCGCTTCTGCAACTTCATGTTGGCGGCGATCTCGTCAAGCGCCATGTGACCCGGGCCCTCGACCATGACCTGGACGCCGGCTGCCCAGGCGCGTTTGCACAGCTTGCCCAGCTCGATCATCTCGGCGGTCTCGGTGGCGTCGTTGGAGTCGTATAGGCAGCCCGGGCGGCAGGAGTCGCCGAGCGAGATCGTCACGTCGTATTCGTGGCAAATCTCGAGCAGCTCGTCAAAGTACTCGTAGAAGGGGTTTTCGTTGCCGGTGACCTCCATCCAGCCAAACAGCAGTGAGCCGCCGCGGCTCACGATGTTCATCAGGCGGCCGGTCTCCTTAAAGGTCTTGGTGACCGACTTGTTGATGCCGCAGTGGATAGTCATAAAGTCAACGCCGTCCTCGGCGTGCGCGCGCACGACTTCGAACAGGTCGTCCTTGGTGAGCTTGACCAGCGGCTTTTCCATGTAGCCGATGGCGTCGTACATGGGGACGGTACCTACCATGAGCGGCGTCTCGTCGATGAGCTGCTGGCGGAACTGGCGCGTCTTGCCCGAGTTGGAGAGGTCCATGATGGCGTCGGCGCCAAAGTCCTCGGCGATCTTGACCTTCTTCCATTCCTCGGCGGCATCGGCCTTGTCGCCCGAGATGCCCAGGTTCACGTTGACCTTTGTGGACAGGCCCTCACCGACGCCAAAGGCGCGCATGCCCTTTTTGATATGCACGATGTTGGCGGGAATGGCGATGCGGCCGTCGGCCACGCGCTCGCGGATGTACTCGGGGTCGCGATGCTCGCGCTCGGCGACCTCCTTCATCTGCGGTGTGATCTGCCCGGCGCGGGCGAAGTCGATTTGCGTGACGAGCTTGGGCTCGGTCTGTGTGCTCATTGGCACGGCTCCCTTCGTTGGCATTACCCATATCAGGTTTGCGGGTCAGGGCGGGCGCGCCCAGTCTCAGCCTGCCGTCTTGTCCTGCAAGCTCCCCGTTTATGTGGTGGGCTCAAGTATAGCTCGAATGGGTACGATTGACGCGATGAGCATGCCCGTGGGGAGGCGAACATGGAAGACAAGCATCTATATCGAGAGACACAGTGGGACGTGTCGGCCGAGGAGGGCCGTGCCCATCATGGGCTGGTCGCAATCGGTTTTGCGATCCTTGTCGTGATGGTGATTGCCTGTTGTATCTGGACGTTTGGTGGTCGTGGCGGCGCTGTATGGGAGTTCGAGGCTGATGATGGCCTACCGATTATGACGGTGAGGAGTACCGGCGGTAATGCCAATACGCTCGCCATTCCGGGCGATTATTGGTACCCGCGCGATGAGTTTGTGCAGTTGCAGCTGAGTGGTGGGTCCATTCCAGGTGAAGAAATCGAACGCGTGACGTTTGACGCGGCGCTCAAAACGCTGACGGTGAAGCTCAAAGATCAAGGAGATGTGCCCACGACCATGGATATCGCCCTGACGGAATGGCGTCTGGAGCCTCCGACGGGTGTTGCGGTTTCCGAGGTTGAGCACGTCAAGATTGTCTATCAGGACGGTTCGACAAACGGGATTGCAAAGGCCGACGGTCTAGCAGAATAGGTGTCGAGCCTAGCCAGCCAATTCATAAAAGTTGCGGTGGAATAGTTCCTGATTGTGCGATAAAAGGCTCAAATAGGAACTATTCCACCGCAAGTTATATAGAGAAGGCTGAGCGGGTCAGTTTTGGGTGGCGGGTCTAGAGCATCTGTTCGTTGATGAACACGAGGGTGCCTGGGTATGAGATCTCGGGGGCGTGGCGATAGCCGATGTTGAACTCGGTAAGACCGGCGGCGTCCTCGAGCTTGTTTTCTGCCATCCAGCGCACCATGGAGCCGCGCGCCTTTTTGCTGGCGGTCGAGCGCTGGATGGGCTTGCCGTTGCGGACACCTTCGCCAAAGAGACAAGTGACGGTTGTGGCGTCGCCTGCGAGATGGGGTAGAACGGCCTTGGCGTACTCCGCGCTGGCAAGGTTGACGACCGTGGTGTTGGAGCCGGTCGGCGCAATGGCGCATGCAAGTTTGTCGCCCCAAAACGTATAGAGATCGCGAGCGCCGTCGACGGCGAGCTTGGCTCCCATTTCGAGCCGATAGGGCTCAACGCCATGGAAAGGCCGCACGCATCCGTACAATCCGGAGAGGATCCAGAGATGGTTTTGCAGCCAGTCGAGCTGTGCAGCATCCATGACCTCGGGCGCCATGCTTTGGTATTGGATGCCGTGGTAGGACATGACGGCGGGGGAGATTCGGCGCGCGAGATCGGGATCGGCGAGGTCGGCATCGCTCAGGACGGGCATAAATTCGTGAAGCGTATCCAGGCACGTTGTAAGCAGCCTGTCGCTCACGTTCCAAAGGGCCTGAAGACCTGCCGCGCCATCCTCGCGTTCGATGCCTAGCAGTGCCTGATGGAGCCGGGCCGTCTGATGTGCAAAAGGCGGTATGCCCAAAACGTCAAAGGCATCTTGAGCTGTCCGCATCTGTTTGGCGGGCGAAATGACGACCTGTAGCACGGAATCCTCCTTCCGCTAAAAAAGTTGCGGTGAAGTACAGACCGCTTTCCCCGTTGGAAGCCCTGATGAATCCGTATTTCACCGCAAGTTACAAGGGTTGGTTAGGCGCGCTCGAGGAAGGCCTTGTAGCCGCGGTAGGCCTCGTAGATATCGGCCTTGTTGGCGACCTCCCACAGGGCGTGCATGGACAGGACGGCAACGCCGGAGTCGATGACGTTCATGCCGTACTTGGCCATGATGTAGGCGATGGTGCCGCCGCCGCCCGCATTGACGCGGCCGAGCTCGCAGGTCTGGAAGTCCACGCCCGCCTCGTCCATGATGTCGCGGACGAGGGCCACGTACTCGGCGTCGGCGTCGTTGGAGCCGCCCTTGCCGCGGCTGCCCGTGTACTTGTTGAAGCACAGGCCGCGACCCATGAAGGCTGCGTTCTTGGTCTCGAACTTGCCGGCATAGCCCGGGTCGAAGCCAGCGGACACGTCAGAGGAGAGCATGCGGCTGCGGGCGAGCGCGCGGCGCAGGGCCAGCGGGCTGTCCTCGCCGGCGAGCGTCATGATCTCGGCGACGGTGTTCTCGAAGAAGCGGCTCGTCATACCGGTGGCACCCACGGAGCCGATCTCCTCCTTGTCGACGATGAGCGTGATGCTCGTGCGCTCCACGTTGGCGACGTCGATCTGGGCAAGCATGGAGGGGTAAGCGCAGACGCGGTCGTCGTGGCCATAGCCCAGAATCATGGAGCGGTCGAGGCCCATGTCGCGGGCGGGGCCGGCGGGCACGACCTCGATCTCGGCGGAGAGGAAGTCCTCCTCCTCGACGTCATACTGCTCCTTGAGGATGTCCAGGAACATCTGCTTGACGGGCTCCTTGGGGGCGTCCTTGTCGTCCTCATCGAACTTGACGGGGCGGCCGCCCACGATCACGTCGAGAATCTCGGCATCGACGGCGTCCTTGGCAGGCTTGGACATCTGCTCGCTCGAGAGGTGGATCAGCAGGTCGGAGATGGTAAAGACCGGGTCGTCCGCCTTGTCGCCGATATTGATGTCGACGGTGGTACCGTCCTTTTTGCAGATGACGCCCACGAGTGCGAGCGGGGAGGCCACCCAGTGGTAGCTCTTGACGCCACCGTAGTAGTGCGTGTCGAGGTAGGCCATGTCGCCGGCCTCGAAGGCGGGGTTCTGCTTAAGGTCCAGGCGCGGCGAGTCCACGTGGGCGCCCAGGATGTTAAAGCCCTGCTCGAGCGGGGCGTTGCCCAGGTTGACGAGCATGAGGTCCTTGCCGTGATTGGCGGCGTACACCTTGTCGCCTGCCTTGAGCTCGCGGCCTTCGGCGATCACGGTCTCCAGGTCGACGTATCCCGCCTCCTCGGCCATCTTGATGCCGGTCTTGACGCACAGGCGCTCGGTCTTGTTCTCGCTCAAAAACTGCTTATAGCCGCGGCAAAGCTCCTCGAGCTCCTCGACTTGCTGTGGCGTGTACTTTTTCCATGCGCAGGGACGCTCCATGACGCAGGCTCCTTTCGGATCGATCGTGCTGGTTGATGTACCGTGAGCCATCGTATCACGCGCGGGCTCACGATGGCGGGGGAGCTTTATGTGAGGTGGCCGCGGGGCGGGGAGCGTGTAAACTGGAGTGAGCAAACCGTGCCCAGCCCAAAGCGAGGTATTTAATATGTCTGACAAGCGCCGCACTTTTGCCGTTATCGACGGCAACTCGCTCATGCATCGCGCCTTCCACGCCGTGCCGCCGACTATGAACGCGCCGGACGGTCGCCCCACCAACGCGATCTTTGGCTTTCTGAACATGTTTCTTAAGATGATCGATGCCTTTAACCCCGACGGCGTGGTCGTGGCGTTTGATAAGGGCAAGCCGCGCGTGCGCATGGAGATGCTGCCGCAGTATAAGGCGCAGCGCCCGCCCATGGACCCCGATCTGCATGCGCAGTTCCCTATGATCAAGGAGCTGCTCGGTGCGCTCAACGTGCCGATTCTGCAGTCTGAGGGCTGGGAAGGCGACGATATCCTGGGAACCATGGCGCGCCTGGGTGAGGAGGCCGGCTGCGACATGCTGCTGGTGACCGGTGATCGCGATATGTATCAGCTCGTGACCGAGCACGTCAACGTGGTCTCGACCCGCAAGGGCCTGTCCGACGTGGCGATCATGACGCCCGAGAGCGTGGACGATCTGTATCACGGCATCACGCCGGCGCTCGTGCCCGACTTTTATGGTCTGAAGGGCGACACGTCCGATAACATCCCCGGCGTGCCGGGCATCGGCCCCAAAAAGGCGAGCGCGCTCATTGCGCAGTACGGTAGCCTGGACGAGGTCATCGCGCATGCCGACGAGGTCAAGGGCAAGATGGGCGAAAACCTGCGCGCACACATCGACGATGCTCTGCTGAGCCGCAAGGTCGCGACCATCCGCACCGATGCGCCCGTTGAACTCGATTTTGAGGCGACGTCCTTCCCGGCGTTTTCTGCCGATGAGGTTTCCGCGGCGCTGGGTACGCTTGGTATCACCGCCATGCAGAACCGTTTCTTGGCGCTGATTGGCGGCGAGGGCGGGGCTGCTGCTGCCTCCAGTGTGTTTGAGATACCTGCGATGGTTCGTGCAGCCGCCGGCGAAGCTGACGCGCTTGGTGCCGTTGCGGCTGAGGTCTCCCGCGCGATTGATGCCGACGAGTGGGTTGCCGCCGTGGTGGACGACGACAAGGAAGAGGGCGCGCTCTTTGGACTGACGCGCACGCTGTGGCTGGCGACGTCCAAGGGCCTGTTCGCGCTCGAGGAGGGCGACAGCTGTGCGGCGGCTGAGGTTGAGGGCTTCAACTTCGTCCACGGCGTGATTGCTGGCGTGCTCGCGCGTCTGTTTATGGAGGGTCGCGTGGCGAGCCCGGATATGAAGGTGCTGTTGCACGAGCTTTCGCCCATCGATTCTTCTGAGCCCGAGCTCATGGATCCGCTGGCAGTCGATTCCACGCGCATCTTCGATACCGTGGTTGCCGCCTATCTGCTGGATTCCGATCGCTCCGAGTTCGATGAGGCGTATCTGGCCGATACCTATCTGCAGATGGCGTTGCCTGCGGCGCGCGGTGCAGAGGGTGCTGGTGAGGACGCTCCGGCGCCTGCCGCCCGTACTGCGGCTCTGACGCTGGCGCTCGTGGCGCCGTTGCGCGAGTGCATGGCCCGTGAGAACGCCGCCAACGTGTTCGATGGCATCGAGATGCCGCTCGTTCCGGTACTTGCCAAGATGGAGCGCGCGGGCATGCTCGTGGACCCCGACCGCCTGCACAGTCTGTCCGAGGGTCTGGCGACCCAGATCACCGAGGTCGAACGAAGCATTCGCGACCTTGCCGGTGACGAGACCTTTAACATCGGCAGCCCCATGCAACTTTCGCATGTGCTCTTTGATGTGATGGGCCTTCCGACCAAGGGTCTCAAAAAGACCAAGCGCGGTTACTATTCGACCAATGCCAAGGTACTGAGTGATCTTGCCCGTGACCACGAGATTGTTCGTTTGATCTTAGACTGGCGCGAGAAGTCCAAGATCAAGTCAACCTATCTGGACACGTTGGGCCCGCTGCGCCGCGGTGACGGTCGTGTGCACACCACGTACAACCAGACCATCACCGCGACGGGGCGTCTGTCTTCGAGCGACCCTAATCTGCAAAACATTCCGACGCGCTCGGAGCTGGGGCGTACCGTCAAGACGGCGTTTTCGGCAGGCGAGGGAAGCGTCTTTTTGGCGGTGGACTACTCGCAGATCGAGCTGCGTCTGCTGGCACATCTCTCGGGTGACGAGCACTTGGTGCGCGCCTTTAACGAGGGCGAGGACTTCCATGCCGAGACGGCGGCGCGCGTGTTTGGTGTGCCGGTGTCCGAGGTAACGCCCGACCTGCGCAGTCGCGCCAAGGCCGTGAACTTTGGCATCGTGTATGGCCAGCAGGCCTACGGCCTGTCGCAGTCGCTGCATATCTCGATGGCCGAGGCGCGCGACATGATCGACCGCTACTACGAGGCCTACCCGGGCGTGCGTACGTTCCTCGACAACGTGGTGGCACGCGCCAAGCAGACGGGCTACGCCGAGACCATGTACGGCCGCCGTCGTCATATTCCGGAGCTCAAGGCCAAAAACCCGCAACTCCGCGGCTTTGGCGAGCGCACGGCCATGAACCATCCCATGCAGGGCACCGCAGCAGACATCATCAAGATCGCCATGGTCCGCGTAAGTCGTCGCCTGGAAGAAGAAGGCTTTGCCGCCCACATGATCTTGCAGGTACACGACGAACTGGACTTTGAGTGCCCCGTCGACGAAGTCGAGCGCCTAACCACCATGGTCCGCGACGTCATGGAACACGTAGTAGACCTCCGCGTCCCCCTAATCGCCGAAGCCAGCACCGGCATAACCTGGGCCGACGCCAAATAGGGAAGTGCCCACAACCCTAAAGTAACCAAACCAGAAGGGGGCTCCTTGCCAACAAGGAGCCCCCTTCATTCCAAAAAAATCAGCCAAGTATCTAGACGCCAAGACGCCATCCAGGCGGCAAGCAAGTCACCGCAGGACCTGGCCGGGCGAGGCGGGTAAGTTTTTCGTAGATTCCGCACGAGCCGGAAAGCACTTAATGTGCTTTCCGAGCGAGCCCAGGACCTGACCGAGCGAAAAACTTACCCGCCTCGCCCGGCCAGGTCCGACGAGCCACGTTAACGAGCCGCCAAGATGGCGTCGATGAGCGTCAGTACGCCCCCGTCGTTGTTGCTCGGAATGCGCCACTTGGCGTGCGCGTTCATGTGCTCCTCGGCATTGTCCACGATAAAGCTATGCCCGACGCGCTCCAGCATGGGGATGTCGTTGTAGGTATCGCCCACGGCGGCAGCATCGGCAATATCGATGCCCAGGTGCTCGCACAGGTGAGCGACGCCGGCGCCCTTGTCGACGCCCAGGTTCATAAAGTCGATCCACTCGCGCCCAGCGTTGGTGACGTAGAGTTTGTCCGAGAACTCGGGGCTATAGGTCTCGCGGAAAGCGGGCTCGGCGTCGTAGCCGGGGAAGAAGACCGAAATCTTGTTGGACTCGAAATCAATGCCCTCAAAGCTGTCTACGTAGTTGATTGTGTTGTAGTAGACGCTGATCTCGTCGTGGTATTGATGGTCGCGGGCAAGCACGTAGAACTCGTCGAAGCAGCACAGGACGGGGACAGCGCGAGGATCCTCCGAGGCACGGTTCAAGACCTGCTGATACAGCTCCACGTCAATATTGCTTTTATAGATATAGCTGCCGCGATAGATCACGCAAGCTCCGTTGTCGGGACAAAAGGCGAGGCGGTTCTTGATGCCCTCGAACATCTCCTCGAGCTTGGGGGCGGGACGTCCGCTGGCGGGGCAGAATACGATGCCGGCGTCGGCGAGCTTGTCCAGGCGCTCATCAAGACCCTGGGGCAGCACACGCTCGTCGGTCAGCAGCGTCTTGTCCATATCGACGGCGAGAATCTTAATGTTGCCGATGTTGGCGTCCGATTCGTAAGTTTGCATAAAAATGCGCCTTTCGTTTCGAGATTGTTTCAGACGTTATAACCATCAACTAGTAGTCGAGCGTATTTTCGCAGGAATGGTGCGTATTTGCACCACGCTTCACAAAGTAATGAAAAAACTTTTCAGAAATTTGAATTTGTCGCTTGTGCTGCGGGCACTTTAGCGTAATATAGCGACCATCGAAAACGGAGACGGAAAAACAACCGCTTACCGAGTAAAAGGTACCGTTTACGATATTTGAATTGCGCCCGGCGATACGTGAAAGGAGAGGCAGATGCAGTTCGTAAAGATCATCACCACTGCAGACAATGCCATCCGACGCCAGCGCGCAATTTCCCGACGACGATAACAATCGTCTCTGTCCGCATGGGGCGAATTGCCTCAACAGAGTCATTTTGAGGTCGTTGGGTTTTAGCACGACATTGCTGCATGTTTCTAGGGCATGTATGTGCTGATTTTTGCTATTTAACCTGATATTGCACGGTATATGACCTTGAAATGACTTGCAACTGACCGATGTTCTAACTAGCTACCAAGGGCGAAAGGAAACAGCCATGAGCAAGGAAAAAGTCGTTCTCGCATATTCCGGTGGTCTTGATACATCCGTATGTGTCAAGTGGCTCCAGGACGAGAAGAATCTCGATGTCGTTTGCGTCTGCGGCAACGTGGGCCAGGAAGAGACCGGACTGGATGCCAAGAAGCAGAAGGCGCTCGACCTGGGCGTTCTCGATTGCCAGGTGCTCGACCTGCGCGACGAGTTCTCCGATGAGTTCCTGACCAAAGCCATCGCCGCAAACTCCATGTACGAGAATAAGTATCCGCTGCTCTCCGCCCTGTCTCGCCCGCTGCTTGCCAAGAAGCTTGTTGAGGTCGCCCACGAGTTTGGCGCGACCTACGTCGCCCACGGCTGCACTGGCAAAGGTAACGATCAGGTCCGTTTTGAGGCCGCCGTCAAGGCCCTCGACCCCGAGCTCAAGGTTATCGCCCCGGTTCGCGAGTGGGACCTGAAGTGCCGTCCCGACGAGGTCGCCTATGCCCACGCCCACAACGTGCCGGTTCCCGAGGGTGCCAACGACAACCCCTACTCCATCGACGACAACCTGTGGGGTCGCGCCATCGAGTGCGGTCACCTGGAGGACCCTTGGAATGAGCCGCTCGATGACGCTTGGGTTATGACCAAGAACCCCGAGGACACGCCTGACACCCCGACCTATACCGAGATCGAGTTTGAGGCCGGCAAGCCTGTCGCCGTCGACGGCAAGAAGATGAAGCTCTCCGAGATCGTCATCGCCCTCAACAAGATTTCGGGCGACAACGGCTTTGGCCGTCTTGACCTGGTCGAGGATCGTCTGGTGGGCCTCAAGAGCCGCGAGTGCTATGAGGTTCCCGGCGCCCTGACGCTCATCACCGCCCACAAGGCGCTCGAGGACATCTGCGTCGAGGGCGACCTGCTCAAGACCAAGATCAAGCTCGAGCAGGATTGGGCCACCGCCGTGTACAACGGCCAGTGGTACAGCCCGCTCAAGAACGCGCTCGACGCCTTTATGGCCGATACCCAGAAGTTCGTGACCGGCACTGTCCGTCTGAAGTTCTTTAAGGGCAACTGCCATGTCGTCGGCCGCAAGAGTCCCTTCAGCCTCTACGACTACGGCCTGGCTACCTACGACCGCGACACCACGTTTGACGAGAAGGCCAGCGCCGGCTTTATCGAGATCGATACGCTGTCGCTCAAGACGTGGGCAAAGGTCCAGGGCCCCAGCTCTGCTGCTGCCCAGGCCTAGCGCCTCCTTCCCTTGGTATCCGCGCGGCCCATCCGCGTGATACATAACGGGCGCACGGGGTCCCTACCTTTCGTTATGCTTGCTGACACTTCTTAACATCGGTGGCCCCTACGTTCCGCCCGCATATATGATGCCGCGTCTGCGGCTGAGTCCGAGCCCCGCCGGGGTTGTCCGGCGGGGCTCCTTCTATCAATTTGGCGGCTCTGTGCCTATATATATGAGGAGTATCCATTATGTTCAATGCTATCGCGCATGCTTTGCTTGCCCTCGCGCCCGAGTTCGATGCTGTAAGGGTCGAGGACGTTCCTATGAGCCTGAAGGCCTGGATCGATGGTTCGCAGGGCAACATCCGGAGGGAGACGTTGGGCGCCAAGTGCATGGTGCGTCACTTCTTTGCAAATTAGCCACATGGCCCCGCGCGCGGCAGGGAGTGTGTAAAACTAGCGGTTGATAAATCGCTTTAGCGACAGGGCACATTGCTTTGGACGCTTGTTTTGGTATTTGGAGAAAGGAGACGGTTCCATGGCTCTTTGGGGCGGTCGTTTTGAGGCGGGCGTGGCCGAGGTCACGCAGGAGTTTGGCGCGTCGCTGCCGGTCGACAAACATCTCTATAAGCAGGATATCGCCGGCTCTAAGGCGCATGCCAAGATGTTGGCCGCCCAGGGCATCATCAGTGCCGAGGACGAGCAGGCGATTGCCAAGGGCCTGACCGGAATCGAACAGGATATCGATGCCGGCAACTTTACCTTCGACATCAACGATGAGGACATTCATATGTCCATCGAGAGCGAGCTGACGCGTCGCATCGGCGAGGCTGGCAAGCGCTTGCATACTGGGCGTTCGCGCAACGACCAGGTGGCGACCGATACGCGCCTGGGCGTCAAGGCGCTGGCCAAGGAGCTCATGGAGGCCAATCTTGAGCTGCGCCATGTGCTGGTGGATGCGGCCAAGAAGTACGACAAGGTGATTCTGCCGGGCTACACGCACATGCAACATGCTCAGCCCGTGCTGCTGTCGCATCACCTGCTGGCGTATTCCTGGATGTTCGCGCGCGACTTTACGCGTTTGAAGGCCGCCTTTGATGCTGCCGACAACTGCCCGCTGGGTGCCGCTGCGCTTGCCGGTACGAGCTATCCGCTCGATCGCCAGATGACGGCTGCCGAACTTGGCTTTGCGGGCGTGATCCCCAACTCGCTCGATGCCGTTTCCGACCGTGATTTTCTGCTCGATCTGCATTACGCCGGATCCGTCATGGCGATGCACCTGTCGCGTCTTTCCGAGGAGATCGTACTGTGGTCGAGCTCCGAATTTGGCTTTATCACGCTTTCCGACTCGTACTCCACTGGCTCGTCCATCATGCCGCAGAAGAAGAACCCCGACTTTGCCGAGCTTATCCGCGGCAAGAACGGTCGCGTGTACGGCAACCTGGTGCAGCTGCTGGTAACCATGAAGGGCCTGCCGCTTGCTTATAACAAGGACTTGCAGGAGGACAAGGAGGGCGCGCTCGATACCGCCCATACGCTCATGCAGTGCCTGTCCGTTATGGCCGGAATGATTTCGACTTGGACCGTCAACGAGGATGCCATGGCGCGCGAGTGCGGCGTGGGGCACCTTGCCGCCACCGATGTTGCCGATTACCTGGCCAAGCGTGGCCTGCCGTTCCGCGAGGCACATGCCGTGGTGGGCCATCTGGTCCTGATGTGCGAGAAGCGCGGCTGCAATCTTGAGGACCTGCCGTTTGAGGTGTTCCAGGAGGCAAGCCCGCTCTTTGAGCGCGACATTACCGAGGCGCTCGATATCCCGTCGATTGTCGCCGCGCGCACGACCGAGGGCGGCACCGCTCCTGCCGCCGTTGCCGTGCAGTTGCAGCGTGCCGAGGCACAGCTCGTGGCTGACGAGGGCGTGTTTGGATCGCTGACCAAGGTCGTCGAGATGGGTCACGGGGCAAAGTAGAGGTTTGGCTGAAGCCGTTTTGGCCATGTATTGATAAATCGTTTTCGCTTTACGGGCGCCTGCTGATGTGGGAGCCCGTATTTTGTTGCTATGGGGGAGGGGCTTGTCGAGAACTTCTGTAGGACCTTTGGGCAGGTTGTGAAGGGGATACGTTCGCGGGCGGCAACCGACCGCCTGCTCTGTTCGGCGCGGTTGATGGGCGGTCGGATGGTACTCTAATCGGGCTTCGAAACAGAAGTGACACATATGGAGCGCTTTAATAAATTGCAACGTTTCAATAAACAGCTTTTTGTTTAACTGCAGCTAAAACTCTGTTACGATGCAGTCCAGGCGGGTGCCGGAATGGGACTTGGGCACGCGCGAACCTACTTGAAAGGCTACTTTTATGGCTATCGAGAAGACCTTCATCATGATTAAGCCCGACGCCGTGCGCGACCGCAAGATCGGCGAGATCGTTGCTCGCATTGAGCGCAGCGGCCTTGTCATCGAGCGCATGGAGATGACCACGCTCGAGCGCGCTACCGTCGAGGAGCACTACGCCCATCTGGCCGACAAGCCCTTCTTTGGCGGTCTCTGCGACTTTATGACGAGCGGTCCGGTCGTCAAGATGGTCGTTTCCGGTCTCTCCGCTGTTGCTAAGATGCGCACCCTCATGGGCGCTACCAACCCGCTTGAGGCTGCTCCTGGTACCATCCGCGGCGACTTTGCCGTCGATGTCAACGCCAACGTGATCCACGGCTCCGACTGCCTGGAGAACGCCGAGATTGAGATCAAGCGCTTCTTTGGCTAAACCAGCTTTGACTCCTTAAAGCTGTTAGCGTGTGGCTTGGGCGCCGCGGAACTCCATCCGCGGCGCCCTTTTATTCCAAAATCTATGCAGGGGCCCGCTCGGACATGTGTTCCGAGCGGGCCCCTGCTGTTAGCTTGTGGCACTGAATAGTTTAGGCTTCGTCGACGATCTTAAGGGCGCGCGTGTGATCGATCTCGTTGAGGAGGTTAACGCGACGCTCGTGACGACCGCCCTCAAACTCGGCGTCGAGCCACTCGTCGACGATCATCTTGGCGAGCTCGGAGCCCACGACGCGGGCGCCAAAAGCGAGCACGTTGGTATTGTTGTGCATGCGGGAGAGCTTGGCGCTGAAGGGCTCGGAGCACACGACGGCGCGTACGCCCTCGACCTTGTTGGCAGCCAGGCTGATACCGACGCCGGTGCCACAGATCAGGATGCCTAGATCGACGTCGCCGTTGGCAACGGCCTTACCCACCTTGTAGCCGGCGATGGGGTAGTCAAAGCTCTCGGAGGTGTCGGTGCCAAAGTTCACGACCTCGCAGCCGCGCTCCTTCAGGTGCTCGGAGATGATGTTCTTGAGCTCGACGGCGGCGTGGTCGTTACCGATACCGATCTTCATGGATAGTTCCTCTCTGGTCTGTGCGGCGAGATTGCTAAAGGTTTTACCGCGTTCGACTGCATGATAGCGCGACTTTTGTGTAAACGCTTGGGCGTTTTTTGGTCAAACGCTTTAGCATGCAACAAGACCGGTTTCTCATGAATGAATGCCGTCAGTTTGCGCCTGAATGCCGTCTACCGGAACCTGGGTTGCGGTTTTTGATGCATTGTTATCAAATAAAAGAGCTAATTATTATTGAGAGCCCAGCCCGTTATACAAGTAGGAGATACCTATGCCTGCCGATTCCCTTCGTGATGCCGCTTTTTGCGATGTTTTGAACCGCGAACTTGTTTGTGCACTCGGCTGCACCGAGCCCATTGCCGTTGCTTATGCAGCGGCGCTGGCGAGCCAGACGCTCGGTTGCGAACCCGATCATATGGATGTTGCCTGCTCGGGCAACATCATCAAGAACGTCAAGAGCGTGACCGTGCCCAACTCGGGCGGTATGCACGGTATTGAGGCCGCGGCCGTGCTGGGTGCCGTGGGCGGCGACGCCAAGAGCGCGCTCGAGGTGCTCGAGAGCGTCGATGACGCGGACCGCGCCCGCGTGGCCGAGCTGCTTGCCGATGCGGACTACTGCGATGTGTCGCTTGTCGAGGGTGTGCCCAACCTCTACATCAAGGTGACTGCGACGGCCGGGGGCCATACCGCGGTCGTCGAGATTACCGATCACCACACTAATGTCACGTGCCATACGCTCGACGGTATTCCGGTATGCGGTAAGTCGGCGGGGGAGTGCGCCGCCTGCGCCGAGCGCGTGGTGGCCGAGCGTGCGGCAGATAACGCCGACACGCCCATGTCGATCGAGACCATCATCGACTTTATCGAGGACGGTGACATTGAGGACGCCCGCGCTGCCGTTGAGCGTCAGATTGAGCTGAATGGCGCGATCAGTGCCGAGGGTCTCGCGCACGCTTGGGGCGCCGAGGTGGGCCGTACGCTGCTGGGTGCTCGTGCCGATGACGTCGCCTGCCGCGCCCGTGCCCGTGCGGCCGCCGGGTCCGACGCCCGCATGAACGGTTGCGCGCTGCCGGTCGCCATTGTGTGCGGCTCGGGCAATCAGGGCATTACCTGCGCATTGCCCGTCATGGAGTATGCCGAGTACCTGCGTTGCGACCACGAGCGCCTGGTGCGCGCCGTGATGCTGTCCGATCTTATCGCCGTGCATATCAAGAGCTATATTGGTGCGCTTTCGGCGTTTTGCGGTGCTATTTGCGCTGCGTGCGGCGCCGGCGCTGCGATTACCTGGCTGTGCGGTGGCACGCGCGAACAGATTGGCGCGACCGTCTCGAACACGCTCGGTAACGTGGGCGGCATCGTGTGCGACGGCGCCAAGGCGAGCTGTGCCGCCAAGATCTCGGCTGCCGTCGATGCGGCGATTCTGGGCCATGATATGGCCATGCAGGGTCGCGGCTTCCGCGCCGGTGAGGGCCTGATCCAAGATACCGTTGAGCAAACAATCGCCAGTATGGGCTACGTAGGCCGCGTGGGCATGAAGGACACCGACATCGAGATCCTCAACATCATGATCGGCAAAACCCAGGTGTGCTAGTTACGCGGTTTTACCAAACCGCGTAACCGGTCGACGCTGCAAATGCCCCTAAGCGGCAATCTGCCTTTCAATCGTCGGGCATGGCCAGAAGGCCTATGCCCTCCTCTTTCAAGGCACATTGCTCGCTTAGGGGCATTTTCGCTGACTTGTGCTCAACCTGCGGCGATATTTGGTTTGGAGCGAGGGGTCCTACGACAGTTCGTCGGCTACTTGGTGTTCGTAGAAGGCTTCGATTACGGCGTTAAAGTCGCGGGCGAAGTCTTCCATGGTTCCGCGCCAGGTGGCTCGGCTGGGCTTGCCCTGGCCCACAAAGGCGGTTTGGATGCCGCAATCGGGGGACGGGAAGTCGCGTTTGGGGTCGTTGCCCACCATAAGGACCTCGTGTGGCTCGAGCCCCATCACCTGAAGCTGCTCGAGATAGTAGGTGGCATCGGGCTTGCAGCGGGTGGTGTTTCCCATGTGCGTGACGAGCTCAAAGGGGGCGTCGGCCAGGTCGCCCCAACCCATGCGGCACTCGATGGCCCCCTGGGGAAAGCTGGGGTTGGTAAAGAGCGCGCAGCGCAGTCCTGCGTCCTGTACGGCCTGGAGAGCGGCGTGTGCGCCCGGCATGGCGTGGGCGTTGATGACATCGTCGTTCTTGTACGGAAGCACTTCGCGGTCGTAGTAGGTAAACGCCTCGTAGATGAGGGGATCGGAGAGGCAGATGCCGCATCGGCGCTCAACCTCGGTGCGGTAAAACTCAAGATTGGTGCGATTGTCCGTGCTGCTGCGGCGATTGGCGTTGAGGTCGACCAGGATGGTGCCGAGGCGTGCCATCGTGCCACCGCGGCTGCGGCGCCCGATATCCGCGAGCATCGAAGAGACATCCTTAAAATATCGAAGGATGAACGCGTTGAGGTTGATGCTAAGAAGCGTTTCGTCCATATCGAAAACGACTGCTTTGAGCACGCGGGCACCTTTCTCGAAAAATCGTTCCAGAATCGTTGGCTTGGGATACTTTACTCCAAAGCCGTATGCCCAACTGCTTATCGTCAGCTTATCCTTGATTATCAACTTCATCCGAACACTTCCCACATTCATCCGCACATGTGCG
>UQZM01000038.1 GCA_900545615.1 uncultured Collinsella sp.
GTCGATCGCGAGTTCCGCACGAGCCGGAGAGCACTTAATGTGCTCTCCGTGCGAGTCAGGACTGTCCGAGCAGGCGACCTTATATATTTGCCCTCCCCGGGGCTCCTCGCCCGAACCCCTCAGCTAGTTCTTCAGCGAGTTCAGCGGCGCCGGGAATCGACCACCACGGTGGGCAAGCACGGTGCCGGCGTTGGGGTTCACCGGCATGATGGGCGCACGGCCGAACAGGCCGCCGTACTCGACGCAGTCGCCCACGCCCTTGCCGATGGCGGGGATCACGCGGACGGCCGTGGTCTTGTTGTTGATGACGCCGATGGCCATCTCGTCGGCGATGATGCCGGCGATGGTCTCGACCGGGGTGTCGCCGGGGATGGCGATCATGTCCAGGCCGACGGAGCACACACAGGTCATGGCCTCGAGCTTCTCAAGCGAAAGCGCACCGGCCTCGACGGCGGCGATCATGCCGGCATCCTCGGACACGGGGATAAAGGCGCCGGAGAGACCGCCCACGCTGGAGCTGGCCATGACGCCGCCCTTCTTGACGGCATCGTTGAGCATGGCGAGCGCGCAGGTCGTGCCGGGGCCACCGCAGGTGCCCACGCCGATGATCTCGAGGATGCGGGCAACGGAGTCGCCGATGGCAGGCGTGGGAGCCAGCGACAGGTCGACAATGCCTTTCTCGACACCCAGACGATGGGCGGCCTCGCGGCTCATGAGCTCGCCCGCACGGGTGATCTTAAAGGCGGTCTGCTTGATCTTCTCGGCGACTTCCATCATCGAGGCGGAGTCGGGGAGCGTCTCCAGGGCTGCAGCCATAACGCCGGGGCCCGAGACACCTACGTTGATGACGGCGTCGGCCTCGCCACCGCCGTGGACGGCGCCCGCCATAAACGGGGAGTCCTCGACCATGTTGGCAAAGCAGACAAACTTGGAAGCGCCGACGGAATCCTCATCTGCCGTAAGCTTAGCGGCATCGATGATGGTCTGGGCGGCCATGAGCACGGCATCCATGTTGATACCGGCGCGCAGGCTGGCGACGTTGACGCTGGAGCAGACGCGGCTCGTGGTGGCGAGCGCCTGCGGGATTGACTGGATGACGCGGCGGTCGGCGTTGCCGATGCCCTTCTGGACGAGTGCGGAGAAGCCGCCCAGGTAATCGATGCCGAGCGTCTCTGCCGCGCGGTCGAGGGCATGCGCGATGGGGGTGAGGTCCTCATCCTTGCAGCACGCGGCGATCTGCGCCACCGGGGTGACGGAAACGCGCTTGTTGACGATGGGGATACCGTACTCGCGCTCGAGGTTCTCGGCGGTCTCGACCAGATGCTCAGCCGTGTGCGTCACGTGGTCGTAGATCTTCGTGCACATGCGGTCGAGGTTCTCGTCACCGCAACCCATGAGCGAAACACCCATGGTGATGGTCCTGATGTCGAGGTTCTGCTCCTCAACCATGCCGCGGGTTTCCGCGATTTCTGCGGGCGTGATCGCCATCCTTGCGCTCCTATCTGCCAAAACGAGCATAGTCTTATCTATTCTAACGTGCCGCACGTGCCAAGTGGCGCATGCGGCACGTTTTGGTGCTCGGTTGTTTCCGTTGTGTTACTGCCCAAAGACCTCTTCGGCGATACGAGCGCTTTCGGCGGCGTCCTTGGCGTAGTAGTCCGCGCCGATCTGCTTGGCGTATTCGGGGGTGAGTACGGCGCCGCCTACGATGATCTTGACGCCCGGCACCTCGGCATGAAGCAGCTTGATGGTCTCTTCCATGGCCACGACGGTGGTGGTCATAAGCGCCGAGAGGCCGACGAGCTTAATGTCGCGCTCCTGTACGGTCTTGAGCACCTCCTGCGGATCGACGTCGCGGCCTAGGTCAAAGACGGTATAGCCGTAGTTATCGAGCAGCATCTTGACGATGTTCTTACCGATGTCGTGGATGTCGCCCTTGACGGTGGCCACGCAGATCTTGCCCTTGTCGGCGATCTCGCCGGCGGGCATCAGGCGTTTGATGGTGTCGAAGCCCACGCGCGCGGCCTCGGCCGAGGCCATAAGCTGCGGCAAGAAGAACTTGCCCTGGTCAAAGAGGACGCCAACCTCGTCGAGGGCGGGGATAAAGTGATTGTTGATGAGGTCCATGGCGTCGTGGTCTGCCAGCAGACGCTCGGTCTCGGCCGCGATCTCGCCTTTGCGGCCCGAGACGACCATGCGACGGATCGGGTCGTCGTTGCCGTCTGTGCCGGCGGTGCCAGCAGTGGGTGCAGTGTCGGTCGATGCCGCCTGGGCCGCTACCGGGTTCGCGGCGATTTTGTACGGATCGGTCCAGCCGGCGTAGCGCTCGATGTATCCGGTCGAGCCCTCGTCCTCAACGCTCAGGACGCGATAGCTGTAGACGGTGTCCATAAAGCGCTTGGAACCCGGGTTCATGATGGGGGCGTCCAGGCCTGCGCCAAAAGCGGCGGCCAAAAAGACCGAGCCCAGCAGCGGGCGGGCAGGCAGGCCAAAGCTGATGTTCGACACGCCGAGCGCGCATTTGACGCCCAGGCGTTCCTTGCACAGGGACATGGCGCGCAGGATCTGCTCGGCCTGGCGTTGATTGGTCGAGGCGGTCATGACCAGGCAGTCGATGAGGATGCGGTCCGGTCCGATGCCGTAGCGGGCAGCCTCGGCCACGATGCGCTCGGCGATGGCGAAGCGGGCCTCGGCGGTATCGGGGATGCCGCCTTCGTCGAGCGTAAGGCCGACAACGTTGGTGCCGTAGTGGGCGACCAGCGGAAAGATCTCATCCATGATCTGCTGCTTGCCATTGACCGAGTTGATGATGGGCTTGCCGGCGTAGCGGCGCACGGCGGCCTCGACGGCTGCAGGATCGGTGGAGTCGATCTGCAGCGGCAGGAGCGTGGAGCCCTGGAGCTGTTCGGTCGCCTGTTGGATAATCTTGACCTCGTCGATCTCGGGCAGGCCCACGTTGACGTCCAGGATGTCGGCGCCCTGCTCCTGCTGGCTGATGCCCTGGCTCACCACGTAGTCCAGATCGCCGTCGCGCAGGGCCTGCTGCAGGCGCTTTTTGCCGGTGGGGTTGATGCGCTCGCCGATGACGGCGATTTTGTGGCCATCGCAGGGGAGGTCCACCACGGTCTGGGCGCTTGTGACCGACATGCTGGGCTTGCGGTGGCGCGGACTGGGCGTGTGGTTATCGATAAGCGTGCGCAGTGCTGCCATGTGCGCCGGCGTGGTGCCGCAGCAGCCGCCCACGACGCTCACGCCGTCCTCGATCATGCCGGCGACGGCCTTGGCGTATTCGGGGGCTTGGATATCAAAGACGGTGTTGCCGTCGTCGTCCACATGGGGGAGTCCCGCATTGGCCTGCACCATAACGGGTTTGTCGGTAACGGTGAGCATACGTGCGGCGAGTCCTCGGAGCTCGGCCGGTCCTTGGCTGCAGTTGATGCCCAAAACGTCGGTGCCGATGGCATCGAGCGTGATGGCGGCAACCTCGGGACTCGTGCCCAGGAAGGTGCGGCCGTCCTCCTCAAAGGTCATGGTGGCAAAGACGGGCAGGTCGGAGTTCTCGCGGCAGGCGAGGACGGCCGCCTTGATCTCGGCCAGGTCGGTCATAGTCTCGATAATAAAGAGGTCCACGCCCGCGTCGACGCCGGCGCGCACTTCCTCGGCAAAGAGGTCATAGGCCTCGTCAAAGCTGAGGGTGCCTAAGGGACGAAGCAACGCGCCGATGGGGCCGATATCGCCGGCGACGTAGCGGGCGCCGGCCTCGCGGGCGCAGGTGACGGCCGCGGCAAAGACATCTGCCACGGTGGCGGCACCGTCGAGCTTGTGGGCGTTGGCGCCAAAGGTGTTGGCGGTGATCACGTCGCAGCCGGCCTCGACATATTGACGTTGGATATCAGTGATAACCTGGGGCTCCTCAAAGTTGAGCAGCTCGGGCAGGGCGCCGGCCTTCATGCCGGCCGCCTGCAGCATGGTGCCCATGCCGCCGTCAAACAGCAGGTGCCCCGTGCCCTCGATGGCGGCACGCAGGCGATCGTCCTTAATGCGAAGGTCATCGATCGTGCGCGTTTTGTACGCGGCACCGTTGCAGCGCGCAGCATTGACGGGTGCCGCCAGCGCGGCACCGTCCAGATCATGAGTGATAAGCGGAGTAAACATCGATGGCTCCTAATGGCTGGAATAGCAGGTGGTGTGGGCGGCGCGGAAGCGGCAGTGCTCGCGCATGCGGCAGATATTGCAGGTGGGGCGGCTCTGGGCGTCGTGGACTTCGCCGTCGAACAGACCAATCACCGCGGTCACGCTTTTGGTGGGCATGAGCAGGCTGGTGGGGGTGACGGTAAGTCCAATGAGGCGCGTGGCATTGAGTGCATCCACGATCGAGCGCTGGGCAGAGAGCGGGCAGTCGCCATAGCCGGGACTGAAGCGCCAGTTGCCGGCGAGCCCGTGTGCAGCGGCTGCAGCCTTGACCTGCTGGTCCATCTGCTCGACGGCGGCCTCCACATAGGCAGAGCATGCGGCGTCGAGCACGGCGCCTTCCAGGGGTTGCTGGGCTCCCGTGGTGCGCAGACGGCGTTCGGCAGACATCCCGAGGGTGCAGGCCATGAGCGCCGCCAGGCGGGCGTCTTTGAGATGTCGATAGATATCACGACCCCGCAGCTCAACATTGGTGCCAACCAAGCGGATGCAGGGCTCGCCCTGCTCGTCGACGCCCGTGGCATCGACGGCAAACACGCGTCGCACGCCGCGGGGCTCGATATCCAGCTCTAGGCGCTCGACTACAAGCTCAATTCGTCGTGACAGCTCGGGCTCAATCTGCTGGCCGCCGTAGCCCAGATACCGCAGCATCTCGGCACGGTCGACACGAGGGCGGTGGGCAGCGTCGATACGGTAAAGCGCCGGCGACGCAAGGTCGGCCGGCACTTCAACAACGGTTGTATCGACGTGCGGTTTTTCCATTACCCCAGGCGCTCCATAATGGTCGCGGCGATTGCAGGACGGTTCATAGTGTACAGGTGCAGACCGTCGGCACCGTGCTCCTTGAGGTCGCAAAGCTGGCGGGCGGCATAATCTACACCGGCTGCCTGCAGGCTCTCGGGGTCGTTCTCGTACTTGGCGAGAATCTTGATGACGGGGGAGGGCAGCGATGCGCCGCACATAAAGACCATGCGGCTGATTTGCGACTTGCCCATAAACGGCATGATGCCCGCAGTAATGGGCACAGTGATGCTGGCCTTGTCGGCAAGCTCGCGGAAGCGATAGAAGCACTCGTTATCAAAGAAGAGCTGTGTCACAAAGAAGCTCGCGCCGGCGTCTTGCTTTTGCTTGAGGTGCTCGACCGAGAGGTTGAGATCCTCGCAGGCAATGTGGCCTTCGGGGTAGGCTGCGGCGCCCACGCAAAAGCCGGCGTCGACGAGCTCGGGGATGAGGTCGCGGGCGTAGGCGTAGTCAGAGGCGGGCTTGTCGTCCTCGGTCGCGCCAGCGGGAAGATCACCACGCAGGGCCAGGATGTTTTCAACGCCGGCGGTGCGATACTCGTCGATCTTGGCGGCGATATCGGCGTGCGAGCGGCCCACACAGGTAAGGTGTGCCACCGAGGGTGTATCGAATTCGCTCGTAATCATATGTGCGATGGGGGCGGTGGTGGCGCCGTTGCCCGAGCCGCCGGCAGAGCAGGTGACCGAGACAAAGCTCGGCGAAAGCTTGCACAGATTGCCTGCCACCTCGCGAGCCGTGTCGAGGGTAAGCTCGCCCTTGGGCGGGAACATCTCAAACGAAACGGGTGCGGTGCCCTGGGATGCTGCCTGCTTAAAAACCTCGTCGACGCGCATATCGTGCTCCTTTAGATACGCAATAGTGTGATGTGTTTTAAGGATTCTACAGCACCACTGTGTCACGGTGGAGTTTCACTCGCTATTTGGGGATACCAATCGAAAATGCTTTGCTATCGGCATTTCCTATAACAGAGCGGTCAATCTAGGATGGGGCTATATTGAATGGTATTTGATGCGAAATACCAGTTAATAGAGCCCCATCCCAAATTGACTACCCTTAAACTATGGGGAGAGGTCTGCAATTTATACAGTTGATTGGCCATTAAGGGCGGCAGCGCCGCTGTGATGCGGTAACCTCATTGATTGGTTTCGCGACAGCAACATAACGGTAATGTCGCGGAAACACGGCGAGTCTAAGCTATGACTCGTTCGTTAGTAATCAACACCGCTTCTCACGCGGTGCCGATACGAAGGGAGTTCCGTATGGCCGATCTTACTGACCGCTTCGGGACCATGGTGTTCTCTGAGGAAGTCATGAAGGACTACCTCCCCAAGGACATTTGGAAGCGCCTTGCTGCAACCCTCGAGGGCGGTGAGCCGCTCGACCTGGATGTGGCCAACGCCGTTGCCCACGCCATGAAGGTCTGGGCCATCTCCAAGGGCGCGACGCACTACGCGCACTGGTTCCAGCCGCTTTCGGGCATTACTTCCGAGAAGCACGACAGCTTCCTGGAGCCCAACCACGACGGCACCGCCATTACCAAGTTTACGGGCAAGAACCTCATCCAGGGCGAGCCCGATGCCTCGAGCTTCCCCAACGGCGGCCTGCGCGCTACCTTCGAGGCCCGTGGCTACACCGCTTGGGATCCCACTAGCCCCGCCTTTATCAAGGACGATGTCCTGTGCATCCCCACGGCTTTCTGCTCCTACACGGGCGAGGCCCTGGACAAGAAGACCCCGCTGCTGCGTTCCATGACCGCGCTCTCGCGTGAGTCTAAGCGCGTTTTGGCGCTGTTTGGCAAGACCCCCAAGAAGGTCGTTCCTTCCGTGGGCGACGAGCAGGAGTACTTCCTGATCAAGAAGGACGCTTACCGCAAGCGCAAGGACCTGGTCATCACCGGCCGCACCCTCTTTGGTGCTGCTCCCTGCAAGGGCCAGGAGCTCGAGGAGCACTACTTTGGCGCTATCCGCCCCACCGTCTCGGCCTATATGAAGGACCTGGACGATGAACTGTGGGCGCTTGGCATTCCCGCCAAGACCAAGCACAACGAGGTTGCTCCCTGCCAGCATGAGCTCGCACCGGTCTATGGCGAGGTCAACGAGGCCATCGACCAGAATCTGGTCATGATGGAGAAGATGAAGCTCATCGCCTCCCGCCACGACTTGGTCTGCCTGCTGCACGAGAAGCCCTTTGAGGGCATCAACGGTTCGGGCAAGCACAACAACTGGTCGCTTGGCACCGAGTCCGAGAATCTGCTCGATCCGGGCGACACCCCGCTCGACAACCTGCAGTTCATCGTCTTCCTCACCGCGGTGATCGAGGCCGTCGATAACTATCAGGAGCTCCTGCGTGCCTCCGTTGCCTCGGCCGGCAACGACCATCGTCTGGGCGCCAACGAGGCTCCTCCGGCGATTATGTCCATCTTCCTGGGCGACCAGCTTACCGAGGTCGTCGAGAAGATCATCGATGGCAAGGCTTCCGTCCATGCCACGCGCGGCGTGCTCGACCTGGGCGCCGATACCCTGCCCAAGCTGATGCAGGACAACACCGACCGCAACCGCACCTCCCCGTTTGCCTTTACCGGCAATAAGTTTGAGTTCCGTGCCTGCGGCTCCGAGCAGAACGTCTCCGACTCCAACCTGGTGCTCGATGCCGCCGTGGCCAAGTCGCTCAAGTCCTTCGCCGACGCGCTTGAGGGTACGCCCGAGGATGAGTTCCAGGACGCCGCGCTCGAGTACTGCAAGAAGGTCCTGACCGACCACCAGCGTATCCTCTTCTCCGGCGATGGCTACTCCGACGAGTGGCCCGTCGAGGCCGAGAAGCGCGGCCTTGCCAACAACAAGACCACGGCCGACGCCCTGCCCGCCTTTGTTTCCGATAAGGCCATTGCGCTCTTTGAGGAGACGGGTGTCCTGACCAAGGCCGAGGCCCAGTGCCGCTACGATTGCAAGCTCGAGAAGTACAACAAGCTCATGAACATCGAGGCCACCACGATGGTTCGCGAGGCGCGTCGTACCTATCGCCCGGTCATTACCGCCTATGCCACCAAGGTCGCTAAGGGCCTTGAGACTATTCGTGCCGCCGGTGCCGAGGCCGCCATGCAGTGCGAGCAGAACACGCTCAACAAGCTCTGCAACGGCATCACTACCATCAACGACTCCATCAAGGCGCTCGACGCCGTGCATCAGAAGGCCGAAGCCCTCGATGGTCAGGAGCAGGCCAATGTGTATGCACACGAGGTCGTTCCCGCTATGGATACGCTGCGCGCCGCCGTGGATGCCATGGAGGAGATCGTGGCCGCCGACTACTGGCCGGTTCCGACCTACGACGACATCCTGTTCTACGTGTAGGATTGGGACAACATACCGTCACGGTTGAAAGCCGGGGTCCGCATTACGCGGACCCCGGCCTTTTGATTGCGAAGGGCGCTTTGAAGCCCGTTTTGCAACTGATTCACCCACGCAATAAGGGGTCGTGGGCAAAAAACGTCAAATATGAGTACTGTCACAAGTGCTGTAGCATTATTTTTTGTAAAATATGCTGTGTTACGCAACATATGTCCAAGTACTTAGCTGATAAAAGCCTGCAATTCTTCCGCCGTAGGATTCCTGGCGTCTAAATCGCCTTCTGGTGATATGCAATCGCTGTTACTAAATTGGTAACAGTACTCATATTTGCTATTTTTTGACCACGGGCCCTTGGATGGCAGTGTGATTTTATGCCCTCGGGGTTCGAATCCCCGGCACATGGATAGCAAAAAGCCCGTCACCGCAAGGGCAACGAGCTTCTCAGTTTAAATGGTGCCCCCAGCGGGATGTCCGCGTGCGGCTGGCGCCGCCCGCCTTCGCTGCGTCGCTCCGCTCCTTGCGTGCTGCGCTGGAAAACGCTTCGCGTTTCCTCAGCTCCGCACCCTGTCGGCTTCGAATCCCGGCATATCGGTAGCAAAAAGCCCGCTACCGAATTGGTAACGGGCTTCTCAGATTCTGTGGTGCCCCCAGCGGGATTCGAACCCGCGATATCCACCTTGAAAGGGTGGCGTCCTTGGCCGCTAGACGATGGGGACAGCGGGAAAGAGTATAGCAGACTTTTTTGCCGGCGCGCATATCGTTGGCAAACTGGAAAACCACCACAAAGGAGTAGGCTTCTACTCCGATTTTCAAATATCTCAATCTGTAACATCTGGGCGGGCAAATCGGCTCTATCTGTTACAGATCGAGACAAAAGGCGGATGTCGGGACGAACATCTCATTCTGTAACAGCAAGACGACTTTTAACGGTCTAAATGTTACAGATTGAGACAAACCGCTGGGGCGGGTCAAAACCACCACAAAGGTGCCTGTCCCTTTGTGGTGGCGGGGCGTTAGGGGAGGAGCTTCATGGCGGCGTCGTGGGCGGCGCGCTCGTAGATGTCGTCGAGGGGCTTGAGCGGCAGCAGGGCTGTGGCCTGCGCATCGCCGCGGCGCTCGAGGGCGTGGGCGATGAGCCAGTCGGCGAGTTCAGGGTTCTTGGGTAGCGCTGGTCCGTGCAGGTACGTGCCGATGACGCCCTTGTAGATGATGCCCTCAAAGCCATCGTCGCCGTTGTTGCCGGTGCCCGCAACGACGGACGTTCCGAGCGGCGTGGCCTCTGTATCGAGCAGGGTGCGGCCGCCGTGGTTCTCGAATCCCACAAAGGGCTCAGGCGCCAGGTCGGTCTTGACGGCGACGTTGCCGATTAGGCGGTCAGAACCGCGCACGGTTTCGACGGAAATGACACCCAGACCTTCGATGCGATTCTCGCCCATATAGTACGAACGGCCGAGCAGCTGATAACTGCCGCAGATAGCAAGCAGCGAGCCGCCGTCCTCAACATAAGCCGCAACCTTGTCTTTTTGAGCGAGCAGCTCATGCGCCACGGCCAGCTGGTCGCGATCGGAGCCGCCGCCCATCATGACGATGTCGGCGTCGGCGAGATCGAGCGACTCGCCCATGCGGACCTCGTTCACGCGCACGGGAATGCCGCGCCAGGTGCAGCGGCGCTCGAGGGCGATGACGTTGCCACCGTCGCCGTAGAGGTTGAGGGCATCGGGGTACAGATAGACGATGCGCAGCGGGCGCGAGAGCTCGGTCGGCGCGACACCGACGGGGACGGCACTGCCATCGGCGCACGTTGCAGCGTGGGCGGCAACCGTAGCCGCATCGGTGCCCTTAAGTTCGTCGAGCTCCTTGACCAGCGGCGGAAAGGCCGTGTAGTTGGCGACGGCATAGAAAGTGTCGCCAGCCTCCTCACCTGCCACGGCGCCAATTGCCTGCGCGACGTCCGAGATAATCGCGGCATCGATGTCGGCGTACTTGAGGCGCACCTGCATGTCGTGTGCGCGCGTGCCGCCGGCAAAGGCGACAAGTCCCGGTGTGTTGGCGATGCGCTCAAAGTCGACGTCGTAGATCCACGATACATCGTGGCCGTCGGCATCGTTGTCGTTCAGGAAAAAGGCGCAGAGCCTGCCGCCTGCCGTCTTGATGGACTGGATTTGCCGATCGAAGCCCACGGGATTTTTGGCCAGATTGGCCTCGACGGTACGGCCGGCGATATTCCAACGGCCCATGCGACCACCTGCTGGCACGTAGGCGTCGAGCGTGGGCTGCAGGCGTGCGGTGTCTACGCCCAGCTCGTGGGCGGCGAAGAAGGCTGCGGCTACGTTGTAGACCATATACAGGCCGTTGTAGCGTGTGGCGATGTGCACGGCAGCCGCGTCGGGCGTAGATCCAAAGACCAGGTCAAAGCCGTAGCCGTCGCAGCCGAGCTCCACGCTCGTCACGCGACGGACAAGCCCAGGGCGGGTCCAGCCGCACGAGGGGCAATGGTATGCGCCAAGCTGTCCGTACTGCACATAGTCGTACTCCAACGGTGCGTTGCACTGTGAGCAAAAACGCGAGTCGCTAATGCGGTCGGACTCGGTGTTGGTGGCGCCGTCGATGCCAAAGGCGATGCTTGCATTGGGAACGCGCGCGGCGATCGAGGCGCACAGCGGATCATCGGCGTTATAGATGAGCGTCGTTGCCGGCGAAAGCTCCAGCGCGTGGGCGATGACGTCTTGGGTGTGGTCGATCTCGCCGTAGCGATCCAGCTGGTCGCGGAACAGGTTGAGCAGCACAAAGTAGGTCGGCTTGAGCTTGGGCAGGACGCGCACCGTGTAGAGCTCGTCGCACTCAAAAACGCCCACGCGCTTGCCGCTGCTGGTGTGCTTAAGGCCGCCGCGGGCCTCGAGCAGCGCGCCCACCACGCCCGGCTCCATATTGTTGCCGGCGCGGTTGCATACCACGGTGGCGCCGCTGGCGGCAACGGCGTCGGCGATGAGGTTGGAGGTGGTGGTCTTACCGTTGGTGCCGGTGATCACCACGCTGCGGTCGACAAGGCCCGCGAGGTCGCTCAGCAGCTCGGGGTTGATCTTCATGGCGATGCGGCCGGGGAGTACGCCGCCCTGGCGCTTAAGGACGGAGCGCAGCCCCCAGCGGGCGATATCGCTCGAGGTGCAGGCGAGAGATGAGCGGAAGTTCATGAAGCCGTTCCTAACGTGAATGACATGGTCGTGGCGTTTGCGCCGTTAAAAGCCGTAACGGCGCGCAAATTCCTGGGCAAGCTGCGATACGTCTTCACAAGCGTTGGCCCAGGGGGCAAAGTCGGGAGTATCCGAGATAATGCCGTCGGCCTCCCAAACGGCCTGGTGCGAAAGATCCCACGGGTCGTGCGGCTCGGGTCGGCAGGGAAGATACGGCGTCTGGTACATGGGGTTCAGCAAGAAGAACGCGCCGCCCTCGCAACGGTTAGCGAACTCACGCAGCGCGCGCGTCGCCGGGCGCATCTTGTTTGTTTTGAACAGCAGAATCGTGCGGGCGAGCAGGTACCAAGGAGAGTTTTCGAGTGCGTCTGCCCCCATCTGTTCTTCGAGCTGATGTGCCAGGGCAAAAAAACCGTCCTGGTCTTCCAAGCGGGCGAGGGCAAGCAACACGGTGCCGGCGGCCCGGGTGGGATAGCCTTCTGCCTTAAGGACGCGACGGGCATAGTTGGCGGCGGCGCGGTAACGAGCACTCGCCATGCACAGCTGCGAGATGGCCTCGAGCGTGTGAAGCCAGCCAATAAGCGCCGGCTCGCTCACGGTAAGGTCTGCTGCGGTGACACCGTCGGCCAAAACATTATTAGCCCAGTAGTGCGGGGCCTCCATATCAAACCCGGGCACGCTCTGTTGCAGGTAGTCGGCCGTACTCGTCTCGAGCTTCATCAAGTCGCCCAGGCAGGCATCGACGGGCGTGTCCGCCAGGATGATGGCGAGCAACTGGGCGTCGAGGACATGCGCATCGACGCGGACGATCTTGAGCAGCTCATCGCGCATATCGTCGAACAGACGGTTGCGCGTCTGCTCAAACTCCTCGTCGCTGCCCATGTCTTCGATGCGACGAAGCTCGTCAAGCAAGTGACGATGAACGCCGGCATAGGACAGCAGCGCTTGGGCATGCTCGGTCTGCGCATACTTGTGGGGGTTTGCGCTGATGTCGTTATGGACAAGCTCGCGTGCTGCATCGGTGAGTTCGGGGTGCGACGCCAGATAGGTGCGCTCCAGATAGGCGGGGATGTAGACGCTCGGATCCATTAGAGGTCTCCTCCCTTAAACGGCAATCCCTGTTCGGCCGCGCGCAGGATTCGTTCGTCGATCTGAGAGCGCACGATGTCGTTGGTGGCGACCCAGGCGGCAAAGCTGGCGTTGTCGGGCGCGCCTAGGCCCTCCTGCAGCACCGGCGTCGCCTCGGACAGGGCAAGGACAAGCTCATCGGTGGAGCCCGGACCTACGTTGACGCGGGCATAGATGCCATCGGGAAACTCGGTTTGGAAGTAGAGTGCTTCGGCTGCGTGCGGGCATGAGCGCGCAAGGATGCGCAGGTAGTGTTCGGCGCCCTCGTAATCCAGTTCGCGCCAGGCTGCGCTCATCAGTGCGATGAGCGTCCACGGGTCCAAGTCGCGCTCTGCGTCCTTGGGACGGCGGCGCAGCGGCGTGTTGGCAAGATAGGGTACGGAGTGGGCGGAACGAAAACGCTTGAGCTCCTCGGCAGGGTATTCGAGCTTTGCCATGGCAAGCATCGCGGTATGGCGGACGCCAGCGGGGTCGTTGGGCGCAAAGTCCAGGCTGCGATTCGCGGCATCCAGCGACATGCGGTAGCGGCCGCTAATGAGCGCGCGCGATGCCAAGGCAGCAAGCCAGCGCAGGTAGGGACGGCGGGTCAGGTCGCTTGCGGCCTCACGCTCGTAGGGGTCCTGCGCCGAGGCGATCTTGAGCGCCAGATCGTGCTCCACCTCGTCGCACTTGGACACCAGATACTGTACGTATTCCTCGTTGGATTCGGCGGTGAGCGCCGTCAGCATGCGCTGGGCATCCCAGTTTGCCGGATCGAGCGCGGCTGCCTCGCGGAGCATGTTCTCGGCAGCGGCCTCTTCTTGCTCTGCCTGGGCGTCGTCGGGGATAAAGGGGATGCGGTAGTCGACAGCCTCGACGACCTTGGCGATCAGATGCCCAGCTCGGTCGCGGTCGTGCACGATGAGCGGCGCGGGGTTGCGGGTGAATTGCTCCATTAGACGCTCGACGGCGGGGCCGTCAGTGAGCGGGATATTGTCGCGGCGCAAGGCCTCAAGAACGAGGCGATGGCAATCCTCTTGAATGGGATCGAATGCCATGGGGCCTCCTTTGCTGCAGTTAGGGTTCAAATATCTTTATATAAGGTTCTAGTTTACCCGCATGTGGCACACCGGGGGTGCCGCACTTGGACTTGCACCTTTGCACCACGAAGACGGATGTCGCACAAATGTCGGCACCTTGGACGACCGAGTGGTATCACAGTGCCGTAAACGGTCGATTTTTGGCGGCGAACGGGGCACATTTTGGAGGGGCACAGCCCTGTCCGGGATATGTAGTCAACCCTGATAAAACGTTTGCCCAGCTTGGGAGTATGAATGTCCCACAAGGGTCTTCAGGGATAGAAAAAACGTTTCATCATTGTTGGCTTTAGGTGAATAACTGACCAACCAGAACGGTAAAATAGTGTTTGTCTGAGCGTTGAGACGTTCAGACATCGCGCATTGTCATCGCCGGCAACGCGCAAAACGGTCCTAACGGAGCCAATCGGGTGCTCCGTTATATACGCAAGTCTAAGAGGGGCTTGTTTAGGAGGCACAGTATGGGACGTTTTACCAATCCTCGCGATCTGTACTTTGGTGAGGGCGCTCGCCACGAGGTGAAGAACCTCAAGGGCAAGAAGGCCATCATCGTTTCTGGCGGCAGCTCTATGCGCCGCGGCGGGTTCCTGCAGGACGTCGAGAACGACCTTAAGGAAGGCGGTTTCGAGGTCAAGCTGTTCGAGGGCGTCGAGTCCGACCCGTCCATCGAGACGGTCATGAAGGGCGCCGAGGCCATGCGCGAGTTCGAGCCCGACTGGATTATCGCCATCGGCGGCGGCTCGCCCATCGATGCCGCTAAGGCCATGTGGGTCTTCTACGAGTATCCCGAGGAGTCCTTCGATAACATCATCCAGCCGTTCAGCTTCCCCGAGCTGCGTCAGAAGGCTCACTTCTGCGCCATCTCCTCTACCTCCGGTACCGCTACCGAGGTCACTGCCTTCTCCGTCATCACCGACTACGCCAAGGGCATCAAGTACCCGCTGGCCGACTTCAACATCACCCCTGATGTCGCCATCGTCGACCCCGAGCTCACCTACACCATGCCCGCCAAGCTGTGCGCTCACACCGGCATGGACGCTCTGACCCACTGCATGGAGGCCTACGTTTCCACCTGCGCCTCTATGTTCACCGATGCCAACGCTCTGCACGGCATCCGCGAGATCGTCGAGTGGCTGCCCAAGTCCTATGCTGGCGACCATGAGGCCCGTCAGCACATGCACGAGGCTCAGTGCATCGCCGGTATCGCCTTCTCCTCGGGCCTGCTCGGCATCGTTCACTCCATGGCTCACAAGACCGGTGCTGCCTTCGAGAACGGCCACATCATCCACGGTGCTGCTAACGCCATGTACCTGGGCAAGGTCATCCAGTGGAACTCCAAGGATCCCCGTGCTGCCGAGCGTTACGCTTACGTGGCCAAGGAGATCCTGCACCTTCCCGGCGAGACCAACGAGGAGCTCATCGCTGCACTCGTCCAGAAGATTCGCGACCTCAACGACCAGCTCAACATTCCGCAGTCCATCAAGGATTACGCGAATGGTGGCGTGAAGGTCGACGCCGAGAACCCGCAGATGGTTTCCGAGGAGGAGTTCCTCGCCAAGCTGCCCGAGATCGCCGCGAACGCCGAGCAGGACGCCTGCACGCCGGAGAACCCGCGTGAGACCAAGGCTGCCGACTTCGAGAAGATCCTCAAGGCCTGCTACTACGACACCGACATCGATTTCTAATCGACTCTTGTTATCGTAACGAGGGGCTCCGCACGTATCCGTACGGAGCCCCTTTCTTTTTTCTTTTAGAGAATGGGATAGTTATGGCTGCATTTTTCAATAGCCCCAGCAAGTACATCCAGGGTCCGGACGAGCTCGCCAAGCTCGGCTCCTATGTCGAGCCGCTTGGCGCTAAGGCCCTCGTCATCGTGACGCCTTCGGGCAAGAAGCGCGTCGGTGCCAAGATCGAGGGCGGTTTTGCCGAGGCCAAGGCCGAGCTGCTGTTTGAGGACTTTAACGGCGAGTGCTCCAAGGGCGAGGTCGATCGTCTGGTTGCGCTCGCTCGCGACAACGGTTGCGACATCATCGTCGGCGTCGGTGGCGGCAAGATCCTCGACACCGCGAAGGCCGTTGCCTACTACTTGGGGTCCCCGGTCATCATTTGCCCCACCATTGCTTCGACCGATGCACCGTGTTCGGCGCTTTCGGTGCTCTACACCGACGACGGCCAGTTCGACAAGTATCTCTTCCTTAAGGCAAACCCCAATATTGTCCTGATGGATACGACGGTTATCGCGGCGAGCCCGGTGCGCCTGACGGTTTCCGGCATGGGCGATGCGCTCGCAACCTACTTTGAGGCCCAGGCGACGCATGATGCCGACGGCGGCACTTGCGCCGGCGGCAAGGGCGGCATGGCCGGCCTGGCGCTCGCCAAGCTCTGCTATGAGACGCTCATGGCCGATGGCGTCAAGGCCAAGGTCGCGCTGGAGAAGGGTGCGCTGACGCCTGCCGTCGAGCATATCATTGAGGCCAATACGCTGCTTTCGGGCATTGGCTTTGAGAGCTCGGGCCTTGCTGCTGCTCATGCCATCCACAATGGCCTGACGATGCTGCCCGAGTGCCACAGCATGTATCACGGCGAGAAGGTCGCCTTTGGCACCATCGTCCAGCTGGTACTCGAGGATGCCCCGACCGAGAAGCTCGAGGAAGTCTTGGGCTTCTGCATTGAGCTGGGCCTGCCGGTTACGATGAAGGAACTTGGCGTTGCCGAGCTTACGCGCGAGCAGGCCATGATTGTTGCCGAGGCCGCCTGCGCGCCCGATGACACCATGTGCAACATGCCGTTTGAGGTGACGCCCGAGATGGTCGCAAACGCCATCCTGGGTGCCGACGCGCTGGGCCACTACTATCTCATGGATGAGTAAATCAAGCTAAGGAAGGGGCAAAGCCGGCAGACGGCTTTGCCCCTTTTTGCTATGGTGCAAAGGGGTCAGGTTGCTTTGCACCAATTGTTGTTGATGAAAGGGCGGATTCTCGTATGGCGCTTCCCATGGTTTATGGCGGTCCCGGACGATATGTTCAGGGGCCGGGTGAGCTCTCGCGTCAGGGCAGGTATTTGTCATGGTTGGGCTGCGCTGCCTATGTCTTGTTTGACCAGGGCACCGAGGATCGGCTGTGCAGGCAGATCGTCGATGGATTTCTGGATGAAGATCTAAGCGAGCCGTTCTTTAAGATTTACAACGGTCCGTGTACGGAAGATGCCGTTGTCGAAATGGCCAAGGAAGCCCGGGCCGAGTATTGCGACATGGTGGTGGGCATTGGCGGCGGCAAGATGCTCGATATCGCCAAGGCCGTTGCGTTTTATGCCGAGTTGCCGTTGTGCGTATGTCCCACGGCGGCGTCGATGGACGGTCCGTGCAGCGCGATTTCGGTGCTGTATCACGAGGATGGGTCGTTCGACCGCTACCTGATGCTCGAGAAGAATCCAGACTTGGTCGTGGTCGATACCAACGTGGTCGCGGCGGCCCCGCTGCGTATGACGGTCGCTGGTATGGGCGATGCGCTGGCAACGTATTTCGAGGCGCGTTCGTGCGCCGCGGCGCACGGCGCCAACGAGCACGGTGGCGCGCCGGGACACTTGGCCTTGGTTGCGGCTCGTGCCTGCTATGACACACTCATGGAGTGCGGCGTCGCTGCCAAGCGCGATCTCAAAAAGGGCCGTACATCGCCAGCGGTTGAGCGCCTGATCGAGTGCAATATTCTGCTCTCGGGTGTTGGCTTTGAGAGTGGTGGCCTAGCGCTTGCCCATGCCATAGCCAACGGCCTGACGATTCTGCCCGAGTGCAAGGCCATGCATGGTGAGGCCGTGGCATTTGGCCTGGTGGTGCAGCTGCGCCTGGAGCGTGCGCCCGAGCTTAATCAGGTGCTCGAGTTTTGCCAGCGCGTCGGTCTGCCGACGACGCTCGAGGAGCTGGGCCTTGACGAGATTTCCGATGCCGACCTGATGAGCGTTGCAGATGCGGCCTTTAGAAACGAACGCAATATGGCTAACGAACAGGCCAAGGTGACCAGACAAAAGCTCGTGCAGCTCATGCGCGAGGCATAGCTAGGCGCTTGATCGACCTTGTGCAATCGAGGCGGCGATAGGCATAGGCAATTTGCCTCAAAGGTGCGCCGCGTGTAATTTGCCCGAGGTGTGGGCCGATAGCGTATCATTATCTCTTGCTTGTTTGCACTGCTCAGGGAGGGGCCGCGCATGGCGCAGGAACACGATCTGTTTGATGACATTATCGAGATCAGCAAGGGTTTCGACTTTCTTAAAAACCCGCTTGGCGGCGTGACCGATGCGCTCGATCCGTCGGCACCGCAGTGGAATCCTGCCGACTACAAGGAGCGTCCGCGCGGCAACACCATTCCGTGCCTGACCTGCAAAAACGAAAAGAGCGGTTGCACCGCGTGCATGGATGTGTGCCCGGTCAACGCTATCGAGGTCGAGGAAGACGCCATCGAGATCCTCGACTCCTGTCGCAAGTGCGGCCTGTGCGCCGCTGCCTGTCCGACCGAGGCGATCATCTCGCCGCGCCTGGCGCCTAAAAACCTGTATGACGACATTGTCTCGGCGGCCACGAGCCACGAGACCGCTTACGTCACCTGCACGCGCGCCCTCAAGCGCATGCCGCGCGAAAACGAGGTCGTCGTTGCCTGTGTGGGCGATATTACGGCCGAGACCTGGTTCTCGGTACTGGCCGACTATCCCAACGTGAGTGTGTACCTGCCGTTGGGCGTGTGCGATAAATGCCGCAACACCGGCGGTGAGGACATCCTGGGCGAGGCCATTGCGAAGGCCGAGGAGTGGTCTGGCACGGGTATGGGCTTGGAGGTCGACCCCAAGAGCCTCAAGTGCCATAAGCTTCGCGAGTACGAGCGCAAGGAGTACATGGAAAAGATTGCCCGCACCACGGGCCTGACGGTGACCAAGCTCAACCCGGCGACGGCGGCGCTGGCCTCGGTGACGCAGAAGCTCAAAGCACATCGCCATCAGATTACCCAGCTGGAGCGCACGCTCAACACCATGTGCGGCACCACGACAACCAAGCGTCGCCGTTCGCTCACGCACGGGCGGCAGCTGGTGCTCTCGACGCTGCAGAACCATCCCGAGCTTGCCCAGAACATGCAGGTGAGCACGCCGGAGTGCGATTTTGACAAGTGCACGTCGTGCGGCGAGTGCGTCAATGTATGCCCCACGTTCGCCTGCGATTTGGTGGGAAGCGGCCGCTTTGCGTTGGAGTCCACGTATTGCTTGGGCTGCGGTGCCTGCGTCAAGGTGTGCCCCGAGCATGCGCTCAAGTTGGTTGAGCATGACGCGTCCAATCTGGTCGTCGTCGATCCCGAGGCCGAGGAAAAGGCTGCCCAGAAGGCCAAAGCCCACGAAGAGGTCCAAAAGGCAAAAGCCGAAGCAAAGGCCAAGCTCGATAAGATGCTCGACCAGGTGGAGAAGCTCGCGGACTAGCCAGCGACTCCAATCTCTGCTTCATCTGCGCCGTCGTGGCGTCCGGATTCGCCTGGATGCCGCGGCGGCGCTATACTTATGCAGTTTGAAGTACCTGTACCAAAAGGAGCTGTCGTGTCCCTTTCCATCGGTATCGTGGGCCTGCCCAATGTGGGCAAGTCGACGCTGTTCACCGCGCTTACCAAAAAGACTGGCCTTGCCGCCAACTACCCGTTTGCCACGATCGACCCCAACGTGGGTATCGTCGATGTGCCCGATAGCCGCCTGCAAAAGCTTGCCGACATCGTCAACCCGGGTCGCATTGTGCCGGCTACGGTCGAGTTTGTCGACATCGCAGGTCTGGTGAAGGGCGCTAACGAGGGCGAGGGTCTGGGCAACCAGTTCTTGGCAAACATCCGCGAGACCGACGCCATCTGCGAGGTCGTGCGCTACTTTAAGGACCCCAACGTCATGCGTGAGGTGGGCCGCACGGGCGAGTTCGTCGACCCCGCCGGCGATGCCGACACCATCATGACCGAGCTCATCCTGGCCGATATGGGCACGCTCGAGAAGCAGCTGCCCAAACTCGAGAAGGAGGCCAAGCGCGACAAGGAGCTCATGCCCAAGTTCGAGGTTGCCAAGCGCCTGCTTGCCTGGCTCAACGAGGGTAAGCGTGCCGCGTCCATGGAGATGACCGACGAGGAGCGCGCCGCCGCCAAGGGCCTGTTCCTGCTCACTATGAAGCCCATCCTGTATGTGGCCAACGTAGACGAGGATATGCTCAACGAGGACCTGGCGCCCATCGACGGCGTCAAGCCGCTGCCCATCTGCGCCAAGATCGAGGCCGAGCTTTCCGAGCTCGATCCCGAGGACGCCGCCGACTACCTGGAGAGCCTGGGCCTGGAGCAGCCCGGTCTGGACGTGCTCGCGCAGGCAGCCTACAAGCTGCTTGGTCTGCAGTCGTTCTTTACGGCCGGCGAGATGGAGGTCAAGGCCTGGACGGTTCGTCAGGGCGCGACCGCCCCGCAGGCCGCCGGTGTCATCCACACCGACTTTGAGCGCGGCTTTATTAAGGCCGAGGTCATTGGCTACGACGACTACATCGAGCTCGGCGGCGAGCAGGGCGCCAAGGCTGCCGGCAAGCTGCGCATCGAGGGCAAAGAGTACATCATGGCCGACGGCGACGTCGTGCACTTCCGCTTTAACGTGTAAGGACGACGCATATGTTTAAATACGGCAAAAAAGCCGGCTACATGGGCATCGCGCTGCTGGTGCTTGCGGTGCTTCCGCTGGTGGTCGCAGCGTGTGTTATCCCCAACATTGGCCCCGAGGTGGCAACGAAGTTTAATGCCGCCGGTGAGGTGATGCGCTGGGGCAAGAGTTACGAGCTGTTGGCGCTTCCGGTGCTCAACCTGCTGCTGAGCGTGGCAACGTACTTTACGGCGGGACGTCAGGCTAAAAACAATGATGACTCCGCCGCCATGGCGCGCATCGTGTGCGAGCGCTACCTGCGCAACGGTTGCATCACGGGTGTGTTCCTCAATGTAATCAACGTCTACTTTATGTATTCGGCGATTACCGGAACGGGCTTTGGCTTTGGTTTCTAGCTTGTCCTTTTAGGCAACGAGCCTGCACGCATATTCAATGGCTGCTGCGAGGCCGCCGCTCGATCGTGGTTTAAAGACCATGTCGGCGGCGGCCTCGTTTTCGTATCCGGCGCCCCGAAGGGCAAGCGCGATACCGGTTTCTAAAAGGAGCGGCAGGCCACGTTGGCTGGTTACGATTACGACAGCCTGATTGAGCGAGCAGCTGTGCGCGTGGCATTGGATGGCAAGTTCACCTTGCGCCGGGCAAGGGACCAGAACGGCGGCGACGCGACTTGATAGCAATGCAAATGCTGTGCGCTCATCGGGAGAAAGGCATTCTGCTTCAACGACGACGAGCTTGGGCGGCGCGCTGTTTGTGCGAAGCGTGGCTCGGTACATGCGGACCGAAGAATCCGACATAGAAAACTCCTGTGTATTCGGCAAAACGTAAACTATAGTTTACGTTTTTGTTCGGCTCCATTTCAAACTCGGCTGCATGGACGAACGTGCGAAACAGATTCTTGGCAGGCGGGTCGAAGAGACGCGCAGGGACCTTGGTATCTCCAAGGTCGATTTTTGTGTGGCAGCAGGAATCAGCCGCCCCTATCTCGACAGAATCGAAGACGGAACGGCAAACTTCACGCTCAAGGTTCTATTTAAGATCGCGCCCGCACTCGGCATGACGGTGTCAGAGCTTCTCGAGGGTATCGAATAGGGCGTTCCCCCGCTGTATTTGACGCTCTTTGGGCGGGTCCCCCTGGTTGCGATGTGCAAAATCGCGAGTATTCAGCACCAGTTCGGCCGTAGATGGTAGCTCGAGCGGCTGGCTTTGCCTTTTTGACAGTAGATAATCCACACGCTAAATAAAAATGAGGAATAAATATTTACTAGACGGTCGCGCGCGCAGACGTGGTGTAAGAGTGTCCTGAGGTCCGTCGCTGCAAGTCC